>NZ_JOJF01000048.1:0-22336 GCF_000720265.1 Nocardia sp. NRRL WC-3656 | reverse complement strand
TCTTTTGAAGGATCACGCGGTGACCACCCTCTATCCGGCTACGACACGCTCAGACATTTGCTGGCGTCCGGTCGTACACCATCCTGCTGGACTCAACCACTCGCGACATGTCCGACGGGCCCGTGCGCACCGCCCCGGCCGCGCCGAGAGATCCGTCGCCGGCCACGGCGCGCACCCCGTGGGAACGAACCACCCATCACGGTCCTCCTGCCGTTCGCCGCCATACCCGCGCGACCGTCTTCGCGCCGGGCATCGACGCCATCCCCGGTTCGCGGGTCCGGCCGAATCCTACGTGCCGTGATCCGGACACGCCCAGGCTCACGAATGCCGGGCACCCGCTCAGGAGCCGGCCGCATCACGGCGGAGCAGGTGGCGAGCGACCGCCACGCGGCCGTCAGGCGCGGAGTAATCCGTAATCGCCTGTGTACCTTCATATTCGGCGGAAGCACTGCACTGCGTGTGCGCCCCGCCCGGACCCGCCTGCCCCGGCCGCGATTCGCTACCTCCGAACTCCGCTCCCGACCGCCGCACACAGCGTAAGGTCGACCCTGGAACCGGGTCCGGGACGGTCTCTGCCGCTATAATCGCAGGTCGGCCCCGTCCGGATCCGTGTCGGTGTTCGGCAACCGTGCTGGAGGTCCTCGCGTGCCCGACCGTGAATCGTTCGACTACATCATCATCGGAGCGGGGAGCGCGGGCTGCGTCCTCGCCCATCGCCTCACCGAGGACCCCCAGGTCTCGGTCCTGCTGCTGGAGGCCGGTCCCGACGACCGGGCCGACGAGATCAAGATACCGGCGGCGTGGGGGAAATTGATTCGCACCCAATGGGATTGGCGCTACGAGACCACACCGCAGAAACATCTCGGCGGCCGGCGCGCGTACTGGCCGCGGATGAAGGCGCTGGGTGGATGCTCGTCGATGAACGCGATGATCTTCATCCGCGGCAACCGCGCCGACTACGACGGCTGGCGGCGCGACTTCGGCGCGGTCGGCTGGAGCTACGAGGACGTCCTGCCCTATTTCCTGCGGTCGGAGACCAATACCGGCCTGCGTTCGCCGTATCACGGCACCGACGGCCCGCTGCACGTCGAGAACCGCCGCTACACCCACGAACTGACCGACGCCTGGATCGCCGCGGCCGCGGCCGCGGGCATTGCCCGCACCGACGATTTCAACGGCGCGACGCAGGAGGGCGTGGGCAGCTACCAGGTCACCCATCGCAACGGCCGCCGCTGGTCCACCGCCGACGGCTATCTGCGCCCGGCGCTGGACCGGCCGAACCTGACCGTGCGGACCGAGGCGCACGCCACCGCGCTGGTGCTCGACGGGACCCGCGCGGTCGGCGTGACCTATCGCCGCCACGGCAGCGAGCACACCGTGCATGCCGAGGCCGAGGTGCTGCTCTCCGGCGGTGCGGTCAATTCGCCGCAGCTGCTCATGCTCTCCGGTATCGGGCCCGCGGCGCATCTGCGCGAACTGGGCATCGATGTGGTGGTGGACCTGCCCGGCGTCGGCGAGAATCTGCACGACCACCCGGTGACCCCCATCCTGTGGCGCACCCGCGGCGTCTCCGATCTCGCCGATTTCGAGACCCCGTTGCGGCTCGCGCAGTGGCAGGCGCTCGGCCGCGGGCCGCTGACCTCCAATGTCGGCGAGGGCGGCGGATTCGTGCGCACCCGCGAGGGACTCGAAGGTCCCGACATTCAATACCACGTCGCGCCGACGGCGTTCTACGACAACGGTTTTCACGAGAACATCGCGCCGATGTTCACCGCCGGGCCGACGCTGGTCGACGTGCACAGCCGCGGGCGGCTGCGGTTGCGGTCGGCCGATCCGCTGTGGAAGCCGGATATCGATCCGGCCTACTTCTCCGACCCGCGCGATGCGGATGCCCTGCTCGCGGGCTGCCGGCAACTGCTCGAGATCGCGCGGCAGCAGCCGCTGGCCGCCCATCTCGACAGTTCCTACCTGCCCGAACGCGCCGACCGGATCGACGAGGACGGCTGGCGGGCGCACATCGCACGCTGGACCCAGACGCTGTTCCACCCGGTCGGCACGTGCGCCATGGGCAGCGGCGAGACCGCGGTGGTCGACCCGGAACTGCGCGTCCAGGGTGTCAGCGGACTGCGCGTGGTCGACGCCTCGGTGATGCCCCGCATCGTCCGCGGCAACACCAATGCGCCGACCGTCATGATCGGCGAGAAGGCGGCCGATCTGATCCGCGGCCGCACCCCGTCGTCCAGCACCGGCACCGCTACGAAGGAGGCCACCCGATGACGACCGTGAACGAGATCGGTGAGATCGATACGCACGCCACCTTCGATGTGCACGATCCCGGTACCGGCGAGGTGGTGGGCACCTACCCCATCCACACCGAGGCCGATATCGAGGCGGCGGTGGCCCGCGCCCGCACGGCATACGAGTGGTGGTCGGGCCTCGACTACGGCGAGCGGGCCCGGCGTCTGGCCGGATTCGCGGGACTGCTGGCCCGCCGGATGCGGCAGCTGGCCGCGGTGATGCACGACGAGACCGGCAAGCCGTATTCCGATGCCGCGCTCGAGGTGGCGCTGAGCCTCGACCATCTGAAGTGGGCGGGCCGCAACGCTCCGAAGGTGCTGGGCCGCAAGAGCGCTCGGGTGGGGCTGCTCACGATCAATCAGGCGGCGTCGGTGGAGTACAAGCCGCTCGGCGTCATCGGCGTGATCGGCCCCTGGAACTATCCGGTGTTCACGCCGCTGGGTTCGATCGTGTACGCGCTGGCGGCGGGTAATGCCGTGGTGTTCAAACCCAGCGAGTACTCCCCCGGCGTCGGCCGCTGGCTGGTCGACATGTTCGCCGAGGTCGTGCCGGAACAGCCGGTGCTGCAACTGATCACGGGCGAGGGGGCGACCGGTGCGGCGCTGTGCCGATCGGGCGTGGACAAGATCGCCTTCACCGGCTCGACGGCGACAGCCAAGAAGGTGATGGCCGCCTGCGCCGAGAGCCTCACACCGCTGGTCGCCGAATGCGGCGGCAAGGATGTGCTGCTCGTCGACGCCGACGCCGATCTGAACGCGGCGGCCGACGCCGCGCTGTGGGCCGGAATGGCCAATGCCGGCCAGTCCTGTATCGGCACCGAACGGGTCTACGTCCACGAGCACGTCTACGACACCTTCCTCGAAACCTTGGTGACGAAGGCGAAACAGCAACGCGCGGGCAATGATCCGGGCGCCAAGATCGGCCCCATCACGATGCCGAAGCAACTCGACGTGATCCGCCGCCACATCGAGGACGCCGTCGCGCGCGGCGGCCGGGCACTGACCGGCGGCGCCGACACCATCGTCGGACAGGTGGTGCAGCCCACCGTGCTGGTCGACGTGCCCGAGGACGCCCCGGCCGTGACCGAGGAAACCTTCGGGCCCACCCTCACCGTCGCGAAGGTGCCCGATATGGACACCGCGATCGCCCGCGCCAACGACAGCCGCTACGGCCTGTCCGCAGCGGTGTTCTCGAAGGCGCGCGGGCGGGAACTGGCCGACCGGCTGCGTACCGGAATGGTCAGCGTCAACGCCGTTTTCACGTTCCCGCAGATTCCGTCGCTGCCCTTCGGCGGTGTCGGCGACTCCGGCTTCGGCCGCATCCACGGCCCCGACGGATTGCGTGAATTCACCTACGCCCACGCCGTCGCGCGGCAGCGCTTCCCCTCGCTGCTCGCCCTGACGACCTTCGACCGCACGCAGAAGGCCGACGACACCATGGCGACTCTGATGGCGCTGCTGTTCGGCCGGCACTGATTCGCACAGCACGAAGGCCACGTCCGGCACGAAGCCGGGCGTGGCCTTCGCCCGTGTACCACCTGTGCGTGGTCTACTTCTCGGTCTGCTCGTGCAGCGCCTTCTTCGCGGCCTGCTGCGCGGCGTCGACCTGCTTTTCGAACTTGCCGCCGGTCTGCTTGTCGACCAGATCGCCGACCTTGTCGATCACCGGGTCGAGTTTGTCGGCATTCTTGGCCGCCAGGTCGGCCGCCTTGCCGGCGGCATCCTTGAGCTGGTCGAACATACCCATGAGCGGTTCTCCTGATCTCGAAACAGTAGTCGTAGGCTAACGCACTCGGGGCGAGCGAATCTCCGGCAACAGCTGTGAGTTTCGCCCGGGTGGCGAACCACCCGGGCGATGCGGATTGCGCAGCGGCAGGACCTATTCGGCCGCTTCGGCGCGACGCCGCACCCGGCGGGCGGCGGCGACCATATTGCGCAGCGAAGGATCCAGCTGCCAGTAGTGGCGGGTCTTCAAACCGCCGTCCGGATTCGCCCACAGCCGCTGCGGTGTCACGGCTTCGGCTGCGGCGGTGAGCAATTCGTCGATCTCGTCGATATCCGGAATCCGCGCCGAACGGCTCTCGTACACACCCGGTCCCACGCCGTGGCTCAGGCCTTGCCCTTCCTCGACATCCTCGGTCAGCGCCTTGAGCACCCATTCCAGCGAGCGGGTCGCGACGATGGCGGTGACGTCGGCGTCGAGTTCCTCGATGGCACGCACGATTTCGGAGCGGGCCGAATAGGCGATGTGGGTGTGGATCTGGGTGTCGGGCCGAACCCCGGAGGTCGCCAGCCGGAACGCGTTGACCGCCCAGCGCAGATATTCGGTGCGCCCGTCCGGTCGCAGCGGCAGCAACTCGCGGACCGCCGGTTCGTCGACCTGGATGATCGCCACGCCGGCCTTCTCGAGATCGGCCAGTTCGTCGCGGATCGCGAGCGCCACCTGATCGGCGGTCTCGTACAGCGGCTGGTCCTGGCGCACGAACGAGCGCGCCACCATCGTCACCGGACCGGTCACGATGCCCTTCACCGGCTTGTCGGTGAGCGACTGCGCGTAGGTGATCCACTCCACCGACATCGGCTTCGGCCGCGACACGTCGCCGTAGATGATCGGCGGCCGCACACACCGTGATCCGTACACCTGCACCCAGCCGAAGTGGGTGGTCGCGAAACCGTCGAGCAGTTCGGCGAAGTACTGGATCATGTCGTTGCGTTCGTGCTCACCGTGCACGAACACGTCGAGGCCGATGTCCTCCTGCAGGCGGATGGTCGACTCGATCTCGGCCTCGATCCGCTTGCGGTACTCCTCGTAGGACAGCCGGCCTTCGCCCAGGTCGTAGCGGGCCTGGCGCACCGCGTCGGTCTGCGGGAAGGAGCCGAGCGTGGTCGCCGGAACCAGCGGCAGATTCAGCCGCTCCCGTTGCGCCTTCGCGCGCACCTCGTACGGTTCGCGCTCGCGCATCTGCGGCGTGACGGCGTAAACCCGTTGCCGCACAGCGTGTTTCTGCTTGAAGTGCACCGACGTCGGGCGCTTCGCCCACTTCGCCGCGGTCTCGCCCCCTTCCCCGCCCCGATGCACTTCGGTCAATGCCTTCGCCAGCGAAACAACCTCGAGCACTTTCTGTTTCGCGAATGCGAGGCGGTCGGCGACATTGCCCTCGATGTCGTATTCGACCAGTAGGTCGTAGGGCACGTGCAGCAGCGTGGTCCCGGTGGACACGACGAGGTCCGGGCACACCTTCGACAGCGCGTTGAGGTATTCGAGGGTGACCAGCCGGTCGGCACGCCAGACGTTGGTGCCGCTGATCACGCCGGCGTAGAGCCGCTTGCGCCGGATTCCGGGAATCTCGGCGAGTTCCTCGGGCCGGGTGCGGTGGCTGGCCAGGTCGAGCCCGATCGCCTCCACCGCGGTACCCGCCAGAATCCGCACGGCCTCACCGAAATCGCCGTACTGGCCGGTGACGAGGATGCGCGGACGCAGCGCGGCCGTCGACAGTCGCTGGTAGGCGCGCTCGAACGCGGCCAATTCCTCCGGCGTGCGCTCACTGGTGAAGCACGGCTCGTCGAACTGCACACAGGTGGAACCGCGCTTGGCCAGGATCTCGAGCAGTTGCTCGTAGACCGGCAGCAGCTTGTCCAGCAGGGTCAGCTTGTCGAATTCGGTCTCGCCCGGCACCTGCCCGGCCTTCGACAGCAACAGCAGCGACAGCGGGCCCAGCACCACCGGCCGCAGTTCGATACCGCGGTCCATCGCCCGGTCCCACTCCTCCAGCAAAGCCTCGGGATGCAGCGAGAATTCGGTATCGGCGTCGAGTTCGGGCTGACGGTAGTGGTAGTTGGTGCCGAACAGGCGAACCAGCTCCAACGGCGGCAGATCCGGCCGGCCGCGCGCCATCAGGAAGTAGAAGTCGAGCGGGTGCAACTCCTCGCGATACGGCTCGAACCGCTTCGGCACCGCGCCGAACAGCAGCGCGTTGTCGAGGATGTGGTCGTAGAAGGAGAAGGTGTTACCGGGTACCTGCGTCAGTCCGGTCGCGGCCAGCTCGGAGAACTGCGTGTCCTGGATGTCGCGCCCCACCGCGAGCAACTCCTCGCGCGAGAGGGTGCCGTGCCAGTAGGACTCCAGTGCACGCTTGAGCTCCCGGTGCGGACCGATCCGCGGATAACCCAGGATGCTCGATCCGAAACCGTCGGTGACGTTGACCATGAGCGGGACTCCCTTTCGAGCTGCGGTCGAGGACCTTCTCCGCAGCCTATGCCTGTGTTGGTTGGCCTACGCTTCGCTCCGGCGGGTTCGCGGCGCTCAGGGCTCGTCGTTCGGGCACCGCCGCATGCTCCTCCGTCGCCTACGCAAGCGGCACCCGAACGACGAGCCGGCCGGCTGTCCGAGAAGCCCGATCGTCAGCGGTTGTACTGGTAGAAGCCGGCCCCCGTCTTCTTACCGAGCAGCCCGGCCTCCACCATGCGCATCAGCAGCGGCGGCGCCGAGTAGAGCGGCTCCTTGAATTCGGCGTACATGGAGTCGGCGATCGACTTCACGGTGTCGAGGCCCACCAGGTCGGTCAGGGCGAGCGGGCCCATGGGGTGGGCACAGCCGAGCACCATCGCCTTGTCGACGTCTTCCTTGGTGGCGAAGCCGGATTCGACCATGCGGATGGCCGAGAGCAGGTACGGCACGAGCAGCGCGTTGACGACGAAGCCGGAGCGGTCGGCGGAGCGCACGACCTGCTTGCCGAGGACCTCACCCGCGAAGGCTTCGGCGCGCGCGGAAACGGCTTCGCTGGTCTTGAGGGTGGTCACGAGCTCGACGAGCGGCAGCACCGGCACCGGGTTGAAGAAGTGCATGCCCACGACCCGCTCGGGGTTGTTGGTGGCGACGGCGATCTTCATGATCGGAATCGAGGAGGTGTTGGAGGCCAGCACGGCGTCGGGGTCGGTGACGACCTTGTCGAGTTCGCTGAAGATCGCGGTCTTGACGTCTTCGCTCTCCACGACGGCCTCGACGACCAACTGCCGGTCGGCGAAGTCACCGAGGTCGGAGGTGAACCGCAGCCGCCAGGCGGCCTGTTCGCGCTCGCGCTCGGTGATCTTGCCGCTGCTCACACCGCGATCCAGCGATCGCAGGATGCGGGCGCGGCCGGCGGCGGCCAGTTCCCGGGTCTGTTCGAACACGAGCACATCGACATGCGCCCGGGCGCAGACCTCGGCGATTCCGGCGCCCATCTGTCCAGCGCCGATGACTCCGACGCGTTGAATCTTCTCGCTGCTCACGTCCCGCTCCTGCTGGTTGTGTGGCGGTGGCTTGGTTAATTGTGATGTTAAGAAAAAGCCCTCCCCGCCGGGGCTGTTCGACGGGAAGGGCTGCGGGCGCTCGTTGCAGGAGTGCCCAATTCTGGTGGTGAGGTGAACCGGCGACAGCTGCCGCCGGTTCAGGTCACCGTCGCCCGGGACGGGCGACCGGGTTCAGCTCAGTGGAACTGGCCCTCTTCGGTGGAGCCCTTCAGGGCCGCCGTCGAGGTGTTCGGGTCCACGGTGGTGGCGATGGTGTCGAAGTAGCCGGCACCGACCTCACGCTGGTGCTTGATGGCGGTGAAGCCACGCTCGGCGGCAGCCTTGAACTCGCGCTCCTGCAGGTCGACGAAGGCGGTCATACCCTCGCGGGCGTAACCGTAGGCCAGGTCGAAGGCCGCGTAGTTGAGCGAGTGGAAGCCCGCCAGGGTGATGAACTGGAACTTGAAGCCCATCGCCGCCAGCTCGCGCTGGAACTTCGCGATGGTGGCGTCGTCCAGGTGCGCCTTCCAGTTGAAGGACGGCGAGCAGTTGTAGGCCAGCAGCTGGTCCGGGAACTCGGACTTGACGCCCTCGGCGAACTTGCGAGCGACCTCCAGGTCCGGAATACCGGTCTCCATCCAGATCAGGTCGGAGTAGGGGGCGTAGGCCTTGGCACGCGCGATGCAGGGCTCGATGCCGTTCTTGACGTGGTAGAAGCCCTCGGCGGTGCGCTCACCGGTGATGAACGGACGGTCGCGCTCGTCGACGTCGGAGGTGATCAGGGTGGCGGCCTCGGCATCGGTGCGGGCGATGACGACGGTCGGGGTGTCGGCGACGTCGGCGGCCAGGCGAGCCGAGGTCAGGGTGCGGATGTGCTGCTGGGTGGGGATCAGCACCTTGCCACCGAGGTGGCCGCACTTCTTCTCCGACGCCAGCTGGTCCTCCCAGTGGGTACCGGCGGCACCCGCGGCGATCATGGCCTTCTGCAGCTCGTAGACGTTCAGCGCGCCACCGAAGCCGGCCTCACCGTCGGCGACGATCGGCACGACCCAGTTGTCGACCGAGGTGTCGCCCTCGACCTTGGCGATCTCGTCGGCGCGCAGCAGCGCGTTGTTGATGCGGCGCACGACCGACGGCACCGAGTTGGCCGGGTACAGCGACTGGTCGGGGTAGGTGTGGCCGGACAGGTTCGCGTCACCGGCGACCTGCCAACCGGACAGGTAGATGGCCTTCAGGCCGGCACGCACGGCCTGCACGGCCTGGTTACCGGTCAGAGCGCCGAGCGAGTGGATGTACTCGCCCTCGGCGTTGACGCCCTCCCACAGCAGCTCCGCACCCCGGCGGGCAAGCGTGTGCTCCTCGACGACATTGCCCTGCAGCTGCACGACCTGCTCGGCCGTGTACTCGCGGGTGATGCCCTTCCAGCGCGGGTTGGTGTCCCAGTCCTTCTGGATCTCCGCAGCGGTCTTCGGGGTGCCGACGTTCGACATCTGATGACTCCACTTCTTCGTTCGGTCTCGATTGCCCCGCTCGCCGAACATCCGCGCCGACTACGGGTCGCGATGTCCGAACTCTGCTGGAGCGGCAATTTGCAGGGTTGCTATGCCCATCGGGTGTACTTCCACACGATGGCACAACTAAAAATTGCCGTCTACCTGTTGCAAGTGTGAATCTAGGCTAGCTTTGCGGGGGTCTTTGCTAAGTCTGCAAAATTTGCCTGTTAATTGCACGCCCCACTTCTACTGGCGAGTAGGCCTGACATGCGGTTTTACGTAACGCCCGTACTGTTTCAGTGAGCCTTACCACCGCGGCGATTCGGGAGCACGCATTGCCGACTGTGAGGACCTTCACAAGCGCGGGCGGCTGCCCTCGGTGTGCGCCGCGCCACTCCCGGCTCCGTACGATTCGGACATACCTCGGCGGCTCGGACGAGCGGCTGCGACACTGCTCGTCGTGCCCCGGGGGCCTGCACCGGAACCCGGAAAGGAACACGATGCGCACACTGTGGACCGCGGTCGCGGGCGTCGCCTGCTCTCTGGCACTGGCCGCGACGGCCGCCGTGATCGAGGCGCCCGGCGCCGCGGCAGACACGCCGGCGGTGCAATCGGTGGAGCCGCTGTCCGCGGCGGCGACGCTGCCCGGCTCCGTGGATTCCCAGCGCATCCTCTATACGACGAGCACGGTCGGGAATCAGCCGACGGTCGCGAGCGCCGCGGTGTATTTTCCGCCGGGCCCGGCTCCGGCCGGCGGCTGGCCGGTCGTCGCGTGGGCGCACGGCACGGTCGGCCTCGGCGACAGTTGCGCCTACAGCATCGCCGGCCCCGGCGCCGTGGATCGGGACTGGGCGTATCTGGGCACCTGGCTGAAGCAGGGCTACGCGATCGTGGCCGCCGATTACGCCGGCCTCGGCACCCCCGGCGATCACCCGTATCTCAACGGCGTCGTCGAGGCGCACAACGTGGTGGACGCCGTGCGGGCGGCTGTCGGCCACTACTCGCAGCTGTCGCGCGAATGGGTCGTGGTCGGCCAGTCGCAGGGTGGCGGCGCGGCGATGTTCACCGCGCGCTACGCGACCGAGTTCGGTGGCCCCGACCTCGACTACCGGGGCGGCGTCGGCACCGGCGTACCGGCCTATATCGAGGACATCCTGATGCCGCTGGGCCCGGGCATCCCGCCGGTGAAGCTGAGCCCGCACACCACCGGATACGTTCTCTACATCCTGAACGGCCTGCGCACCACGTTCCCGGAACTCGGCATCGAGTCCTTCCTGACCGACTCCGGCCGGAACTTGCTCGACCGCGCGAAGGACGAATGTCTCACACCCCTCGGTGACGATCTGGCCGCCGCGGGCGTGGTGATCGGCGATCTGTTCACCCGCCCGTTGTCGCAGATTCCGAATCTGCAGGGTTTGCTGTCCGGCTACCTCGGTTTGCCCGAAACCGGTTACGACAGGCCGATTTTCATGGGCCAGGGCCTGCGCGACACCGATGTGATCACCCCGGAGACACTGCGCTACGCGGCGGTTCTGACCGCCAACCGGCAGCCGCTGACCTTCCGGATCTATCCCACCGATCACGACGGCACGGTGAACGCCTCACTGGTCGATTCGTTGCCGTTCGTTCGCGGCCTGTTCGCCTGACGGTACAACTCGGTCGGTTATTCGGTTGTGCTATCTCACAGCCGGATTCCCGCGCCGATCGGTGCCCGTCGGGGAATTCCCATCGCCGACACGACGCCGCGCACGGGAGCGGTTATCGTGGCCCTCACGTGTGACGATCTGGCGACGGGACGCGACGACCGGCGGGCCCGCCCACTCGCGCACGCTGATCGGGAGCATGTGATGCGTGACATCGTCGAGGACCTGCTACGGGTCTGGCACAGCGGCCGCACAGGCGGCCTGGCAACCCTGGTCCGCACCTTCGGAAGCTCCCCCTTACCGGTGGGCTCGGCGATGCTCGTCGACCCCGACGGCGGTGTGCACGGATCGGTCTCCGACGGCTGCTACGAGGCCGCCGTCTACGAGGCCGCGGTGGAGGCCGCGCGCACCGGCCACCGGGAGCTGCGGCGCTTCGACGCGACCTCCGGATTCGATGTGAGCGCGGAATGCGGAACCATCGACGTGTTCGTAGAACCGTTCTCCCGCAACGACTTTCCGGAATTCGCGGCGGTGGCCGGGGATATCGCGCGGCACAAGCCCGTCACGGTGTTCACCGTCGTGTGGCACAACGACCCGGAGGTGATCGGCCAGCATCTGGTCACCGACCGCCGGCACAACACCGAGCTGGTGTCGCTGCCGGAATCGGATGTGTTCGTCTCGTCCCACACCGCGCCGCCGCGACTGATCATCTTCGGCGCCAATACCTTCGCCGCCGCCTTGACGACCCAGGGCCGGCTGCTCGGCTACCGCGTGACCATCTGCGATCCGCGCGAGGCCTTCGCCGTGCCCGCCTCGTTCCCGGGTGCGGAAGTGGTGGTGGACTGGCCGCACCGCTATCTCAACGCCCAGGCCGGTATCGGGGCCATCGACCGCACCACCGCGATCGTCGCCGCGACCCAGGACCCGAAATTCGAGATCCCCCTGCTCACCGTCGCGCTGCGCCTACCCGAGCTGGGCTATCTGGGCGCGCTCGGCTCGCATTCGGCGCACGACCATCGGCTCGAGGCATTGCAGGCCGGCGGATTCGGCGCCGACACGCTGGCCCGGTTGCACGCGCCGGCGGGCTTCGACGTCGGTGCCCGCACCCCGATGGAACATGCCGTGGCGATCGCCGCCGAACTGCTCGCGGTGCGGTCCGCGGGTTCGAGGCGGACCCCGGCACACGCCACCGCCGCCGCCTCCTGATCGTCCGGGGCCGACCCTAGGGTTCGAACCAGTCTCGGGCCGAACGTCGCAGCAGCAGCCCGGCGACCAGCACGGAGACCACGGGCCCGAGCCAGCCGGGCGGGCGGCCCACGACGATCGAGGGCACCGTCCACAGTGCGTTGAGCACCGCGAGCAGAACCGCGCTGATCCGGATGCTCGCGCCGACGGCGCCGAAGGCCAGGGCGACCGCGCCCAATATCCAGCTGGCGACGAACGACAGCCCGGTGATCAGCGCGACATGCCACCCGGACACCCAGCCCGCGGTGACGGTGCAGCCGACGCCGACCACGGCCAGGCCGAGCGCGAGGACCTGCGCCGCGCGAACCGTGAAAGGCATCCGGGGGATCGGTACGTCGTCGACAGGGGTTGCGGCGCCGGGCTCCGAGACGGAGTCGGACTCACGGGCGGGATCGGACTTACGGGCGGGATCGGACTCACGGGCGGCGTCGGACTTACGGGCGAGGTCGGACTCACGGGCGGCGTCGGACTCACGGGCGAGGTCGGGCTCGAGCGCCGGGTCCGTGGCAGGCGCGAGGTCGCGGCCGGTGACCGGCTCGGGAGCGGCAGCGGGGTCTGGTGCGGGGTCGGGCATCAGCTCACCTCTTCCGGAAACTCCGGTTCGACGATCCTCTGGTTCGGCGATCCGAGGCACCGAGCATCGGCCCACGGCACGCAGACAACGACAAGCCCGGTTCGCAATGTACCGCCCGCCACCGCCGCGGTCACCGCACGGACGCGGCGCGGCGCAATCCCCCTCGGCCCGAGCCGCCCCGGGGCCCGAGGCAACGCCGCACCGGAAGGGTCAGCGGTCGCCGACCGGATCGGCCAGCTTCTCGACCACGACCTCCGCGAGCACCCGCTGCCGCAGCGACAGGTCGATCTCGCCGGCCACGGCCATCACCACCGCCGCGGCCGAGGTGGCAACCGCATCGGCGAGTATCGCGGGCCACTCCGGCCGGTCGGGTCCGGCCAGCGCGGCGATCACCGCGGCGGCCGCGGCATCACCGGCCCCCGTCGGATTGCCGCACAACGGCTCGGGCAGAACAGCCGACCACGCGCCGTCCGGTGTCACCGCGACCATGCCGTCGGAGCCCCGCGTCGCGATCACCGCTCCCGCGCCGGCGCCCACCAGCGCGGCGGCCGCCGCGGCCACCTCCTCGGTCGTGGCCGGGCGCGCCCCGGTCAGTCCCGCGAGTTCGTCGAGATCCGGCATGAGGATCACCCCCGGCACCCGGGCGGCGGCTTCGAGGGCGAGACCGTCCACATCGCAGATCACCGGAACCCCGGCGCCGAGTCCGATGCGGGCCAGGTCGGCGGGTAGCGACGCGCGCACGCCGCCGGGCAGTGATCCGGAGACGACGATGCCACCGGCCTCACCGGCCAGCCCCCGCAATCGCACCAGCAGTTGATCCACCGCATCGGGATTGGTGAGTCGCGCCCCCGGCTCCCACAGCGAGGTCGCCGAGCCGTCGTGACTGTCGCTGATCACGACGGTGCGCCGCACCCACGGCAGTGCGTGCACGAAGTCCACCGGCAGTTCTCGTTCGGCGGCGGCGGAAAACGTATGATCGGCGAAACCCGTTGCGCGCGAATATTTCCCGATCTGATTGAGCACCCGGGTGACATTGATGCCCTTACCGCCGACACGCTGCTCGACCGACGAAACCCGATGCGCCCGTCCGGGTTCGAAGTTCTCGACCCGATAGGTCATATCGTAGGCCGGGTTCAGCGTCACGGTGAGGATCACCTCAACCACTGTCCTCGTCGCAGCACCGCGCGCAACTCCAGATCCGAATCGACCACCAGCACATCGGCGAACATCCCGGGCCGCAGATCACCGACGGCCGTCGCGCCGATCGCGGCCGCCGGCGTCGTCGCCGCCGCGCGCACCGCGTCGACCAGATCCACACCGCATTCGTGCACCGCCCAGCGCAGGCACCGCAATTGCGTCGCGGTTCCGCCGGCCAGGGCGCCGCTCGGCACCCGCGCCACCCCCGCTTCCACATGGACGGCCTGCGGGCCGAGGCGGTAGTCACCGTCGGGCAGACCGGCCGCCTGCATGGCATCGGTCACCAGCGCCACGCGGTGCCGCGCCGTCGCGAAAACCAATGCCCCGAAACCGGATTCGATGTGCACCCCGTCTCCGATCAATTCGACCACCACATCACCGGCGGCCGCACCCACCAGTGCGGCGGCGACCGCGCCGGGCGCGCGATGGTGCAGCGGCGCCATCGTATTGGCGAGATGCGTGACCAGAGCACCGGATCCGTTGGGCGCCAACGCATCTCGGAACTGTTCGTAACCGGCGTCGGTATGGCCGAGCGCCACCACCACGCCGTGTTCGCCGAGCTGCGCCGCGGCGGCGGCGAATCCCGGGCGTTCGGGCGCGAGCGTCATCACGCGCAGATGTCCGTCCGCGGCCTCGAGCAGCCGCCGGATCAGTCCGGGATCGGGATCGCGGAGATAGCGGGGATCCTGCGCACCACAGCGCATTTCGGAAAGGAACGGACCTTCGACGTGAATTCCGGCGATCTCACCGCTGGTGGCCACCTCGCGCAGGGCCGCGACCTGGGCCACCATCGTGTCGGGCGCGGCGGTCACGATGCTCGCCAGCACCGTCGTGGCGCCCTGCCGATGGTGATAGCGCGCCGCCGCGCGCGCCTGTTCCGGATCGGTGGTGTCGAATCGGTGGCCGTATCCGCCGTGGTTGTGGATGTCGACCAGGCCGGGCAGCAAGGTCCCGAGATGCGGCGGCGGTTCGGCGCCCCGGTTGCCGAACGTCCATTGCGCGAGGGGCCGCACCGCCTCGATGCGACCGTCCAGCACCTCGAGCACCGCATCGTCGACGACCCCGGCCGAGGTGACCACGCCGCCGCGAAGCACCGGCTGTCCATCGTTCATTCGAGGACCTCCAGCCGGGCATACCGTGCCGCGCCCACCAATCCGGCCCGCGCACCGAACGCACCCGTGACGACCTGCGGAACCGGCGCCACTCGCACCAGCCGCTCCAGACGCGCGCGCAGTCCCTCGCTCAGCACCGGCCCGGCGCCCGCCAGCCCGCCACCGAGCACGATGCGCTGCGGGCAGACCGCGTGCACGACCCCCAGGAGTCCGTCGGCCAGCGCGGCGATCGCGTCGTCGACCACGGCCCGGGCGTGCGCATCGTCCGGCAGAGCCGCGAAAACCGCTTCGGCGCCGTCGATGTCGCGGCCGGTGCGCTCGCGGTAGGCCCGCATGATGGACGGACCGGAGGCCACGGTTTCCACGCACCCGATATTTCCGCAGGAGCAGCGTCGCCCGTCGTGCCGCACCGGGATATGCCCGTATTCACCGGCCTGCCCGGCGCCACCGCGCACGAGCCGCCCTCCCACGGCCAGTGCCCCGCTGATTCCGGTGCCGAGATTCACCACCAGCACATCTTCGGCGCCGCGTCCGGCGCCCAGGCGCCACTCCGCCCAGCCGGCCAGGATCACATCGTGTTCGATCAGTACCGGAAATCCCCACCGGTCCTGCAATCGACCGCCCACCGACACATCTCGCCAGCCGATATTGCTGCTGAACACCGCCAGCGACCGTGCGGCGTCCACGATGCCCGGCAATCCGATCGCCCCGCGACGCAGGCCGGCCCGTGTCTCGTCGGAGACCTCGGCCAGCAATCGGTCGCCCAGCGCGGCCATGGCGTCGAAGGCCCGCTCACCGCGCGGGGTGGGCACCGTCGCTGCGGCCTCGACCCGGCCGGCGGAGTCGCTGATCTCCGCCTTGATCGTGGTTCCACCGACATCCATGGCGAGGACCGGACCGAGCTCCCTCGCTTCGGTCATCGCAGGATCACCGATCGCCGCAGCCCGCGCGGATGGTCGGGATCCAGTCCCAGATCCGCGGACCGCAGCAGGCACAGCCGATGCACGCGCACGAGATCGGCCATCGGATCGACATCGCGATATTCGACATGCGCTCCGGTAGCGGCGATGTCCTCGCGCAGCCCGGCGGCGACGGGCCCCAGCGCCCACACCGCACGACCCGGTGCCGCGATACTGATGGGACCGTGCCGATATTCGGTCGCGAGATACCCTTCCGCCCAGGCCCGGCAGGATTCCCGCAATTTCAACCCCGCCTCCTCGGCCAGCGCCGCGGCGAAACCCATTCCCACGAAAGTGATCTGCTCCGCATGGCGGACGGCGGCCGGCACACTCGACTCGGCGGCCTCGTCCAGGACCGCGCGAGCCTGTTCGATCGCCGGCGCCAGATCCTCCCCCAGATGCCACCGCAGTATCGCGAGAGCCGTTGTCGCGAAGCGGGTTTGGACCACCGAACGCTCGTCGACCGCGTCGATGAGGATCGGGTCGGCGAGCTCGAGTACCGGCGTCCCCGGACTGGAGCAGATCACGGTGCGCGCCACCGTGGCGGGCATCGCCCGCATCGCGTCGACCACCTCGGTGGTGGTACCGGAACGGCAGATCACCAGATAGCGGTCGTAATCGCGGCCACCGCGCACCGCACTCGCCGGCCACGCGTCGGTGAGACCGTGGCCGGCCGATTCCCGGAGTTCGGCGATCGCGCACGCCATGAAGTAGGAGGTGCCGCAGCCCACGACCGCCACCCGCTCGCCGGGGCTCGGCAGCAGCGTTCGGTGCTCTGCCGCGACCGCCGCGGCCCATGCCCAGTCGTCGGGCTGGGTGGCCACCTCGGCGGCCAGATGGGGCCGGGGCGGATGCGTGCGATCCGAGCTCTCGGTGGAGGGCGGCACGGTCTCAGAATCGGACCGCGATTCGATCATGTCAACTTTCCCGCGAATCGTCCCGCGCGACCACCGCCCCGGTTAGATTCGGACGGGCCGGACCGGTCCCTACCCTCCGGCATCCGCCGATGTCCCGCGAATGCCGCAGGTGACGGTTGTACGAAGGGGAAGGTTGACGCTGGTGTCCGGTCGGCCGCGCGGTGCGTTCGCGATCGCCGCGCTTCTCGTCGTGCTGTCGGTGACCGTCGC
Organism: Nocardia sp. NRRL WC-3656; assembly: GCF_000720265.1. NCBI lineage: Bacteria > Bacillati > Actinomycetota > Actinomycetes > Mycobacteriales > Nocardiaceae > Nocardia > Nocardia sp. NRRL WC-3656. The sequence goes on along the minus strand of NZ_JOJF01000048.1, from coordinate 5,418 downwards.
CGCCTGCGGCTTCCGTGGCCGCAGCACCGACGATTCCGATCCCGGCGCACTGGCACTGCTGGTGCCCGCCTACAGCGACGCGACGCGCGCGGAGTGGGCTGCGATCATCGCGGGCTTCCGCGCACAGAATCCGCAGATCACGATCCATCTTCAGGTCGAATCGTGGGATTCGATCAACGAGGTGGTCCGCACCGATCTGCAGTCGGTGACGACCACACCCGACATTCTCGGCATAGACGCCTACTCCGCCTACGCGACCGACGACATGCTCTATCCGGCCACCGACATCGCCGACCCGGCGGTCCTGCACGACATCGACCCCGGCTTCGCCCGCAACGCCTCGATCGGCGGAACCCAATGGGCGCTACCGCTGTTCGCCTCGACGCGCACGCTGTTCTACAACACGGATCTGTTCGCCCGCGCCGGCATCGCCGCCCCGCCGCGGACCTGGTCCGAGTTGCGCGAGGACGCGCATCGCATCCAGGCCCTCGGCGGCGGCATCTCCGGTTACGGCCTGCCGCTGGGCAGTGAGGAGGCGCAGGGCGAGACGTCGATCTGGACGTTCGGCGCCGGCGGCAGCTGGTCCGACGGCGCGACCCTCACCGTCGACACCGACGCCAACCGCGAAGGGGTGCGGGCGATGTCGGACCTGGCCGCGGCGGGCGACACCCAGCCGAATCCGGGCTCCACCGATCGCAAGGAAGTGATCAACGCGTTCGTCCAGGGCCGGATCGGCATGATCGAAGGTCTGCCGCCGGTATTGGGCATGATCGACCGGCAGAATCCGGCGTTGCGTTACGCCACCGCACCCTCACCGACGAAATCCGGCGCGCCCGTCACCCTCGGCGTCGCCGACCACTTGATGGCGTTCCGTAAACACGGCAACAAGCAGGCCGCGATACGGCAGTTCCTGAACTACTTCTATTCGCCCGCGGTCTACTCGGAATTCGTGCGGGCGGAGCACTTCATCCCGATCACCACCTCCGGAGCTCGCGCGCTCGCCCACGATCCGGTGACCGAAACCTTCGCCGCCACCCTGCCGGTCGCCCGCTTCTATCCCTCCGCCGATCCGAAATGGGCCGCGGTTCAGGGCGCGATCCGCCAGCAGATGGGCACGGTGGCACAGGGCGCGGACCCGGCGGAGGTCCTGCGCCGCATCGCGCGGGCGGCGGAATGAGCAGCCCACGCGGCCGCACCGGATCCGCGATCCGCGCCCTGCCGTGGATCGGCCCGGTGATCATCCTGATCGCCGCGGTGGTCGCATTTCCCGCCGGATACATGCTCTGGACCAGCACCCGCGATCTCAGCCCCTACGGTCGCGATCGCGGCTTCGCCGGGACGGCCAACTTCCGCCGGCTGTTCGGCATCGAGGAACTCGGCAGCGTCCTCGCCCACACCGTCGTCTGGGTGGTCGCCGTCGTGCTGATCACCCTGGTGGTCTCGGCGGCACTGGCGCAATTTCTCGCTCTCGACTTTCCCGGCCGTACCCTGATCCGGCTGGCGATCCTGGTGCCGTGGGCGGCCTCGGTGGTCATGACCACGAGTGTGTTCGCCTATCTGCTGGATCCGGAGGTGGGCCTCGCCAATCGCCTCCTGGTCGATATCGGTGTGCTCGATCGGGGTTTCGGGTTCACCAAGGAGCCGGGATCGGCCTTCGCGGTGGCGATCGCGGTCGCGGTCTTCGTGTCGATCCCGTTCACCACCTATACGATTCTGGCCGGGCTGCAATCGATTCCGGTGGAAGTGGGCGAGGCGGGCCGGGTGGACGGCGCATCGGCGTGGCAACGTTACCGATATCTGACGCTGCCGCAGCTACGTCCGGCGATCGCGGTCGCCACCGTCGTCAACATCATCAACGTCTTCAATTCGCTGCCGATCCTGCAGGTGCTGACGGGCAGTATCGCCGGATTCTCCGCCGACACCACAACCACGTTGACCTACAAGCTGATTCGGCAGAATCAGCAGCTGGCCACCGCCGCCGCGATGAGTGTGCTGAACTTCGCGCTGATCGCCGTGATCATCGCGGTCTACGTGAAACTGGTCCGGCCGACCGCGGAAGCCGGCGCATGACCACCCGCGAACGCGCCGTGCGGAAACCGAAGCGGCGCTGGGGACTGACCGCGGCCGGTGTCGTGATCGCGGCGGTGTTTCTCGTCCCGTATCTCGTGATGGTGCTCGGATCGCTGAAACCCCGGTCGGAGATCCTGCGCATTCCGCCGGCCTATCTGCCGGATCGGTGGCGGCCCGCGAACTACGCCGATATGTGGCATACCCCGGAAACGCCGCTGCCGTTCAATATCGTCAGCACCCTGGCCATCTCGGTGCTCGCGACACTGCTCGTGCTGGCCGTGGCCGTGCCGGCCGCGTATTACACTGCGCGACGGCACTTTCCGGGACGGGCCGCCTTTCTCGGCGCGGTGCTCGTCACTCAGATGCTGCAGCCGACGGTACTGGTGACGGGCCTGATCCGGGAGTTCTTCGCCGTCGGCATCAACGACACCTGGTTCGCGATGATTCTGGTGAACGCGGCGTTCAACCTCTCGTTCGCGGTGTGGATCCTGCACAGTTTCTTCGCCTCGATTCCGGTGCAGATCGAGGAGGCCGCGCAACTCGACGGACTGTCCCGCCCGCATATTCTGCTGCGAATCAGCCTGCCGCTGGTATGGCCCGGAATTGTCACCGCGACGATTTTCGTCTTCGTCTCCTGCTGGAACGAATTCGCGGCGAGCCTGGTGGTGCTGACCACTCCGGAAAATCAACCGCTCGCGGTGGCGCTGACGAAATTCGTCGGCCAATACGACACCGCCTGGCAATTCGTGTTCGCCATCTCCACCGTCGGCATCGTGCCGGTTGTCGTACTGTTCGCCCTCATCGAGAAGCGGCTGGTCGCGGGCCTGACCGCGGGCAGCGTGAAGTGATCGCCACGACACGCCGATCCTGGCGACAATCGACTTGACGAATCGCATATACGGCTGCCATTATTGAAGTGGGAAGACACCGATAATGCGGTGTCTTATTCTTGTCGCGCTCTCGACAACCTTCTCTTTGCGGTGTACTTTGGGACCTCCCGCAGCCCGGATGCCCGCCAACTCTCGAAATACGAAACAGCCGTGGACAGTGATGCAATCTGCGCGTCACCGACCATCGGCTCGGCCGAGGCATGTTCGGACGACATCCGGTGCGGATTTGTGCATACAGCCCCTACAGGACAAGCAGATCTCGTGCCGGTCACCCATGTCGTGGCCGCGCGCGGTGCTGGAAGGACGCGCCTTGACAATCCCGAAACGACTCTCGTTCGCGAAACTCACCGAGCCCCTGGAAATTCCGGGGCTGCTCGAGGTTCAGACCGATTCGTTCGCCTGGCTGGTCGGAGCGCCCGAGTGGCAACGGCGCGCGGCCGCGCGCGGCAATGACTCGATGGGCGGGCTCGCCGAGGTGCTGGCCGAGGTCAGCCCCATCGAGGACTTCTCCGAAACGATGTCGCTCACACTCTCCGATCCGCGCCTCGAAGAGGTCAAGGCCTCGATCGAGGAGTGCAAGGACAAGGACATGACCTACGCGGCGCCGTTGTTCGTGACCGCGGAGTTCGTCAACAACAACACCGGTGAGATCAAGTCGCAGACGGTCTTCATGGGTGATTTCCCGATGATGACCGACAAGGGCACGTTCATCGTCAACGGCACCGAGCGCGTGGTCGTATCGCAGTTGGTGCGTTCGCCGGGTGTGTATTTCGACGAGTCCATCGACAAGGGCACGGAGAAGACGCTGTATTCGGCGCGGGTGATTCCGTCGCGCGGTGCGTGGCTGGAGTTCGATGTCGACAAGCGCGACACCGTGGGTGTGCGGATCGACCGCAAGCGTCGTCAGCCGGTCACCGTCCTGCTCAAGGCGCTGGGCTGGAGCAGCGAACGGATCGCCGAACGCTTCGGATTCTCCGAGATCATGACCACCTCACTGGCCAAGGACAACACCGCCAACACCGACGAGGCGCTGCTCGACATCCACCGCAAGCTGCGCCCGGGCGAGCCGCCGACCAAGGAGTCCGCGCAGAACCTGCTGGAGAACCTGTTCTTCCGGGACAACCGCTACGACCTCGGCGCGGTCGGCCGGTACAAGATCAACAAGAAGCTCGGGGTGCACGGGGGCCGCACGGGTGGTCCGCGCGTTCTGACCGAGGACGATATCGTCACCATCATCGAATACCTGTTGCGTTTGCGCGCAGGCGATTCCACGATGACCGCGGCCGGTGGGCCGGAAGTTCCGGTCGAGGTCGACGATATCGATCACTTCGGCAACCGGCGGGTCCGCACGGTCGGCGAGTTGATCCAGAATCAGATCCGCATCGGGCTCTCGCGGATGGAGCGGGTGGTCCGGGAACGGATGACCACGCAGGACGTCGAGGCCATCACTCCGCAGACCCTGATCAACATCCGCCCGATCACGGCGGCGGTCCGCGAGTTCTTCGGCAGTTCACAGCTCTCGCAGTTCCTGGACGAACGCAATCCACTGGCGAGTCTGACCAACAAGCGCCGACTCTCGGCGCTGGGGCCCGGCGGCCTGAGCCGCGAGCGCGCCGGCCTGGAGGTTCGCGATGTGCACTACAGCCACTACGGCCGGATGTGCCCGATCGAGACGCCCGAAGGGCCGAGTATCGGCCTGATCGGCTACCTCTCGGTGTACGCGCGGGTCAATCCGTTCGGTTTCATCGAGACTCCGTACCGCCGGGTGGTCGACGGCGCCGTCACCGACGAGGTCGACTATCTGACCGCCGACGAGGAGGACCGGCACGTCGTCGCCCAGGCCAATGAACCGCTCGATGCCGGAGGCCGCTTCGTCGCCGCACGAATCCCGGTGCGGCGCAAGAATTCCGAGGTCGAGCTCGTCGATTCGAATCTGATCGACTATATGGATGTCTCCCCGCGCCAGATGGTGTCGGTCGCGACCGCGATGATTCCGTTCCTCGAGCACGACGACGCCAACCGCGCCCTGATGGGTGCGAACATGCAGAAGCAGGCGGTTCCGTTGCTGCGCACCGAAGCGCCGCTGGTCGGCACCGGCATGGAGCGACGGGCCGCCGTCGACGCCGGAGATCTGATCGTCAACGAGAAATCCGGTGTGGTGGAGGAAGTTTCGGCCGATTACATCACCGTCGCGCACGACGACGGGACGCGGCGCAGCTACCGGCTCCGGAAGTACTCGCGCACCAATCAGGGCACCTGCGTCAACCAGCGTCCGATCGTGGACGAAGGGCAGCGGGTGGTCGGCGGGGACGTCCTCGCCGACGGTCCGGCCACCGAGAACGGTGAGATGGCGTTGGGGAAGAACCTGTTGGTGGCGATCATGCCGTGGGAGGGTCACAACTACGAGGACGCGATCATCCTGTCGCAGCGTCTCGTGGAGGAGGACGTGCTGACCTCG
>NZ_JOJF01000047.1:0-22871 GCF_000720265.1 Nocardia sp. NRRL WC-3656 | reverse complement strand
CGGCAACGACCATGAAGCCAAACCCACCGCTCCCAGGTGATTCGGAACCCGATGGCTGCGGGCTCTATCACCACGAAAGAAAGGTAAGGAAGACCATGCGCACGACCATCGGTCTCAGCAACCATATCGTCGTAGTCGGAGCGGGGCTGGCCGGACTGTCGGCGGCGCTGCACCTGGCCGGCCGCGGCCGCAAAGTCACCGTGCTGGAACGTGATTCGGTCCCCGGCGGCCGCACCGGTCGCGTCGATGTGGACGGCTACCGCCTCGACACCGGCCCGACCGTGCTGACGATGCCACACCTGGTCGAGGAGACGTTCGCCGCGGTCGGCGAGCAGATGAACGACCGCCTGTCGCTGGTGCCGGTGGATCCGGCCTACCGGGCCCATTTCGCCGACGGGCGTCAGCTCGAGGTCCACAGCGACGCCGAACGCATGGCCGCGGCGATCACCGAGTTCGCCGGAGCCGGGCAGGCAGCGGGATACCGGCGACTGCGCGCGTGGCTGACCCAGCTCTACCGGACCGAGTTCGACTCGTTCATCGGGGCGAATTTCGACTCGCCGCTCTCGGCGCTGCGTCCTTCGCTGGCCCGACTGGCGACGATGGGAGGATTCCGCCGCTGGGACCGTGCGGTCGCACAGCACATCGACGATCCGGAACTGCGGCGGCTGTTCACCTTTCAATCCCTGTATGCCGGCGTCGCCCCCAAGAGAGCGATAGCGGCATACGCGGTGATCGCCTATATGGACACGATCGCCGGCGTCTGGTTCCCGCGCGGCGGAATGCGAGCGCTACCCGACGCGCTCGCCGCGGCGGCGCACGACGCCGGCGTCGAGATCCGCTACGACACCGCCGTGGCGAGCCTGGACCGCACCGGATCCCGGATCCGCACAATCGTCACCGAGACCGGCGAGCGCATCCCCTGCGATGCGGTCGTGCTCACCACCGAGTTGTCCGACACCTACCGGCTGACGGGCCATTCCCCGCGCCGCCCGCTGCGTCCCACGGCGGCACCGTCCGCGGTCGTGCTGCACGTCGGCTGCGAGGCGATGCCCCACGCGGCGCACCACCATCTGCTCTTCGGCCGCGCCTGGGACGAAGCCTTCGACGACATCATCGCTCGCGGCAGCGTCATGACAGATCCGTCACTGCTGGTCACCAGGCCCACCGCGGGTGACCCGAGCCTGGCGCCACCCGGACGCGACCTGTTCTACATTCTCGCTCCGGTACCGAATCTCGTTCGAGGACCGATCAATTGGGACCGATTCGGCCCCGCCTACGCCGAGGAGATTCTGACCACCGTCCAGGATCGCTTGCCGATCCCACTGACCGATCCCCGGTTGCTCCACATCACCACTCCTGCCGACTGGGCGCGGCGCGGCATGCTGGCCGGAAGCCCCTTCGCGTTGGCCCACACCGTCACCCAAACCGGCCCCTTCCGCCCGGCCAATATGATCCGCGGACTCGAGAACGTGGTGCTGGCGGGCGGCAGCACCGTCCCCGGTGTCGGCATACCCCCCGTGCTGATTTCCGGCCGGCTCGCCGCGGACCGCGTCACCGGACCGATGCCTTCTGCACAGCCCGCACCCGCACGCCGACGCGCGTCCGCCCTGTCCACTTCGACCGCCGCCATCATCCGCTGATCGGAAACTCATGTCCCCCATCGCTTTTCTCGACAACGGCCGCGCCGATACCCAGCTGCAGCAGTCCTATCGCGCCTGCCGGACGCTCAACGCCCGCCACGGCAAGACCTTCTTCCTCGCCACCCGGTTACTCGCCCCCGACCAGCGTCCGGCGATCCACGCGCTCTACGGCTTCGCCCGCCGCGCCGACGACATCCTCGACGACATCGACCCGAGCCGTCCGGTCACCGAGCGAGCGGCACGACTGGACGCGCTGGCCGCGCAGTTCACCAGCGAGGACGCCGACGCCGACGCTGTCCTCCCGGCCGTACTGCACACGGCACACTCCTACCGCATCGCTCCGGCGCTGTTCGACTCGTTCCTGGAGTCGATGCGCATGGATCTCACCCTCACCGACTATCCGGATCGGCGTGCGCTGGACCGCTACGTCTACGGTTCCGCCGAAGTCATCGGATTACAGGTCTTGCCGGTGCTGGGCACGGTGTGCCCGGTGGACGAGGCCGCCCCCTACGCCGCCGCGCTCGGAAAAGCCTTCCAGCTGACCAACTTTCTGCGCGACGTGGACGAGGACCTGGTCCGAGACCGGGTGTATCTGCCGGCAGACGAACTGGCCGCATTCGGCGTCGACCGTGACCTGCTGCTGTGGTGTCAGGCGCACCGCCGCACCGACCCGCGCGTCCGGCGCGCTCTGGTCGCCCAGCATGCGCACACTCGCGACATCTACGACTACGCCCGCGCCGGTATCGCCTTGCTCGCGCCACGGTCGCGGCCGTGCGTCACCACCGCGCTCACCCTCTATTCGGAAATTCTGGATCGCATCGAGAGTCTGGATTTCGACATCTTCGTTCATCGTGCCCGTGTCGGTATCCCACGTCGTGCTGCGGTGGGCAGCCGCGGTCTCGCCCGCGCGCTCCGGTCCAGACAGGCGCAGCCGGGGCTATGAAACCGGCTGAGCCGCAGCCTCTTCGGCCGCGCCCGTGATGTTGCGGGTCATCCCGCCGAAGATGAGCGCATGGAAGGGAACGATGGCCTTCCAGTACAGATGACCGGCCAGACCGTGCGGGTCGAATACGGCCCGCTGCCGGTAGACAGTGCCGCGCGCGTCCGTGTCCACGCTCAGCTCCAGCCACGCCCGCCCGGGCACCCGCATCTCCGCGCGCAACACCAGAGTGTGCGGTCGTTCGATGCGTTCTACACGCCACCAGTCCAGCGCCTCGCCGGCGTGCAGCCGATGCGGATCCCGCCTGCCCCGCCGCAAACCGACGCCGCCGGCCAGTCGATCGATCCAGCCACGCAACGACCACGCCAGCGGAAACGAATACCAGCCGTATTCGCCACCGATGGATTCGATCACCGACCACAACGTCGCCGGATCGGCCCGGGTGTGGCGTTCTCGCACATCGACATAGAGGGAACCGCCCGACCACGCGGGATCGGTGGGCAGCGGGGACGACGGTTCACTACCGAGCTGATCGGCATCCGACCAGCGGGTAGGGACATCGAGGTCGCGGATGCGCGTCAACGCCAATTCGACCGCCGTTCGGTAGTCGATCAATCCCCGCGCCGGATCGGGGATGTGCTCGGCGATCGCGTGATCTTCGCAGACCACGTCGTTGACCAGCGATTCCATCAGCGGCACGGCTATCGCCTTGGGCACCGGGGTCACGAGATTGACCCATTGTGCCGAGAGCCACGGTGTGAGAACCGGGACCGGGACGATCACGCGCCGCGGCAACCGCGCCACTTCCGCGTAATCGCGCATCATCTGTTCGTAGGTGAGCACATCCGGACCGCCGATGTCGAAAGCACCGCGCACATCCGGCGGCAGTTCGGCCGCCCGCGTCAGGTAGTACAGCACATCGCGCACCGCGATCGGCTGGATGCGGTTGCGGACCCATCGCGGCGTGACCATCACCGGGAGCCGTTCGGTGAGATAGCGCAGCATTTCGAAACTGGCCGAACCGGATCCGATGATCACGGCGGCCTGCATCGCAATCGCCGGAACCGAACCCGCGAGCAGGATGCGACCGACCTCGGCGCGGGAAGACAGATGCCGCGACAGTCGCTGGCCGGGCGGGACGATGCCGCCCAGGTACACGATCCGGCGTACCCCCGCACGGGCCGCCTGCTCTGCCACCAGTGTCGCCGCGCGGCGGTCGACCTCGTCGAAATCCGTTCGCGTCAGCGAATGCACCAGGTAGTAGAGCACATCCGCGTCGGCGCAGGCCGCGGCCACATCCTCGGCGCTGAGCACGTCACCGCGCAGGACTTCCACGCTGTCGCGCCACGCCGCGTCGTCGAGTTTGGCGGGTGTGCGGGCCAGCACCCGCACCTCATGCCCCGCGGCCAGTAGCTCGGGCACCAGGCGGCCCCCGATGTAGCCGGTCGCACCGAACACCACACATCGCATACCGTCTCCTTCACCGAATCGACTACATGCCGGGCACTTCCACGATCGGCGCCGGATAGGTCGCGTCATCGACGTCCGCGCGCCACGGCCGGTGCACCGCCGCACCGGACAGGTGGGCGAGTTCGGGCAACCAGCGCCGTACGTACGCACCCTCGGGGTCGAAACGGTTCGCTTGCCGCAGCGGATTGAGTGTGCGATTGGGGCGGGTGTCGGTTCCGGTGCCCGCGACCCACTGCCAGTTCATCTGGTTGTTCGCCACATCTCCGTCGACCAGCCAGTACCGGAAATGGGCCGCGCCGATCCGCCAATCCAACCGTAGCGTTTTGGCCAGGAACGATGCGGTGATCAGCCGCGCGCGGCCCGGCATCCACCCTTCGTCATGAAGTTGGCGCATCGGCGCGTCGACGATCGGGAAACCGGTGCGACCGTGCGTCCACGCCTCGAACGCCTGCTCGTCCTTGCGGACCTCGACCGGCCCCGGGCGGTAATCGGACCATGCCGCCGCGGGCCGGGCCGCCAGTACCTGATGATGAAAATCGCGCCAGGCCAACTGCCGGACGAAACTGTGCGCACCCGGATCCGACAGGTCCAGGCGCGACACCACCTCCGCGGCGGACAGGCATCCGAAGTGCAGATACGGCGAGAGATGCGAGGTGGCGTCGGCGGCGAGATCGTCGTTGGTATCCGCATACGCGGTGACCGAATCGGACAGCCAGCGGCGCAACATCTTTCGCCCCGTCGTCTCGCCTCCGACGCGCAGGTTGGGCGAAGCCCGCGCGGCGCGGAGCTTGTCGAGGTCGGGTTGTTTCCCGTCCAGCGACGGCACGGTGAGATTTTTCGGCGGTGGCAGCGGACTGCGGTGGCGAGCGGTTTCCCAGCGCCGGAAGTACGGCGTGAACACCGCGAAATGATCGCGCCCGGTGCTCGGCTCGATCGCATCGATGTCCACGCTGGTCACCGTCGCGGGGTGCGTCTGCACGCGGCAACCGTGAGATTCGAGCCTGTCGCGCAGAGCCGATTCGCGGCGCTTGCCGTAGTGGCTGACCTCGGCGGCGAGATGCACCGACTCCGCCTGTGACTGGGCGACGATCCGCTCCACCTCGTCGACGACCTTACCGCGCCGCAGCACGAGATGCCCGCCGCGCGTTCGCAGTTCGCCGTCGAGCTCGTCCAGCGCTGCGGCGAGGAATCGCACCCGGTTGGGCGCGGCCTCCGAGCCGGTGACCAACGATTCGTCGAGGACGAACAGCGGGACCACCGCATCGCCGGCATGCTGCGCCGCGGTCAGCATCGGATTGTCGTGCACCCGCAGGTCACGGGTGAACAAAGCTATCGCCACACCCATCGCCACTCACCTCCACTCACCGGATTCGCCATGGCTGGTAGGTCGCATCGAGCCGAGCTCAGAGCCGGCACAGCGGGGTGATGTCGTCTCGCCCGCCGGTCACCGGCGAGGTCAGGTACAGGCACGGCTGCTCACCGGCGGCGACGATCGCCGCGACGATCTGATTCCACTGGTCCGCGTCCAGTGCGGGCGTGCGAGACAGCACGAATCCGGAGATCCGGAAGGGGTCGGTGACGAGAGCCCAGGAGTAGTCCGGCCCGAGCGCGGTCACGATGTAGTTGGGCGGGCCGTCCAGGCTTTCCTGTGTCGGCACCCCGGGGAACGCGACGCGCAACTGTGCCCCGGTCACCGGATCGACCACGCGCGCCGCACCCTGAATGTCGTTGGGCGCCCCCGACCACGTGGTGCACGAATTGTGAACGGACACATCACCGTTCGGAAGGGCGGCGTACTCGGCGCGCGTATCGCGAGCACAGACGAGATTGAAAAACTGAGGAACCGCGGCGAGCTGATACCACGTTCCGAGGTACCGGTTCAGATCGAGCGAGGAAACCGGAGCCGGTCCGGCCGCGGGTGTCGGACTCGCCCCTGCCGGTGCCGCGACGCCACCGAACACGACCGCCGCCAGGACGGCGACGCCGGCCAGCCGAGCCGGGCGCATCGCTGTCGCAGCGAAGAGGATCAGCCGACGGGCTCCACCGGCCAGCATTCTCACGACCTTCCGTTCGATGCCTTCGGGGCGGTCTACCTGCGAGCGATGTTCGAGCACCTGCGACTCCTCTGTTCGATGAGCATGGGTTCGACAACACTGCCGATCCTACAGCAATCGATGCGGAATCGATGCATAATGGGAGTGTCGTCCCCACCCCGCTCCGTCGTCCCTTACCACCGTCCCTTACCACCGCCCCCTACCGCGGTCCACTACCGCGCGGGCACCGCAGCACTGCGACCTCGAGCACTGCGACCTTGCGGCGCCCATGCCCGTGAAAGGCAGAATGATCGTCATGTCCGATGCCGTGCCCCCCGACAACGACGCAGCCGGATTCTCGGTACGTACCGTCGCGGAACGCATCGGCATTCCCACCGCGACGCTGCGCAGTTGGAATCAGCGCTACGGCATCGGCCCCTCCCAGCATCGGCGCGGTCGCCACCGCCTGTACTCCGAAGCCGACATCGCTCGGCTCGAGCGCATGGTCGTTCTCGTCCGAGGCGGATCGAGCCCGGCGCGCGCGGCCGAGTCCGTGCGCGCACCACTGCCGGTCGCCGGAGACCACGCATCCCTTCTCGAGGCCGCCTTCGCCTCCGACCCGACCACATTGCAGGCGTTGCTCTTCGCCCACATTCGCGCGTTCGGCGTGGCCGACACCTGGGACCGGCTGTGCCGCCCGGCCTTCGCCGAGATCGTCCAGCGGCAAGGAGCGGGCATCGGGTGCATCGACGTCGAACACCTTCTGTCCTGGTGCATTACGGCCGCACTGCACCGCGCGGTCCCGCCCCCGGCCGACGCGTCCGCAGCCCCCGTACTGCTCGCCTGCACCAGCGGCGAAGCCCATTGCCTGCCACTCGAGGTCCTGCGCGCCGCACTCGCCGAACTCGACGTCCCGGCCAATATGCTCGGCCCCAACGTCCCCACTCCAGCCCTCGGCGATGCCCTCGATCGCAGCGCGTCGAGCTCGGTAGCGGTGCTGTGGTCACAGCAGGAATCGACCGCGCTCCTCTCGGCCGTGCGCACCTGCGCCGACCGCGGCACGCGGGTCCTGTTGGCAGGCCCGGGCTGGCAGCACGCACCCGCCCCGGACACCGCCGATATCGTCGACGACCTCCAGTCCGCGCTGAAAGAGCTGACCGGCGCCCACCCGGCAGAGGTGTAGCCGCAACGAGGCCGATCGGCGTCACCCGCCGGCCGGCGCGACGGCAGAACTCCGCGCCCGGACAGCTCAGCAAGAGCCCGAGGGGCCTTGTCCCACCACACACGTAATGCTAATTTTCGTAGAAGAGAATCACATTCTCATACTCGCCGACACCACCGGCAGCTCGAAAGGTCGATCACGTGCGCGTCATTCAATGGACCACCGGGAAGGTCGGAAAGCTCAGTCTGCGCGGGATTCTCGACGATCCGCGGCTCGAGTTGGCCGGTGTCTACGCCTATTCCGACGACAAGGTCGGGGTGGATGCGGGCAGGCTGTGCGGGCGGCCGGATACGGGGGTGCTAGCCACCGCCGATATCGATGCGCTGCTCGCACTGGACGCGGATACCGTCCTCTATACGCCGTTCATGGCCGACCTCGACCATGCGACGCGGCTGCTCGAGAGCGGCCTCGATGTCATCAGCACGAACTTGTTTCTCAACGTCGGCGGGATTCGGGGCGAGACGGAGCAGAAGCTTGCCGCCGCCTGCGAACGCGGGAACAGCTCGCTGCACATCACCGGCATCAACCCGGGCTGGATCAACGCCGTGACCACCGCGTTGACCGCGGTGTGCCGTGACGTCCGGTCGATTTCGATCTCCGAATCGGCCGACGTCTCCGTCTACGAATCCGCGGAAACGTGGCAGGCCCTGGGCATTTCGCGTCCCGAGGCCACCCCGGAACTGATCGAGATCGCGAAAGTGTGGATGAGTACGTTCCGCGATTCCGTCCAGCGCATGGGCGTAGCCCTCGGTTACGAATTCGACGATATGGACTTCGCCATCGAGTACGCGACTGCCGCCGAAACGGTCGATCTGGGATGGATCCGCATCGAGAAGGACACCATCGCCGCGGTGCGCGGCGGATGGGCCGGAAAGATCGGCGAGAAATCCGTCGTTCGCTCGAACGTCGCGTGGTACCTGACCGACAAGCTCAATGAGAGCTGGGAATTCGACGACGACCACTACCACATCGTCATCGACGGAGAGCCCGAGGTGCGGACCCGGATCAGGTTCGTCCCGCCGGACAGCTGGGGAAATCACGAGTGGGACACCATGACCGCGATGCCCGCGGTGAATTCCGTTTTCGACGTCGCCCGAGCGCCCGCCGGTATCTCGACGTTGAAAGAGGTGGGATTGCCCTGCGCCCCCGCCGATCTGTGGCTGTCGCGGTGACGCCATGGGATATGCCGACGAACTGTTCGATCTGACCGGCAAGGTGGTTCTGGTCACCGGCGGCAGCCGCGGGCTGGGACGACAGATGGCCTTCGCCGCCGCGCACTGCGGTGCCGATGTGATCATCGCCAGTCGCAACTACGACAATTGCGTGGCGACCGCCGGGGAGATCGCGGAGAAGACCGGCCGCGCCGCCATGCCCTACGGCGTGCACATCGGTCGCTGGGATCAACTCGACGGGCTGGTCGACGCCTGCTACGACCGGTTCGGCCGGGTCGATGTCCTCATCAACAATGCCGGAATGCAACCGGTGTACGACGATCTGCCCTCGGTGAGCGAGAAACTGTTCGACGCCATCATCGCCCTGAATCTCAAAGGGCCGTTTCGATTGTCGGCACTCGTCGGCGAGCGCATGGTCGCGGCGGGCCGCGGATCGATCGTCAACGTCAGCTCCACCGGTTCCATCCGGCCGCGCCCGTCGATCGTGCCCTATGCCGCCGCCAAGGCCGGACTCAACGCCATGACCGAGGGCCTGGCCCTGGCATTCGGCCCGGCCGTCCGAGTCAACACCCTGATGGCAGGGCCCTACCGCACCGATGCCACGGCCGGATGGGACCTCGACAACCTCGCCCCGGGCGACAACCCGTTCGCCGCCCACGCCCTCCAACGCATCGGCCGGCCCAGCGAAATCGTCGGAGCCGCACTGTTTCTCGCCTCCGACGCCTCCAGTTACACCACCGGATCGATCCTCCGCTCCGACGGCGGCATGCCGTAAGGCCCCGCTCAGCGGCCGGAGTGAGCCTCTGGATACCGACCGATCCGGCGGCCGACAGCCCGCTGTCCGGTCGCGAATCTCACCGACTCAGCGGCTCTGTTCCGCCGTCGACGCGCTCGCGGCGACCGACGGCGCCGATGGTCCGGAATCGGCCGACGCCTCTCGGATCCAGCGCCCCGGCCACCAGATTCTCGGACCGATCAGCGCGAACAGCGCGGGTATCACCAGGGTTCGAATGACGAAGGTATCGAGCAGGATACCGACGCCGACCACGATGCCCAGCTGGGTCAGCGTGATCAGCGGCAGGACGCCGAGGACGGCGAACACCGCGGCCAGCACGATTCCGGCGCTGGTGATCACCCCGCCCGTGGAGCCGACTGCGCGGACGATGCCGCCGGTCACGCCGTGGCCCGGTGTCTCCTCGCGTGCTCGGGTGACCAGGAAGATCGTGTAGTCGACGCCCAGCGCCACCAGGAACAGGAAGGCGAACAGCGGCACGTTGGTGTCCAATGCCGGAAAGCCGAACACGTAGGTGCTGAGCAGGCTTCCGATGCCCAGTGCGGCCAGGGCGCTCAGCACCGTGACCGCGACCAGCAGGAGCGCGGCCGGCACTGCCCGCAACAGCACCAGAAGTACCAGCAGGACGACCACCAGAACGAGCGGCATGATCACGAGCTGATCGCGCCGGGCCGCGTCCCGGGTGTCCAGGGCGACGGCATCGGAGCCGCCGACCAGCGCCTCGGCGCCGGGCACCGAGGACAGTGCGGTGCGCAGGGAACTGACATCGGCGAATGCCGCCTCGGAGGCGGGTGGCGCGTCCAGAATCACCGACCAGCGCGTCAACCCGTTGTCCGAGACGCCGGCGGGTATCGCGCGCACGACGCCGGAAGTGCTGTCGAGGACCGACTGCACGGCCGGCGCGGCGTCGGTGCGCGCCAGCACGATCGCGGGATCGCTTGCGCCGGAGGAGAAATGCTCGCTCACCGCACGCAGGCCGTCGACCGATTCCGCCTGCACGCGGAACTGCTCGGACTGTGCGAGCCCGACATGGGCGAACGGCAGCGCGGCAGCACATGCGGCCGCGACGAGCAGAAAGACGCCGGCCACCACGCCGGGCCGCCGTACCACCTTCTCCGCGACGGTGTGCCAGGCGCCGGAGGTCGCGGTGTCATGGCCGTCGACACGAGGAACGAACGGCCAGAACACCTTTCGACCGCACAGCGCAAGCGCCGGAGGCAGTGCGACGAGGACGAAGACCGCCGCGATCAGAAGCCCCACAGCCCCGAAGGCGCCCAGTCCGCGAGTGTTGGGCAGCAGCGCGAGCAGCAGTATCAGCAAGGCCAGCACGACCGTCAGATTGCTGGCGAGCACCGCGGGCCCGGCTCGCCGAACGGCGATCCGCAGCGCCGCCCGATGGTCCTCGGTCCGATACAACTCGTCGCGGTAGCGCGACACCAGCAGCAACGCATAATTCGTGCCGGCCCCGAATACCAGGACGCTGGTGATTCCCGCGGTCGAACCGTCGAACGTCAGACCGCTCACCTGGGCGAGGGCATTACCCGCCGCCGATGCGACCCGGTCGGCGACCGCCACCACCGACAGCGGAATCAGCCACAGCACCGGCGAGCGGTAGGTCGCTATCAGCAGCACCATCACCACAGCGGCGGTGACCGCGAGCAGCAGAGTGTTGGCGCCGGAGAAGGAGTCGGCGATATCCGCGCCGAAGGCCGGGCCGCCGGTGATGCGCACCTGCAGGTCGGCGGGTGCGCCCGCACGCGCGGCCGTGCGCAATTCGTCGATCCGGTCGGTCAAGGCGAAGCCGTTCAGCTCGGACGGGATCGGTGTCTGCCCGAGCGCGGCGCGCTGGTCCGGCGACACCACGATCCCCGGCCCGCTCGCACCGGAACGTATCCGGGTCAGGGCCGCATCGGCCTGCGCTCGATCGTCCGGGGTGAGGACTGCCCCGTCGGCGCGCGTGACAATCAGGACCGCCGCCGCCGAATCCCCACCGGGGAACTGCCGCAACAACCGCTGTACCTGCGCGGATTCGGCGTCGTCGGGCAGCGAATTCGGCGCCGAGCCACCCGATTCGCCCCCACCGGACAAGCCGAGCACCGCGACGGCGGCGACCACCATGGCTACCAGGACGAGCCACCCTTTACGTCCGGAGACGATCTGCGCATATCGATCCCATCCGCCCATGCGCAAAACTATTTCAGAAACTGAAATAATTTGCAAAGGGTCGGCCTCCGAGCCGATACGCTGTGTGCACTGCGCGCAGGAACGAGAAGGGAGACAGAGGTGACCGAGAGTTCGATCGATGCGTCACCCACCGATCGCGACGAACTCGAGACGGCGATCGCGCGCGATATCCGCGCGCTCACCGCCGTCTCGGATCGGATCTCACATCTCTTCGCACATTCGAACGAATTGCGCCCCAACGACTTCCGCGCGCTCATGCATATCGCCACCGCCGACGCGGAAGGAACGCCCCTCACCGCCGGAAGGCTCGGAACGCTGCTGGGCGTCTCTCCCGGCGCGATCACCTACCTGATCGAGCGCATGATCGAGTCGGGCCATATCGAACGCGAACCCGACGACGCCGACAAACGCCGGGTGCTGCTGCACTACAGCGATCACGGCATGAGCGTGGCCGCGGGATTCTTCACCCCGATCGGCAGGCGCACCCGGACCGCACTCGCCGGCCTGCCGGACGCGGACCTGCAAGCCACCCATCGCGTCCTGACCGCCATAGTCGGTGCCCTTCGCGACCACAGCGCGGCGATCACGTCCGAATCCGACAGGCCGAGCCGATAGGCGTTCCGGCCCGGTCGCAGCACCGCGTCGCGTAGGTCGTCCGAGAGCCGACCGGTAACAGTGTGCAGGTCGAGGCCATCGGGCGACCAGCCGGTTGCGTCTGCGCGCCCATGCTGGACGTACTGTGACCGACGTGGCGCCCGTAGCAACCCCGGAACCCCTGCCCGACTCCGCGGAGTTGGCGAGGGCGTGCGGGAGCGACATCGACCAGCTCACCGCCCGGCTCATGGCGGCCGTGTTCACCGACGATCCGGAGTGGACGGACTATTCGGCGGTGAGCCGAGCGGATCTGCGCGACGGATGCCGGCGGTTCCTGACACGGGTGCTGGAACTGCTCGCGGCGAAAGGGGCCGGCGCCGAACAGGACGATGTGGCCGCCGCGATCGGCCGGCAGCGCGCCGCGCAGGGGGTTCCGCTCGAGGCCATGCAGCGCACCTTCCGCCTGGGCGGGCGCATCGTGTGGGAAGCCCTGATGGATCGCGCCGGAGCGATGTCACCTGCCGATTTCCGCGAAATCGGGACTGCCATGTGGGCGGTGGTCGACGGGATGTCCTCGGCGCTGGTGACCTCCTATCGCGGCGCCGAACTCGATCGCGTTCGGCGCGACGAACGCCGCCGCCACGCTCTGATCGAAGACGTCCTCTCCGGGCGCGGCCGCGATGCCGTCTTCGCCGCGCACGCGGCGCGCGAACTCGACATTCCTGCCGGGGGCGACTACCTGGTGGTCCTGGCTCGCGGTGAACCGCAGCCGCTGCGGCCGGGGTCCGAAAGCGCGTTGGCGGCCATGGGGATTCGCTCGATCCGCCACGATCGCGGCGATCACACGGTCGGCATCGTCGCGCTCGAACAGCATTCCCCGCAGCAGGTGGCGGAGGTGCTGGAACCGCTGGTTCTCGGACGCGCGGGCCTTTCTCCGGCGGTCGAGGGGTTGGCCGAGATCGACGTCGCCCACGCACTCGCCACGCTCGCACTGGATACTGCGCCGCGAGCTCACGACGCCACTCTCACCCGGCTGGACGATAACTACCCGGAAGCCCTGCTGGTGCGCGCGCCCGATCTGGCGCAGCGATTGGTGCAGCGATCACTGGGCCCGATCCTGGCGTTGCCCGCGAAGGAGCGCGACATCCTGCTGCGCACGCTGTCGGTCTGGCTGGCCGAGAACTGCTCGGCCGCCCATGCCGCACCGCTGTTGCACTGCCACCGCAACACGGTCATCAACCGGCTTCAGCGCGCCGCGACACTGCTCGGGCGGCCGCTGGAGGGCCCCCGCCACCAACTGGAACTCTCCCTCGCGCTCACCGCCCGCGAACTGCTCGAACGCCCGGCCGGCTGAGCCCTCGGCGCCGAACGGCCGCGAGCGGAATTAGGCGCAGCGCCCAATCCCGAGCCGCAATTCCTGGGCTTGCCGGGAATTGTCCGGCGTCCACGCACGGATAAGACTCCACACCTGATGACCCACACCGCAACCGGATTCGGGTCAACCGATTCAGGACGAGGAGCACCACAAGTGCCGGAATTCGATCTCTTGATCATCGGCGGCGGGCCGGGCGGGTATGTCGCGGCGATCCGCGCCGCCCAGCGCGGCCTGCACGTCGCCGTGGCGGAAAAGGAACGCCCCGGCGGGGTGTGCCTGAACTGGGGGTGCATACCCACCAAGGCCATGCTGCGCTCGGCGGAGGTATTCGAAACACTCGGCGCAGCAGCCGATTTCGGGGTTCACGCCGACAACGTTCGCTTCGACTTCGCCACCGTCCGCCGGCGCAAGGACGGCATCGTCGCGGAGCTGACCGGCGGCGTGGCGGGGCTACTGAAGGCCAACGGCGTCACCGTGATCGAGGGCCATGCCCGCTTCACGGGACCGACCACCGTGGAGATATTCGAGCCCGGTCCCTCGCCGGTCTTCGCCGACGGGCCCCGCTACGGCGCCGCCCCGGCCGGCACCGCGAGCCGCACGGTCACGGCCACCGACGTGATCGTCGCTACCGGGTCCGTGCCCGCGCTCCTGCCCGTTCCGGGCGCCGATCTGCCGGGCGTGATCACCTCCGACGGCGCGTTCGGATTGACCGAGGTGCCCGAGCGGCTCGTCGTCATCGGCGGCAGCGCGGTCGGCGCCGAGTGGGCGGGGCTGTTCGCCACCTTCGGCGCCGACGTGACCATCGTGGAGATGCAGGATCGCCTGGTCCCGTTGGAGGACAAGGAGATCGGCGCCGCGCTGGGCCGTGCGTTCACCAAACGCGGTGTCAGCGTGCTGACCGGATGCACCGTCACCGGCATCGAGCAGAGTGGCGAGGCGCTGACGGTCGACGTCGACGGCGCGACGACTCGGAAAATCCAGGCCGACGTCGTGCTCGTCGGTGTGGGCCGTCGTCCCAACACCGCCGATCTCGACCTGAAGTACGCCGGAATCGACACCGACGCACGGGGATTCATCCCCGTCGACGAACGGCTGCGGACCACGGCCGAGCACGTCTACGCCATCGGCGATGTCACCGGCAAGGCACTGCTGGCGCACGTGGCCTCACATCAGGGCCTCACCGCCGCCGATGTGATCGCCGGACACGACGCCCGCATCGACTACACCGTGATCCCCGCGGCGACGTTCACCCATCCGGAGATCGCGAGCGTCGGCCTGACCGAGGACGCGGCGCGCGCCGGCGGCCACGAGGTGATCACCGCGAAATTCCCGCTCGCCGCACTCGGGCGAGCCAAGGCGCTCGGCGAGACCGAGGGCTTCTGCAAGATCGTGGCCGGGGCACGCCATCGGGAAGTACTCGGCGTGCACATCATCGGCCCCTCGGCCGGTGACCTGATCGCCGAAGGCGCACTGGCGATCTCGCTCGAAGCGACACTCGACGAACTCGCCGACACCATCCACGCCCACCCCACCCTCGGCGAGATCGGTATGGAAACAGCCCTGACCGGGCTCGGCCTGCCGATCCACACCGCGCCGCGTTCACGTTGAGGAGCACCACCGTGACTACCACAACCCCGCAGCAGGCCACCCGCACGTCGACCCGCCGCGCACCGAAGCGACCGGCCGTGTCGACCGCGACGGAGCAAGCCCACACCCCGGCGAGCGATTCTCTCCTCGCCGACCGAACCGCCACGCAGACAGCATCATTCGAGTCCCGTGTGGCGGCCGAGCATCCCGATACGCTGCGAAAGCTGTATCGCGACATGCTGTTCGTGCGCCGATTCGAGGAGCGCACCGCCCAGAGCTATCAGCAGGCCAGGATCGGCGGCTACTGTCACCTCAACCTCGGTGAGGAGGCCACCGTGGTCGGCCTCGGTGCGGCGATGCGCCCCACCGACTACCTGTTCACCAACTACCGCGAACACGGTTATGCCCTCGCCAAAGGCATCGCGCCCGGCCGGGTCATGGCCGAGCTGTACGGCCGCTCCACCGGCACCTCCAAAGGGTGGGGCGGATCGATGCACATGTACGACACCGAGACTCGGCTGCTCGGCGGCTACGCCATCGTCGGCGGCCAGGTACCCCTCGCCGTCGGCGCCGCACTGGCGATCGACTACCGCGGCGGCGACGATGTCGTCGTCTGCCAAATGGGTGAGGGCACAACGAATATCGGCGCCTTCCACGAATCGCTCAACCTCGCCGCACTGTGGAATCTGCCGATCGTCTTCCTGGTGGTCAACAACCAGACCGGCATGGGCACCACAGTGGAGAAGTCCTCCGCCGAACCCGATCTGTGGAAACGCGCCGCCGCCTATCGCATGCGCGGTGAACGCGTCGACGGCACCGACGTCCTCGCCGTCCGCGACACCGCCAGGGATCTCATCGACACCGCCCGCCGCGACGGCCGGCCGGCACTGCTGGAGGCGGTCAGCCACCGGCTGAAAGGCCACTCGGTGGTCGACCCCGCGAAATACCGCACCGAGGAAACCGTGATGGCCGCACGATCCCACGACCCCATCGAGATCTGGAAGACCGCGCTGCTGAAATCCGGTGCGCTGAACGATGTTTCGGCCTCCACCCTGGACGCGGAGGTCCTCGCCGAGGTCGCCGCCGCCGTCGAGTTCGCCGACACCAGCCCGCACCCGCAGCCGTCGAGCCTGTTCGACTACACCTACGCCACCCCGGTGCCCGGCGATTCCCGCCGCCTGCCCGCCGACCCGCTCTTCACCGCCTGAGGACCACCCCGTGCCTGTCATGACCTACCGCGAAGCGCTGCGCGAAACCCTGCGCGAGGAAATGCGCCGCGACGACGACATCTTCCTGATCGGTGAGGAGATCGGCGTCTTCGAAGGCTCCTACAAGATCACCGCCGGACTGCTGAACGAATTCGGCGAGCAGCGCGTCCGCGACACTCCCATCGCCGAGGAAGGATTCGTCGGCGCGGCCATCGGCGCCGCCATGCTCGGCCTGCGCCCGATCGTCGAGATCATGACGATCAACTTCTCCCTGCTCGCCCTCGACCAGATCGTCAACCACGCCGCCAAGATCTACGGCATGTTCGGCGGGCAGACCAGCGTGCCGATGGTCATCCGCACCCCCGGCGGCGGCGGACAACAACTCGGCGCCACCCACTCCCAGAACATCGAGCTCTATTACGCGTTCGTCCCCGGCCTCAAGGTCGTGGCGCCCAGCACCCCGGCCGACGCCCGCGCCCTGCTCAAGGCCGCCATCGATGACGACGACCCGGTGCTGTTCCTCGAGAACCTGTCGCTCTACAACACCAAAGGTGAAGTACCGCAGGACCTTCCGCCCGCACAGATCGGCAAGGCCGCGGTCACCCGCGAAGGCACCGACATCACCCTCATCGGCTACTCCCGCATGGCCACCGTCTGCACCCAGGTCGCGGACGAACTTGCCGCCGAGGGCATCTCCGCCGAGGTGATCGACCTGCGCAGCCTGCGCCCGCTCGACCGCGACACCCTCGTCCGCTCGGTCCGCAAGACCGGCTGCGCGGTCATCGGTGAGGACGACTGGCTCACCTACGGCATAGGCGCCGAAATAGCGGCATCGATCTCCGACGGCGCCTTCGACTATCTCGACGCTCCCGTGCGCCGCGTCGCCATGGCCGAAGTGCCGCTCCCCTACGCCAAGCCGCTGGAGAAGCTGGCCCTGCCGTCCGTCGAATCGCTCTACACCGCCGCCGTCGAAACCCTTGCGGCCGTGGGCAAGCGACGCTGAGAGGAAAGACCGTTGTCCGAAATCACCATGCCCCGCCTCTCCGACACCATGGAAGACGGCGTCGTCGCCAACTGGCTCAAACAGGTCGGTGACACCGTCATCCGCGGCGAAGTGCTCGCCGAAATCGAAACCGACAAAGCACTGATGGAACTCGAGGCCTACGACGACGGCATCCTCGAACACATCATCGCCGCACCCGGAACGCGGGTTCCGATCGGCGAACCCATCGCCATCCTCGGCGACGGCAGCGGGACCGCCGCCGCACCCGCACCGTCATCGGCGCCTGTCCCGCAGACCGAGACCGCATCGGCACGGCAGAGCATCGAGCAGCAGCCGGAACCGGCCGACATCGCATCGCAACGACGGCAGACCGCGCCACAGCCCGGCCCGGCCCCTGCCGACGCGGCGCCAGCAGGGTCTGTTGCGTCCTCCGCCTCCGACGCCGTCCGCCGTAAATCCTCGCCCCTGGCGCGCAAGATCGCGCAGGACCTCGGTGTCGACATCACGACCGTCACCGGGACCGGCCCCGGCGGGCGCATCACCCGACTCGACGTCGAAAACGCCCACGCGGCAAAAGCTTCCACCACTGCGCAAGCGACCGCCGCACCGGAACGCACGGAACCGGGCACCAGTGTCACCCCGGCAACGGGCGACTACGACGAGATCCCCCTGACGACCATCCAGCGCGTCTCCGCCACCCGCCTCACCGAGAGCAAACAGCAGGCGCCACACATCTATCTGACCAGCGCCATCGACGTCACCGAACTCCTGGCCTTCCGCGCCCGGATCAACGAGTCACTCGCCGACACCGGGGCCGGCAAGGTCAGCGTCAACGATCTGCTGTTCAAAGGCGTGGCCACCGCACTACGCGCCAACCCCGCCGTCAACGTCTCCTTCGCCGGCGACACCCTGCGCCGCCACCACGGCATCCACCTCGGCGTCGCCGTCGCCACCCCCGCCGGCCTGCTCGTCCCCGTCATCCGCGACGCCGACCGCAAACCCGTCTCGGCCATCGCCGCCGAAACCCGCGACAAAGCCGAACGCGCACGCGACCGCAAACTCCGCGCCGAGGAAATGACCGGCGGCACCTTCACCATCTCCAACCTCGGCATGTACGGCATCGAACACTTCACCGCCGTCATCAACCCACCCGAAGCCGCCATCCTCGCCATCGGCGCCGCCACCGACGAACTCCGCCTCGACGGCGACGAAGTCGTGAGCCGAAAGATCCTGCGCGTCACCATGTCCGCCGACCACCGCGCCATCGACGGAGCCGTCGCCGCCCAATTCCTCGCCCAACTGAAAGAGCTGATCGAACACCCACTGCGCATCGTGATGTGAGGCCGGTGCGGCGTGGGCAGGCGGCGTAGCCTCACCCACGCCGAATCGCCGTCGAGCCAGAACTTGAAGTTGACGTCAAGTTCAGATTAAATGGCAGTCAGTCCAGTTGTGGTGCACCTCGGCTTCCCGGATTCGGCGGTGGAGCGTCGAGCACCCCGAGAGGAGCCGGGTGATGAGCGGTCAGCAGGCGGAGAATCCGGAGTTCGCGCAGATCGTAGAGGCCGTCGTCCTCGGCATGCCCGCGGCGCGACATCTGGGGTTCTCGTTTCGCCGGGTCGAGCGGGGCGAGGTTGAGATCGTGCAGCCCTACCGCACGGAGTTGACCGAGCACAACGGCAACTTTCAGGGCGGCGTGATCGGGTCGCTGGCGGACTTCGCCGGCGGTTCCGCGGCGGGGACGCTCCTGCCGGCCGGCTGGGTGAACATGACGGTCGACTACACCGTCAAACTTCTGTCTCCGGCGCGAGGTGAATATCTGGTGGCCCGTGGGCGGGTCGTGAAGCCCGGCAAGGCGCTCACCGTCGCGGCAGCCGAGGTCTACGGTGTCGACCAGGGTGCCGAAACACTCTGTGCGACAGCGTTGGTCACGATGCGAAACATCGACCTGCGCAGCGCGGGAGGTACGCCCGCGGTTTCCGCCGCTCGTCGCGGAGATGCGTGATTCACCGCTCGCCGGATTCTCCTGTCCGGGCCTACGGGTGCGAACACATCCTCGGCAACCCGGTGATCGGCGCGATGGCGAGGCCCGAATCGGCGCGCATTGTTACTGTTTTTCATGACCAGTGACTCGGCGCGGCGTAGGGAACAGCTGCGCGAATTCCTCCGCAGTCGCCGCGAACGGCTCGACCCAGCCGAGGTCGGGCTGGTGGCGACCGGACGACGTCGCACGCCGGGCCTGCGGCGCGAAGAGGTCGCACAGCTCGCGGGGGTCGGCGTGTCCTGGTACACGTGGCTCGAGCAGGGGCGCGATATCAAGGTGTCGACCGAAGTGCTCGACGCGATCGTCGGAGCACTGCGATTGACTGAGTGGGAGCGGGCCCACGTGTATCGGCTGGCGGGGATGAATCCGCCTCGGGCCGTGCGGGATCGGGATGCACAGGTCACCGCGGAGCTACGGCATCTGCTCACGGTGTGGTCACCGCGGCCCGCGGTGCTGCGCGACCGGTACTGGAACATCCTGGCCGTCAACGACGGGGCACGGATGGCCTTCGGCTACGACTGCGACGACTACAACTGTCTCGTCTCGTTTTTCACCAACGCGAGCTACCGGGAGATGCACCCCCACTGGGCCGCCGCCGCACCGGCGGTCGTCGCCGCCTATCGTGCGGATGCGGCGCTGAACGATCCCGGATTCGACAGGGTGATCACCGAACTCTCCAGGATCAGTGCGGAATTCGCCGAATTGTGGGCGCGCCACGAGGTGGGCGCCCCGACGCAGGCGGTGCACGCGGTGCGCCATCCGGCGGCGGGTGAGCTGTTCTTCGACACCACCACGTTGATCGTCGCGGACCATCCGGATTGGCACCTGGTGCTGTACAACCCCCGGCCGGGCACCGAGACCGAGCAGCGGCTGAGCCTGCTGACGCGGGATCGGGCGGCCGCACCCGCATAGCCTGGTGGTAGTTATCCCACGTTGATCTCGCACTGGTTGTCGAGGCCGGTCCTCGGCAGGCTTGCTCCTATGGCACACAACAGATTCCAGGGCAAGATCGCGCTGGTCACGGGCGGGACGAGCGGTATGGGACTGGCCACCGCGCGGCGGTTGCGCGACGAGGGCGCGCGGGTGATCGTCACCGGCCGCGACCCGGGCCGGCTGGCCGCCACCGCCGATGAACTCGGGCCGGAGGCGCTCGCGATCGCCGGCGACACGACCGACCTCGCCGCCATCGACGCCGTCTTCGAGACCATCCGGAACAGGTACGGCCGGTTGGACGTGCTCTTCGTGAATGCGGGCGTCGGATTCTTTCCGCCGACCGAGGCGGTGACCGAGGCCGATTTCGACCGGGTGATCGGCGTCAACGTCAAGGGGGTGTTCTTCACCGTGCAGAAGGCGATTCCGCTACTGGCCCCCGACGCGGCCGTCGTGATCAACGCCTCGTGGGCACTGCACCGCGGCATGCCGTTCGGCTCGCTGTATTCGGCGACCAAGGCCGCGGCGCACAATCTGGCACGCACGTTCGCTGCCGAGTTGGGCGCCAGGGGAATTCGGGTCAACTCGGTGAGCCCGGGATATATCGACACCCCCGCGCTGCGGGCCGAGCTTCCCGAGTCCGTGCAGAGCGCTGTGGCCGGCGATATCGTCGCCGGCCGGATCGGCTCCGCCAAGGACGTCGCCGCCGCCGTGGCCTTCCTGGCCTCGCCCGAGGCGTCGTACATCACCGGCCAGGATCTGCTCGTCGACGGAGGGCTGGTGGGCCTGGTTCCGAGCGCGGCGACCTGATCCCCCGGCCATAGCACTGCGCGAGAACGCGGTTCACCCGGGCGCATGGGCTCGTCTGTCGGAGGCAGCGGAAGTGACCGATTCGCTCCGGCACTACCGGTGCCGGCGATCGGCGCACACTACGAAGACCGGAAACCTGTCGTCTCGCGGACGCGGCTGGAAATGCACCCGCACCGGCCGATCCGACAGCAGCGGCACCTCCCCCTCCAGCGAGGTATAGACCCACGGCCCCTCGTCGAGTTCGACGATCGCGACCGTCGACGGCGCACCACTCGCACCGGCGCGGTCCACCACCCGCCACGACACGATCGAACCCACACCCGACGACGGCACCCGCTCCAGGTCATCCGACGCACACGAGGAACACCCCGCCGTGAGCGGCGCGAACAACTTGTCACACTTCGCGCATCGCCGAATCATCAAGATCTCTTCCGTGGTGCCGGCATGGGACCTGTGCCGAAGCTCGGGGGCAGACATCGAATCCTCCGCAACGTGACCGATAGAAACGAACTCCAGGTTCGTCGCCGGCGAGCACCATCGCGACGGTAGAACTACCTGTGCGTATACCTATCTCTCGGAGACCGACTTGCCGAGCCGCGAGCCCACGGATTCGACGTGGGGCAGATTGCAAGCCTTCTGACCTGCACAAACAGAGTGGGCGCAGAGGGGTTCGAACCCCCGACCGCTGGTGTGTAAAACCAGTGCTCTACCACTGAGCTATACGCCCGGACTTCACCGGCCGGGCGGCGGTGAAGATGGTGTGCTGCGCGGGGCCGGTTGTCCGGGACCGTGCGCGGCGGTTCATGAATCTAGTGCAGTGAGCGCTTTCTCCCAAGCCGCCTGGTCACGGGGCTCTCCGGGGCCGTTCATCTCGGCGAAGCGGATGATTCCGTCCTTGTCCACGACGAAGGTGCCGCGGTTGGGGAAGCCGGTTTTGTCGTTGAAGACACCGTAGGCCTCGGTGACGGCGCCGTGCGGCCAGAAATCCGACAGCAGCGGGAAGGTGTAGCCCTGCTCGGCCGCCCAGATCTTGTGGGTGGGCGGGGGTCCGACGGAGATGGCGAGGATCTCGGCGTTGTCGTTCTGGAACTTCGGCAGTTCGTCGCGCACCTTGCACAGCTCACCCTGGCAGATGCCGGTGAAAGCCAGCGGATAGAAGACGATCAGGACATTCTTGTGGCCCCGGTAATCGGCGAGGCTCACATCCTGGTTGTTCTGATCCTTCAGCGTGAAATCCGGTGCGGCCGTTCCCACTTCGAGCGGCATGCGCAGTCCTCCTGTCTTCGACGGCGGGCTGTTCCGGTACTCGGCGGCCGCCCGTGCGAAACAATAGTCACGCGGTGGATCAGCGCTGCTTCGAGGGCGTCTTGGGCTGCATCAGCTTGGTGCCGGTCCAGGTGCCGAGGCTGACCGGTGTGGTCGACGTCAACCCCGCGGTGGGGGCGGATTCGGCGATCTCGCTGGGATCGACATGGCCGGGCTGACCGGTTTTGGGGGTGAGTACCCACACGACACCGTCCTCGGCGAGCGGACCGATGGCATCCATCAGCTCGTCGACCAGGTCCCCGTCTCCGTCGCGCCACCACAGCAGTACGACGTCGATCACCTCGTCGGTGTCCTCGTCGAGTAGCTCGGAGCCGATCGCGTCCTCGACAGACGCCCTCAACTCGTCTGCGGTGTCCTCGTCCCAGCCCAACTCCTGAACCGCCATGCCGTGGGCAATGCCAAGCTTCTGAGCGTAGTTCTGCGCGTCCGCCGCGGCGACCACGGTGGTGTCCTTACCTTTCTTTCGTGGTGATAGAGCCCGCAGCCATCGGGTTCCGAATCACCTGGGAGCGGTGGGTTTGGCTTCATGGTCGTTGCCGAGGT
>NZ_JOJF01000046.1:0-24524 GCF_000720265.1 Nocardia sp. NRRL WC-3656 | reverse complement strand
CTGCAGCCACACCCACCACCCAGTGGCCTGCGGCATCGACTGAAACCGATCGACACCGGACTCAAAAGCCGAGTGGTCGCACAATCGGGGACAGGCCAGGTCTACTACGACGGCAAACGAGCCGCCGGGAAGACATCCATGGAATCGATGCGGGCACTCAAACGCCGCTTGTCGAACGTGGTCTACAACCGCATGCTCGCTGACCAGCGGGGCCGCGATACGGCAAGCCCGGGAGGGCATTCGGGAACGACTATCGAATCCAGCGCGACCGGCCCAACCCCGCACACCGACCCTTCGGACAAGCCACAACCCGGACCTACCACCCCACAGCCTAACGCCGAACTACCAACCGCCTCTTGACATAAAGGGGAGCCATTACCGGATGTTTCGAGTTGCGGCGCGTCCGTATTGTTCAGGCGCGTGCCCAGCGGCTATCGCAGGACGTGTCCCAAGGGGTTTCACTCGTCGTCGGGAGGTCATGGTTGCGCGTCGCGTGAAAGCTGTTCGCCAGCGGGAAGGTAGATCGGCTCCGGGCGGATTCCGGCCACGTAGTCGCGGAAGGCTCGCAGATACTCGCCTAGTTCCCGCTCGTCGGCGAACCTGATTCCGGTCGGGTCGAACCATTCCTGCGGTGTCGGGCGTCGCACGATCATGTAGTCCAGGGCTTCGCGCACCAGCACCCCGTAGGTCGGATCCCTGACGCACATATCACGCACCTGCGGGGCGTGATATCGCATTCCGCCGTCGCGGTGAACGTCCATCAGCGGCCACCACAGGGCATCGAAATGCGGGATTTCGTCCCACCACATGGAGCGCAGGGGCTCTTCGGTCCGCGTTCGGCGGCGTGATGGCGGAACTGATATCGGGTAGTCGCCGGATACGCCTCTGCTGTCGATGGCGCGGATCGGTCCGGTTCCGAGGTTCACCGGCGGGTACCACACGCCGCGCCACACCGGGACTCCGAGATGGCGAGGATTCAGCGGCAGCGGCGCGGCCAGTGAGATGTCGACCGTGACCCGACGCACGGGTGGCAACGGTCCGTCGGTCACCAGATCTGCCGCCATCGACAAACAGTCCCGCACGTCGAATCCGGTCACACCGATAGCTTTTCCGAACCATGGGGCAGGGCAGTCCCGCACGTCGAATTCGATCCAGAACCGTCGCACCATCGACATATGCGCGCACTCCTCCCCGATCTACCGCCGAGTGCGCAGCCGAGGGTGGACGGCGTCGTGCCCGTGTCGCGGTCCACCTCGACGATCGCCGGGATATCACCCGCACGGTACCAACGTTCGTTCGGCAACCACTTGATAATCGGCATGAGTGCGCACTCGGGTCCACTACGGCCAGCTGGGTGATGCGGCCAGAGGGGCGGTCTTGATCGCTGCCGGCATCGGTCGGATCGGTGGGTTGCGTGCAGAGGTTATTCGGCTTCGGAACGCGAGTCGAGCCCCGAGGCCGCAACGCTCGGCCGAACGCGTCCCGGAGCGCGGTCCTGCCTCAGCTGGTGCCGTCCTGCACCGGATAGTCGATGACGACCGCACCGCCGGTGGCGTAGTTGACGACATCGGCGGCCGCCCGCCGGCCGGGCTGTGATGCCCGTGCCGCGGCCACGGCGTCGGCGTCGGCGAAGTCGGCTTCGAAGACCGCGAAATACGGCGAATCTCCGTTCGGGGCCGCCACGTCGAAGCTGTAGCGCCAGGCAAGCAGGCCGGGCATTTTCATGACCAGTGGAAGGTGGTTGGTCACGTAGTAGTCGCGGAAGTGGTCGGGGTCGGCGGGCTCGGGATACAGGACTACCAACTTGTGCATGACTGCACCCCGGCGTGTGTGAGTGCGGTGTCCGGTACCGCGGTCGGTTGAATCGTCATATGCGCAGGTTATGGCCTGATGCATGGTCGAGGGAAAGACCGAGACGGGATAGACTCAGAACGGATCGTTATCAATCGGCAGGGAGGGTATGTGGCGCCGGATACGGTGAGCCTGCGGTACTTTCTGGTGCTGGCGCAGGAGTTGAACTTCACCCGCGCGGCCGCACGGATCGGTATCGCGCAGCCCGCACTCAGTGCCCGGATGCGCCGATTGGAGGCGGAACTCGGTACGAGCCTGCTGGTTCGAAACACGCGTAGCGTCGTATTGACCACGGCCGGTGCGGCTTTGGCGGAGTCCGCGCCGCCCGCGCTGGCGGCGCTGGACCGGGCATGGGACACCGCCCGGAATGCGGGGGCCGGTGAACTCGGCACGCTGCGCATCGGATACAGCCTCAGCACGGGAGCCGAGACGGCACCGGCCCTGGTGGACAAGCTCATTCGCAGCAGCCCGGGACTCGACGTCGGCGCGGTCCCGATGGCGACACCGGAGATCTCCCCAGCGGTCGCCGACGGCCGCATCGATGCGGGGATCACTCGCGGTGAACAGCCGGGGCGTGGCGTGCGCCGCTTCCTGCTGCGGCGCGAGCGCGTCGGGGTCCAATTGGCGCAGCATCATCCGCTGGCCGAACATCCGGAGATCGAGATCGCCGATGCGGCCGCGTATCCGCTGCGACTTCCCGACCGTGCGGCCAACCCCGTGATCCACGATCAGCTCGCCGCACTGTTCCGCGACACCCGGCCCAGCCCCCGATTCCTCACGCCCGCAGTCTCTTTCGACATCTCTCAGCGCGACCTACGCGACGGCCTCACCCTCGCTCCGGCCGGTGAAGTAGCGGTCACGACACAACCGGCCGGTCTCACGTGGCGACCGCTGCTGGGCGCGCCCACCTTGACGATCCACCTGGTCCTCCCGCGCGTGCAGTCACCACTACACCGCCGCGTCCGCACCGTCGCCAAAACACTGGCACACGAGCTGCACTGGCTGCCGGACTGACGCGCAGCAGGTCACGCGAGACGGACGTCGGCCGCCCGGCGTCGTCGATGGTGTGTGAGACCCATCTATTGTTGCTGGTGGCGGCTTGCTTAGCCTGCCGAGAGAGTTGGTGCCGCCACAGTGGGCGGCCAATCCTGCGGTTCGATATTAACGGGCTTCCGACTGTGGTCCTGGCTCCAGTCGAATGTAGGTGTCGGAGGTCCCCACTGTCTCGGTTCGTCGAACGAGATGGTGCCGCTGCCGAAGTCTGCCTCATCGAACCGGGCGTTGCCGGCGAAGGTCACACGGTCGAACCGGGCCTCGCCGGCGAAAGTCGCGCTGCCGAACCATGTATTGCCGGCGAAATTCACTCGGTCGAATCGAGTGTTTCCGGTGAAGGTGGCGCCGCCGAATCCTGCGTCGCTTGCGAAGGTGGCGCCGCCGAACCTCGCGTTGCCGGCGAAGGTTGCGTCACCGAACTCGGCGCTGCCGGAGAAGGTCGCCTCGCCGAACTCGGCGTCACCGGAAAAAGTCGCGCTGTCGAATCCTGTATTGCCGGCGAAGGTGGCTTCGCCGAATCCGGCGTCGCCGACGAAGGTCGCGTCGCCGAACCGGGCATTACCGGAAAAGGTCGCGCCGTCGAATCGGGCGTTGCCGGAGAAGGTTACGCTGCGGAACCGGGCGTTGCCGGTGAAGGTGGCGCCGTCGAAGTGGGCGTTGCCGGTGAAGGTCGCGCCGTCGAACCGGGCGTTGCCGGAAAAGGTCGTCTCGCCGAATCCCGCGTCGCCGGTGAAGGTGGCGCCGCCGAACCGGGCGCCGGCGGAGAAGTTCGCGCCGGCGAACGAGGCGTTGTCGGCGAAGGTCGCGTCGTCGAATCGGGCGTCGCCGGACAGGGTCGCGCCGTCGAACCGGGCGTCGCGGGAGAAGGTTGCGTTGCCGAATCGGGCGTTGCCGGAGAAGGTTACGCTGTCGAACCACGCATTGCCGGAGAAGGTTACATCGTCGAACTCGGCGTTGGCGGCGAAGGTAGCGCTACCGAACCAGGCGTCGCCGGAGAAGGTCGCGCCGCCGAACCGCGCAGAACCCAGAAACTGTGCACGGCTGAAGTCGACGTTCTCGAGATAGGCCGTGCGAAAGTCGAAATCGACTGTCGACCAGCTGTATGCGGCCTTGGGCCGAAGGTGGTCGGTAATGACGCGGAGGATGGTTGCGCGGACTTCTCGGTCATTGTGTCGATATTCGTGGTGGTGTTCCCGGTCGTCGGCGCGGGTGTTGTCCGCCGTCGCGCGGTGCTGTTTGACGACCAGTTTGCTCTGGTGGTTGGCGCCGAGCTCCGGGCTGTAGGGCAAGCGGAGGTACCCGCACAGCACGTCGATGCATTGCTGGCGGCGCAGGCCGTCGGATTCGTCGGCGACACCGGCCATCGCGTAGACCCCGGCGATTCGGACCGCGACATCCGTCGCGCCGAGTTGGGCGGCTGCGGCGCCGAAGCGTTCGACAAACCGGCTCTGTTCCAGATCGCGTTGACGCCGGTAGGCGATGACCAGGGCGACCACGCCGCCGACACCGGCGACAACGGTCAATGCGACACGAGTGATATCGATTTCGGCGGCTTGCTTGGTTTCATCGACGGGGGTGAGCCAGCGGAGGAATCCGTAGGCTGCGAAGGCCACAGCCAGTCCGGCGAGCAGCGCTGCGGTGACTGCGGGGAACAGCCGTATTCGTCCCGCCCGGCGGCTGAATGCCGCGCGGGATTCCTTGGTCAACGCCGCGCGCAGCGCGGTCAGTTTCGAATGTGCCTGTGCGCGAGGCGCGCTCACCCTCCTGGTCACTGCACGATTCTGCTCGATACCGAAACCGGTTGCGACTCGAGAGCAGTATCGGTACTTTGAAACCGATTGCAAAGTGCAAGCGGAAGAGGTTCGATGTCTCAATTGGTTCGTGTCCAGAACTTCAATCTCTCCAGCGACGGTTACGGTGCCGGGGAAGGTCAGAGTCTGGAGCGGCCCTTCGGGCACGCCGATCCGAGCGCGTTGTTCGCTTGGTGCGGCCCGACCGCGCACTGGCCCACTCGCACCGAACCGGGTGGAACGTATGGCCTCGACGACTACTTCACTCGCGACTATCGCAACAACATCGGCGCGGAGATCATGGGGCGCAACAAGTTCGGTCCCCAACGCGGGCCGTGGGAGAATCTCGACTGGCAGGGCTGGTGGGGCGACGAGCCGCCCTTCCGCACGCCGGTATTCGTCCTCACCCACTACCCGCGGCCTTCTATTACGCTGGGGGACACCACATTTCATTTTCTCGATGCGTCGCCGAAAGAGGCCCTGGAAAGGGCTTTCGAAGCCGCGAACGGCTCGGATGTGCGTATCGGCGGCGGTGTCTCCACCATCCGCGATTTCCTCGAGGCGGATCTCATCGACCAGATGCACATCGCCGTTGCGCCGGTCGAACTCGGAAGCGGCGAAAAATTGTGGAGCGGTCCGGACGAACTCACGGACCGCTTTCACTTGGAGCGGGTCCCGAGTCCGAGCGGCGTGACCCACCATATTTTTTGGCGTCGCTGACAACGGAGCCGCCCACGGTTCGGTGGCCCGAGGTGGCATTCCCCGAGGGCCGGCGGCGCTAGAAGTCCATGCCTCCGAGCCCTCGGGGCGAGGATTCGGGCTCGCCGGCCTGTTTGCCGCCGGTGGGGTCGCTCGTGGTCGAGTGGTGTTCGGCGGCGAGATCGGTGTTCGGTTCACGGCGGGGGTGGTGGACCATGGCCCACGCCGAATGTGCCGCTGCCGATATTCGCTGTCCCAGGTGGGACACAACTCCTGACATCGGATTCTCCTCGTCGGACGACTGTTCTTGCCTCGCGCATACCCGGTGCTGCCCGGAGCATGCGCTCGCCGCCGAGAGGGCGCTTCGGCATGCAGGCCGGACCGGAAGCGGTATCGAGTGCGGGATATCAGATGACATTCTGCCCTTGGTTGGGCCGGGCGGGGACGTCACGCTCGACAGTGACGAATGGTGGCCCGGTCGAGGGTCGAACCGATCCGAAAGGACAAGGAAAATGAAGCCGTTGTCGGAATCGCTGACGGATCTCGCCGCTCGGGTGAAGCAGTTCGAAGAGTCGTCCGCTGACGCGCGGGAACGGAGTCGCACC
Source organism: Nocardia sp. NRRL WC-3656 (assembly GCF_000720265.1). Lineage (NCBI taxonomy): Bacteria > Bacillati > Actinomycetota > Actinomycetes > Mycobacteriales > Nocardiaceae > Nocardia > Nocardia sp. NRRL WC-3656. Next base: position 18,526 of record NZ_JOJF01000046.1, on the reverse strand, counting down.
GCGTTGCAGGCTCGGCGGGAGGAGCTGAGCGAGACCCTTCAGAACGAGGGAAACGAGTTCGAGAAGACCGCCGCGGACCTGCGGAAGGCCGCGCAGAGTTGGTGGTCGGACACTCAGGACGCCCTGGAACGCCAGATCGATGCGATGCGGGCCGATTTCCAGAAGTGGCAGGCCGACCTCAAAGCGCAGCGTGCGGAACGGACGGCCGGGGACAGCAAGACCGTTGAGCCGGCGAGCAAGGACTGACCAACGATCGCGCCGTAGCCGCCTACCGCCGAGGCGGCTGCGGGCGGTGCTCGGCCTCCAGTTCGCCACGCGAAGAGACCACTTCGAAGGCCGCTGTGAAATGCCGGCGCACGGCGATGACGGAGAGTGACGCAGATCACTGTCTGGTCCTGTCAGGAATTCGCGCTCTGTCTCGTTCAGGCAGCACGCGAACCAGACAGGAGCGAATCATGAAGCACCGCATCGTCGTTCTCGGGGCCGGATATGCCGGAACCTTCTGCGCCGGATACCTGGCCCGCCAACTGCACGCCGACGACTTCGACATCACCGTCGTCAATGCCGAACCCGATTTCGTCGAGCGGTTGCGGCTGCATCAGCTCGCCGCCGGGCAGGAACTGCGCCATCGGCCGCTGGCCGAAATATTCGCGGGTACGGGCATCCGGTTGCTCGTGGCACGGGTGACCGCCGTGGACGTCGAGGCCCGGACCGTCACCGTCGCCGACGATGCCGGCATCGACCGGCTCGAATACGACACACTGCTCTACGCGCTCGGCAGCACCGCCGCCGATCAAGGGGTTCCCGGCGTCCACGAGCATGCCTTCCACGTGACCGCGCGTCCGGCGGCCCTGCGTCTGCGCGCCCGCCTCGACGAGCTGGGCGACGAAGGGAAAGTGCTGGTCGTCGGCGGTAATCTGACCGCGATCGAGGCCGCCACCGAACTGGCCGAATCACGGCCGGGACTTCGAGTCGGCCTCGTCACCAGTGGTGAATTGGGCGGCTGGCTGGGCGCGAAGGGTCGCGGTCATCTGCTACGTGCCTTCGACCGATTCGGCATCACGGTTCACGAGCACACCACGATCGGGCGCGTCGAGAAGGACGCCGCGGTCGCGACCGACGGCACCGTTTTCACCTCCGACGCGACGGTGTGGGCCGCGGGCTTCGCCGTCCACCCGATCGCCGCCGCCAGCGGTCTCGAGGTGGTCGCCAACGGTCAGATCACCGTCGACCGTCAGATGCGGTCGCTCTCGCATCCGGACGTCTACGTCGCCGGGGACAGCGTCTTCGTCATCGGCGAGAACGGCCGCCCGTTGCCGATGTCCTGTGCTTCGGCCGGATTCACCGGCATGCAGGCGACCGCGGCGATCATCGGCGACCGGACCGGACGCAAGATACCGACGACCTCACTGTCGTATGTCGGCAACCACATCAGCCTCGGTCGCAGGGACGGGATCTTCCAGCTGGTCGACGGCGACGCGCACGCGAAGTCGTGGGCGCTGTGTGGCCGGCCGGCCGCGGTCGTCAAGTCGAAAATTCTCGACACCGCCGCTTGGAGCCTGAGCCACCCGACCTTCGGGAAGCCGAGTCACAAGTACCGCTGGGCCGGTAACCGAGAGAACTCGGCGCCGGTGGTCGCCGCCTAGAGTCGTGCTCATGGATACCGCCACCGTGGCGAGTTTCGAGGCCAGTCGGAATCGGCTGGCCTCGCTGGCCTACCGTCTGCTCGGCTCGGCCGCCGACGCCGAGGACACGGTGCAGGACGCGTTCCTGCGGTGGCAGGCCGCCGACCGAGGGTACGTCGAAGTGCCCGAGGCGTGGCTGACCAAGGTCGTCACCAATCTGGCGCTCGACCGCCTCCGTTCGGCGACAACGCGGCGCGAACGCGCGGTCGGCGCCTGGATGCCCGAACCCTTGCTCGACGGCGACCCGATGCTCGGCCCGGCCGATACCGTCGAGCAGCGCGAATCGGTGACCCTGGCGGTGCTCATGCTCATGGAGCGACTGTCGCCGATCGAACGCGCCGTTTACGTACTGCGCGAAGCCTTTTCGTACAGCCACGCCGAGACGGCCGAAATCCTCGACATCACCGAATCCGCGAGTCAGCAATATCTGCACCGGGCGCGACGTCGCATCGCCGCCGCCGGCACGACCACCGAAACCGACCGGGCAACTGCGCGCCGAATCGTCGAGGCATTCGTCGCCGCCGCCTCCTCGGGGCGGACCGAACAGCTGGTGGCACTGCTGACCGATGACGCGACCGGCATCTCCGACGGCGCCGGGCTGGGTTGGGCCGCGAAACTCATCCGGTACGCGACGCCGCAGCGGATCGCCAGTGCGGTGCGGGCCGGCTTCAAACCGACTCCGGCGAAGCGCAAACTCGCCGGCGGCTCGCCCGCCATCCATGCCGCTGTGGTCAACGCCTGTCCGGCCATGATCGCCACGCTCGACGATCGCGTCGTGGGTGTGCTGATTCTGGAGGTCCGCGACGACAAGATCGCGGGCGTGCGCGGTATCGCCGCCCGGCAGCGACTCGGCCGCCTCACCGAGGAATGGCAGCGGCAGGAACACGATGTCCCGCTGATCGAATCGTGGTAACTACGAGCGGTCTACGCCTGCTCGTCCAGCACCGCCAGGACCGCCGAGGTGTCGTGATAGTACGGCCGAAACTCGGTGATGAGGCCGTCTCGAAAGCTGATCCATTGCAGCAGTGAGGTTTCGAGTTCGCGTCCGGTGCGGCGCGCCCGCAAGCGCCCCCGGCTGTAGACGACGACCCGGTCGCCGTCGCTGAGGAACTGCTGGTCGTCGAACCATAGTCCGTCCCAGCTGTCGCCCATTGCGGCGATGAACTGCCGGAAGCCGTCGTGTCCGCGCCATTCGCCCCCGTAGGGCAGGCTTGAGGCCTGGTGCATGACGACATCGGACGCCAGATGCCGAGCCATCTCCCCGAACGCGGCCCCCTCCGTGAGATAGGCCGCTTCGGCCGCATAGAACGCTCGCAAGGTGGTCATCACATCCGCCGTCATGCCCACGATCTTGGTGTTCGCCGCCTTACCGTGCTGGCGAGAATTCGACATCGCGGTCGGCTGGATACACGGGTTTCGCTACTCGAGGACGCCGCTGACGTAGAGCGTGTCGCCCATGTGCATGGCGTCGTCCCGCAGAGGCTGAAGGTTGTCGGCGGCCAACGAGTCTCGGATGGTGGTTGCGGTGAGGGCCCAGCCGCGGGCGGTCAGATAGTGGGCTGCCTCGTTGCGTGGCCATCCGGCTTCCCGGTGCGCTGAGTTCGGTGATGGTGTCGAGCAGCCGATCCTGTGCTTCGGGCGGCAGGTAACCCAGCAGTCCCTCGGCGCTCCACGCGGTCGGCCGGGCCGGGTCGAATCCGGCGGTGCGCAGGACGGTGGGCCAATCGTCGCGCAGGTCGACGCCGACCGCGCGCCGGTCGGCGGTGGGTGTGGCGCCCAGCTCCGCGAGGGTGCGGGTCTTGAATTCGATGACCTGCGGCTGGTCGACCTCGTATACGACGGTCCCGCTCGGCCACGGCAGGCGATACCCACGCGAGTCCAACCCCGAAGCCAGAATCACGGCCTGCGTGATGCCCGCTCTCGTCGCATCGAGGAAGAACTCGTCGTAGAACCTGGTGCGTATCTTGGCGATGTCGATCCATACCTGTTCGACCAAGTCGCCGGGCGGCGTCTCGCCGGTCGCGAGCCGGGTGAGCAGGTCGATGCCGACCGCCCGGACGAGCGGTGCGGCGAACGGATCGTCGATGAGCTCCGGATCCGCGCGAGTCGCAATCGCCCGGGCCGCCGCCGCCATGGTGGCCGTCGAACCGACGCCCGTCGCCGGATCCCAGGTGTCTCCATCGTGCCTGGAAGTCATGGTCTCCTTTGTCTGCACCGTAGCTCGCATCCGGGATGTCGCGGCGGAAGCCGACGTGGCCGTGACCACGCTCTTTTCCCACTTTCCCTCGAAGGAAGCGCTGGTATTCGAGCGCGACGACGACTTCGAACAGCGCCTGACGCGGGCGGTGGCCGAGCGGGCGGCGGATGAGCCGCTCGTGCCCGCGCTGCGTCGCGAGATCCTCGCGCTGGTGCGACATTGCACGGCAGCGGGAGCCGACCCGATCTGGCGCATGATCGACGAATCGCCGGCCCTGCGGCAGTACGAGGTATCGATGCGGCTGCGGCACGCCGAGTCGCTGGCCACGGCCATCGCTGCGGACCCCGAACTGGCCCGCACGCCGACGGCCTGCCGGACGATCGCGCGATTCGTGATCGACGCCTACTCTCTGGCCCGCGAGTCGGCCGATCCGGATGCCGCGGTGGACGAGATCTTCGCGATGATCGAGGGAGCGTGGGCGGTCGCGCCAGGGGCCGATTCCGCTGCGGGATAAGCGATTACGTGCCGCCGCGGAATCGTCCCCGGTGGGTTCAGCCGGCGACCGAACGGAAGAATTCGCGAATATCGGTGACGAGCTCCGCCGGCGCCTGGAGCGAAGCGAAGTGGCCGCCCACGGGGTATTCCTTCCAGCGCACGACCGTGTTGGCCGCCTCCGCCAGGCCCCGCACGGCCCGATCGCCCCGGAAGTTCGCGACCCCGGTGGGCACGCCCGAGGGCTCGGGTTTACTGCCCCACGACGCCCCGGACTCCCGGTAGATCCGGGCCGCGGAGCCCGCGGTGCCGGTGAGCCAGTAGGTCGAGACGTCGGTCAGGATCATGTCGCGGTCGATCGGCGATTGGTCGGTGGCAGTCGGATCCCAATCGACGAACCATTCGAGATTCCAGGCGAGCTGGCCGACGGGTGAGTCGTTGAGGGCGTAGGCGATGGTCTGGGGCCGCAAGGCCATCTGGGTCGCGTAGCCGTTGTGTCCGTACCACCACATCTGGTTCGCGATCGCCTTCGCGCGATCCGCCTCCGACAGGTCGGCGAGTTCCCGGCCGGAGCCGCTCGCGGTCGCGGCGTCGGCCAGCGCGTTCACATGCACACCGATCACCTTGTCCGGTGCGACCCGCCCCAGGGCCGGGGAGATGAGACTGCCGTAGTCGCCGCCCTGGGCGCCGTAGCGTTCGTAGCCGAGTCGTTCCATCAGCGTTGCCCAGGCGCGTGCGACTCGCGGTACGTCCCAACCGGTTTCGTGGGTGGGGCCGGAGAATCCGAATCCCGGTACCGACGGCGCCACCACGTGAAATGCGTCGGACGGATCCCCGCCGTATGCGCGCGGATCGGTCAGCGGTCCGAGGATGTCGAGGAAGTCGGCGGGCGTGCTGGGCCAGCCGTGCGTGACGATCAGCGGCGTCGCGTCGGGCTCGGGGGAGCGGACATGCATGAAATGCACTGTCTCGCCGTCGATTTCGGTGACGAACTGCGGGACCTTGTTCAACCTCGCCTCGTGTTCGCGCCAGTCGTAGCCGGTGCGCCAGTACTCGGCCAGATCGATCAGGTAGTCGCGATCGACGCCGTAGGACCAGCCGACACCGGGCAGGGCATCGGTCCACCGGGTGCGGGCGAGCCGGAAATTCAGTTCGTCCAGGTCTTCCTGCGGGATATCGATGCGGAACGGGGTGATCGTCGTATCGGTCATGAGAAGAGCATCCGTCCCGTATAGGACGGAAACGGTCCTACACATGCGAGATGATCGATTCATGCCCGAGACCACGCCGGCGCGGCTGTTGCGGCTGCTGTCGCTGTTGCAGACACATCGCGACTGGACCGGAACGGAACTGGCCGAACGACTCGACGTCACCACCCGCACCATCCGTCGCGACGTGGATCGGCTGCGCGAGTTGGGATATCCGGTGCACGGCGTGCTGGGACCGGTCGGCGGATACCGACTCGGCGCGGGTGCGTCACTGCCGCCGCTGCTCCTCGACGACGACGAGGCGGTCGCCGTCACGATCGGACTGCAGACCAACACCACCGGCACTGTCGCCGGCATCGAGGAGACCTCGCTGCGTGCGCTCACCAAGATGGAGCAGGTACTTCCGGCCCGGTTGCGCCACCGCGTCGACACACTGCGTGGCGCGGTGGTCGCGATGCCGCCTCGCTACGATCCCGGTCCCGCCGTCGACGCCGATCAGCTCACCGCCATATCCGCCGCCATCCGCGCCGCCGAGACGCTGCGCTTCGACTATCGCAGCCACACCGGCGACGACTCTCGGCGCAGCGTCGAGCCGCACCGCATCGCGCATTGGAGCCATCGGTGGTATCTCGTCGGCTGGGACTGCGACCGGGCCGACTGGCGTACCTTCCGCGTCGACCGCATGTCGCTGCGGACGCCCAACGGCCCGCGCTTCGCGCACCGGCCGTCGCCCGACGGCGATGTGGTCGCCTACTTGCGCCGCACCATGGGCTTCGCGATGTGGCCGTACCGGTCGGTCATGCGCGTCCATGTCCCGGCCGAGCGGCTCGCCGGCCGCATCGAAGGTCTCGTCACACCCATCGACGAGCACACCTGCCGACTCGAAATGGGTTCGGACTCCTACGCTTTGGTGGCCCTGGTGGTCGGCATGCTCGATGTGGAATTCGAGGTCGAATCTCCCCCCGAACTGGTGGAACACCTGAGGGCGCTCGCGGGCCGATTCACCCGAGCGGCAGGTGGATAGAGGTCGTATCACTCGCACCGTTCAGCCGGAAAGAACGGGCCGGGCAGGGGCGAGTGGCTCCCTGCCCGGCCTCGCTCGATCGAGGACGCTCAGGACGACCCGGTGCCGGCGCCGAGTTGGCCGCCCGCGCCGAGGTTGATGCCGAGCAAGCTGAGAAAGAGGTTGAATGCGGTGGACAGGTCCATAGGACTTCTCCTGTCGTTGTCGATACATGATTTCTTTCCGACACGATTTTCAGTTGTATGGCGTTTATCGAGCCGGTTCCGCGACCTGTTAGCAGCGTTTCGTGAAAATGATTCGGATCACATCAAATGCGTTGCAGATCGTCGGAGCGGGTAATTCGGTCATGCGTCCAATATTCGAGTCTGCCGCTATGACGACGGTGTCACGTCGGTGCGCAAATGGAGTATCTGCCCAGCTCGCAGCGGTTTTATTGGACAAAATTCGTATTTTCGAATTCGCGTAGCCTACTCAGGTCCGATGGTTTGGATCTCCCACTGCAGGAAGCTTCGCGTACCCAACGAATTGAGGGTGAAACCCAGAGAGTTCGCTCTTCTTCGACCGATAATTCCCACGGGAGGCCGGGCGCGGGGGAGCAGTACGAACACAGCTTCCTCCGCGGTCCGGAGGGCACCGTCGTCGGCGCGGCCGAGGACATCGGCTGACGGCGGACACACAACCGGAAGACGTCGGATTCACCCCGAACGGTGGAGCAACCACCGGTTGTGAACAGCGATACTGGCCGATGAGCGCCGTTGTCGTTGATCACCGTTTCGAGGAAAGTGAGGATGATTCCCGATGTCCACTCATCAGGCTGTGCACATCCGATCCGCCGGTGACGCGTTGAAAGTGGTGGAGGTCGACACCACTGCGCCGCCCCGCGACCATGTGCGGATCCGGGTCTCGGCGTGTGGTGTCTGCGGCACGGATCGGGCGTTCGCCGGTGGCGGATTTCCCGGCATGTCCTGGCCGCTCACCCTGGGACACGAGATCGCGGGCACCATCGCCGAACTCGGCGACGGTGTGGACAACTACGCGCTCGGCGACCGCGTCGCGGTGGGCTGGTTCGGCGGACACTGCGCCGAATGCATTCCCTGCCGGCAGGGAGATTTCATTCATTGCGTGAAGCTGCGGGTTCCCAGTTGGCACTACCCCGGCGGATATGCCGAGTCGGTGACGGTCCCGGCCAACGCCCCGGCCCGCATCCCCGACGAGCTGTCGTTCAGTGAGGCCGCGCCGATGGGGTGTGCCGGCGTCACCACCTTCCACGCCCTGCGTGAGAGCAGGGCACGGCCCGGCGACCGCGTCGCGATCCTCGGCATCGGCGGACTCGGGCACCTGGGCGTTCAATTCGCGCGTGCGATGGGCTTCGAAACGATCGCGATAGCGCGCGGTGCGGGCAAGGCCGAGGACGCCCGCGCGCTGGGCGCCCACCACTACATCGACTCGACCGCGGTCGAGGTCGGCGAGGCATTGCGGGAACTCGGGGGCGCGGCGGTCGTCCTCGCGACGGCGGGCAATTCCGCCGCCATGGCCGATACGGTCGGCGGGCTGCAGCCGCGCGGTGAACTGATCACCATCGGCGTCACGGCCGATCCGCTGCCTATCAGCCCGATGCAGCTGATCGTCCCCGGCCTGCGCGTCATCGGCCATCCGTCCGGCACCGCACGCGATGTCGAGGAAACGATGGAGTTCGCGGTGCAATCGGGTGTCCGCGCGCGCATTCAGGAACTACCGCTCGAGCAGGCGGCGCAGGCCTACGCCGATATGGAGCAGGGCCGCGCCCGCTACCGCATGGTCCTCACAATGTGATGTGGTGACCAGCGCAAACTCCATATCAGCGATCGTGTCAGGCCGACGTCAGGGGCGTATCAGCCGGCCACCGCACAGTTGTCCCCATGAACAGCACAGCAATTGCCGCCTCCGGGTTGCGGAAGGCATACGGGGACAAGACGATCCTCGACGGGATCGACCTGACCATCGAGGCCGGGACGATCTTCTCGCTGCTCGGCCCCAACGGGGCCGGGAAGACGACGACCGTGAACGTGTTGACCACGTTGGCGAAGGCCGACGGGGGAACGGCTCGGATCGCGGGACACGACCTGGCCACCGAGGGCAAGGCCGTCCGGGCGGCGATCGGGGTGACCGGGCAGTTCGCGGCGGTCGACGATCTGCTGACGGGGGAGGAGAACCTGCGGCTGATGGCGGGGCTGCATCGCCTGCGCGGGGATGCCGGCAAGCGGGTGGTTGCCGAACTGCTGGAGCGGTTCGATCTGGTGGAGTCCGCGGGTAAGCGGGCGGCGACCTACTCCGGCGGTATGCGCCGGAAGCTGGATCTGGCGATGACGCTGGTCACCAAACCGCAGATCGTCTTCCTCGACGAGCCGACGACCGGCCTGGATCCGCGCAGCCGGCGCACCATGTGGGACATCGTGCGGGAGTTGACATCCGAGGGTGTGACGATCTTCCTCACCACCCAGTATCTCGAGGAGGCCGATCAGCTGGCCGACCGGATCGCGGTACTCGACCAGGGCCGTCTCGTCGCCGAAGGCACCCCCGATGACCTCAAGCGCCTGGTGCCCGGCAGCCACATCCAGCTCCGGTTCGCACAACCCGACGAACTGGACGCGGCGGCGCACAGCCTGCCCGGCGCCACCCGCGACGACAGCGCACTGACCCTGCGCGTGCCCGGCAACGGCGGCACGAAATCGCTACGCCACCTGCTGGATCGGCTCGCCGAATCCTCGGTCGAGGCCGAGGAGGTCACCGTCCACACCCCCGATCTCGACGACGTTTTCCTTTCCCTGACCGGTCACGCGACCACGGAGGTTTCCCCGCGATGAGCACGATCACCCTGCCCGCACCCCTGTCCGATGCGTCGATGATGTTGGGCCGCAACTTCACCCACATCGCCCGCACTCCCGTCACCATCTTCAACGCGGCACTGATGCCGGTCGTGATGATGCTGATCTTCGTCTACGTCTTCGGCAATGCCCTCGATGTCGGCGGCCACTACATCGATTACGCCACACCGGGTTTGATCCTGCTGGCCATCAGCTACGGCCTGTCCGGCACCGCGGTGTCGGTGAGCTCCGACATGGCGAAGGGCATCATCAACCGGTTCAAGGTCATGGACGTCTCCCGCAGCGCCATCCTCATCGGTCACGTGGCGGCGACCATGCTGACCAACCTGGTGGCCATCGCGGCCGTCATCGGTGTGGCCTTCGCGCTCGGCTTCCGCCCGCCGGCCAGTGCGACGGACTGGCTGGCCGCCATCGGCATCATGGTCGCGACCTCGTTCGCGGCGTCGTGGCTCACCGTCGCACTGGGAATGGCTGCGAAGACGCCGGAATCCGCCGGTATGAGCGTGGTGCCGCTGATCATGCTGCCCTTCGTGAGCAGCGCGATCGTGCCGGCCGACAAGATGGGCCAGGGCATCCGGCAGTTCGCGCAGTACCAGCCGTTCACGCCGATCATCGAATCGCTGCGCGGATTTCTCGAAGGACACCCGTCCGGCGGCTACACCGCCGCCGCGCTCGCCTGGTGCGCCGGATTCGCCGTGGTCGGATTCTTCTGGTCGCGTGCCACGTTCAACAAGCGAGCGTAGCCGCCGCCAGTTCCTCCCAATTCGCTTGTGTCCCTTCCGTCGTCGCCTCGGTGAACCGCTGGTCACCGAGGCGACGTCGTGCTGTCTGCTCGATCCGCTCCACATCCGGCTGGGACCGGTCGACCAGTCCGCGAACCGCGGCACTGGCCGCCAGTAACCGGACCGCCTGTTCGTCCTGTCCGGCCCGTGACGCCAGATCCGCGATCCCCACCAGTATCAAGGCGGTGAGCGGTGCGTAGCCGGCACCGGTCGCGGCTCGCAACGCGGCGGCGTGCAGTGGGCGTGCGACGTCCAAATCTGTTGTGAGACAACCCAGTTGATGGTTCGTCAAGGCTTCGACGTAGTTTCGGTCGGTGTCGCCGCCCTGCATGGATGCCGCGATCTCGATCTGCCGGCGGGCCTGTTCCGTATCGCCTTGCCAGCGGGCCAGTTCTGCCTTGGTGAAGGCGAATTCGGCCAGAGCGTTCGGCCAGGCGGACCGGTCCGCGTACCGCTGCGCCTCGGTCATGGCGTCGGCGCTCGCCTCCGCATCGCCCAGCAGCCAATACAATTGAGCCTGGCGCGCCCGGATCAGGAAGACGTCCTCGATGGCGCCGACCTCGGTGACGACCGCGATGGCCTCGTCGAGATGTGCGCAGGCGGTGGCGAATTCGCCGCGCATGGCGATCCTGTTCGCGAGCTCGGTCAGGGCGAACGACATTCCCCAGCGCTCGCCGAGCGTGCGGAATTCGGCCAGTGCCGTCTCGAGATGCTCGTCCGCCTCCCGGCCGGGGAAGCCGAGGGCGATCCGCGCCTTACCCACCTGTAACCGGGACAGCGCACGCACCCACGGGTCGTCGTGGGTGAGCAACGGTTCGAAGGCGGTCAGGAACTCGTCTCCGCCGCGCAACATGCGTTGCAGGGCGCCGATGAATGCCAGGAGGGGATAGTCGGATTCGCTGTTCCGTCCGAGGTGGTAGGCCTTGTGGACCCATTCGGCGACCTGGTGCTCGTCGTTCGGCCCGGAGCTCATGAAATGCACGATCAGGCCGTAGACCCTGGCCCGGAATTCGTCCTCGCCGGTCTCCGCCGCGGCGCCTTCGTGCCCGCCGATTCGCGCGGTTGTATCGGCGGCACTCTCGAGGGCACTGCGTGGTGACGCGTCGCTGCCGCCTTCGTGCCCGCCGATTCGCGCCGCGGCGGTAATCAGTTCCATCCCTTCGGCTTTGTGCCCGCCCAGCCACCAATACCAGCCGGCGGACGCCGCGAGCCGCAGCGCGCCCGCCGCGTCGTCGTCGGCGAGCGCGCCGCGCAGGGCGGCCGCGATATTGTCGTGTTCGGTTTCGAGCCTGGCGAGCCACTCCAGCTGCTCGGCGCGGCGCAGATGCGGCTCCGCGGTGTCGGCGAGGGTCGTGAAGTACGAAAGATGTTGCCGGCGTATGCGTTCCGATTCATCGGCCGCGACCAGGCGGTCGTATGCGTACTGTCTGATCGTTTCGAGCATCCGGTAGCGGGGTTCGCTGTCGGCCGTGTTGAGCAGCAGCGACTTCTCGGTCAGTGCCGTCAGCAAGTCGAGCACCTCCCACTGCTCGACTTCGCCCGGCTCGTCGGAGATGTCCGCGCAGATCTGCTCGGCCGCTTCGAGACTCGCGCCGCCCGCGAAAACCGCCAGCCTGCGCAGCACCGTCCGCTCCGCGTTGGTGAGCAGTTCCCAGCTCCAATCGACCACCGCGCGCAACGTGCGGTGCTGCGGGATGGCGGTGCGGCTGCCGCCGGTGAGCAGGCGGAACCGATCGTCGAGGCGGTCGGCGAGCTGGTCCAGGGACATGGTGCGCAGCCGGGCCGCGGCCAGCTCGATGGCCAGCGGTATGCCGTCGAGGGCGCGGCAGACGCGCGCGATGGTCGACAGGGTGGCGGGGTTCGTCATCTCCAGATCGGTCCGGACCGCGCCGGCCCGATCACGCAACAACTGCACGGCGGGGGAGGATTCGATCTCGGCCGGCTCCGCGTCTTCGGCCGGCAGCGCCAGCGGCGCCACCTGCCACAGCGCCTCGCCCGTGATGCCGAGCGGTTCGCGGCTCGTGGCGAGAATCCGCAGGCCCCGGCATTCTCCGAGCACCCGGTGGGCGAAGGCCGCCGCGGCGTCGATCACGTGCTCACAGTTGTCCAGGATCAGCAGCGTCTCGCGGTCGCGGATCGCCGCGACGAGCCGGTCGACCGGTTCCGCATCCGGTGTGCCGCCGAGCAGTGCGTCGCGTAGCCCGAATGCGGCCAGCGCCGATTGCGCCACGTCACCGCCGGCGCCGACGGACGCCAGTTCCACCAGCCAGGCCCCGTCCGGCAGATCGTCGAGCAGGGTGCGTGCGGTTTCCAGCGCCAGCCTGGTCTTCCCCGAGCCGCCCGGACCGGTCAAGGTGGTGAGCCGGTGGTGCGCGATGAGTTCGCGCACGGCGGCGACGTCGGTGTATGTGCCGACGTAGCTGGTCAATTCGGCCCGCAGGTTGGTTTTGCGTTCGCTGTCTCGCGGTCCCGCTTCGCCGCGCAGCAGGGCCACGTGCAGATCGGACAGTTCCGGTGCGGGATCCACACCCAGGGTGTCGGCGAGTGCTTCGCGGGCCCGCTGGTAGACGAGCAGGGCCTCGGCGCCGCGGCCCGCCGCGGCCAGGGCCCGCATCAACGCGGCGACCAGTCGTTCCCGGACCGGATGCCGGGCCACCAACTCTGTGAGTTCGGCGACCAGTTCCGGTCCGCGCCCGAGGCGAATCTCCGCTTCGTACAGGTCTTCCAGCGCTGCCAGCTGCAGCCCCTCGAAGCGGGTGACCACCGCCTCGACCGCCGCACTGTCGCGCACATCGATGTCCTGCATCGGCGCCCCGCGCCACAGCGCAAGGGCCTCGCGCAGCAGGTGCGTCTGGCGGACGACGTCGCCGCCACGAGCCTGATCGAGGAGCCGTTCGAACCGCAACGCGTCGACCGCGTTCGGATCCACCGCCAGCCGGTAGCCGCCCGCCTGACCGTCGAGCGAACCGTCCGGCAGCACCCGCCGGAGCCGGGAAACCAACGCCTGCAACGCATTCGCCGCGTCGGCGGGCGGTTGCTCACCCCAGATCCAGTCGACCAGCGTCGCTTTGGGGACCGCGCGGCCGGGTTCGAGTGCGAGGGCGATCAACAGCGCTCGCAATCGGGCGCCCGGTACCTCGATCACTGCACCGTCATCTGCCCGGATGTCGAGCGTTCCAAGCATCCCGATTCGCACCCGGATCATTCTGCCGTGGTCGGCCGACCCGCGTGAGATCGCCCGGTCCACGGCTGACAAGAACACCGGAGAGACCGGAATCGACCCGCGTGACCAGCGGAAACAGTATGTCAGCGGGCATGTCAGCCCGGCATCAGCCCGGTATCAGCCGGGTTGGCGACAGTAGTTCTCGTGAACAGCACAGCGATCCGCGCCGCGGACCGGTTCACCGGCCGGATCCCCCGATCCCGCCGCCCGATTTCCAGCAGAGCACAGGAGAACACCATGCCTACCTTCCAGACCCCGGAACCGATCGCCGTCGCCGTCGAGGTGCTGTCCGGCACCGTCACTGTCATCGCCTCCGACCGCACCGACACCGTCGTCGCGGTCCGTCCCGCCGACGCGGCCAAGAAGGCCGACGTGCGCGCCGCCGAGCAGACGCGGGTCGATTTCGCCGACGGCGCCCTGACCGTGACGACGCCGAAGGACTGGCGAACCTACACCCCCTTCGGCGGCAACCCGTCGATCGAGGTGACAGTCGAGGTGCCGACCGGTTCCGGTTTCCGGGGCACCGCCGGTGTGGGCCGAATCCTCGGCGCCGGCGAACTCGGCGACTGCGTGCTGGAGGTGTCGGCCGGGGACATCGTCGTCGAGCGTCCGCTCGGTTCGGTCACCGCGAAGACCGCCCAGGGCAATATCCGGATCGGCGAGGCCACTCGCGGTGTGTTGCGGCTGGAGACCTCGGTGGGCGATCTGGAGGTCGGCATCCGTCCGGGTAGCGCGGCGCGGCTGGAGACCACGGTCGCGAGCGGCGCCGTGCACAACCAGCTGGGGCCGGTCGACGGTGCGCAGGACGACGAGCACACCGTGCGGGTGTATGCGCGCAGCGCCCTCGGCAACGTCGTCATCCAGCACGCGTCCGCCGCCTAGTTCCCCTCGATATCCGCCGATCCGTCTCCCGAGAGGAAAACGCCATGACCCGAACGGTTCCCGTCCCGCACGGCCTGCCCATGGAACGCGATGCGGGCCCCTTCGATCCGCCCCGCGAGATCACCCACTTGCGTGATGCTCATCCCGTCGGTCCGATGATCTTCCCCGACGGGCACGAGGGCTGGCTGGTCACCGGATACGACGAGGTGCGCAGCCTGCTGGCCGACCCGCGCTTCAGTTCGCGCCAGGACATCGGCGTTCTGCATGTGCCGTACGAGATTCCGGGCATGCCGGTCGCCACCGAGCCGTCGCCGCAGATCCCCGGCGTCTTCATCGCGATGGACGCGCCGGACCATACCCGGTTGCGGCGCAAGCTCGTCGGCGCCTTCACCGTCAAACGGATGAAGCAGCTCGAAGACCACATCGTGGACGTCGTCGAGCGGCAACTGGAGGTGATGGCCCGGCTGACCCCGCCTGTCGACCTGGTGGCGGAGTTCGCGCTGCCGGTGCCCTCGCTGGTGATCTGCGAACTGCTCGGCGTTCCCTACGAGGACCGCGACACCTTCCAGGTCAACTCGGCCAAGTTCCTCGTCAAGGACCAGGCGCTCGAGGAGAAGATGGCGGCCTACGGCGCGCTGACGTCCTATCTGGCCGAACTGGTCGTCCGCAAGCGCGCCGAACCGGGTGAGGACATTCTGTCCGACCTGGCCCGCCACGACGACCTCACCGTCGAGGAGCTGACCGGCATCGCCTTCCTGCTCCTGCTGGCGGGGCACGAGACCACCGCGAATATGTTGGGGCTCGGCACATTCGCGCTGCTCGAGCATCCGGAGCAGGCGGCCGAACTACGTGCGGATCCGGCTCTGGTTCCCGATGCGGTCGAGGAACTGATGCGCTATCTCTCCGTCGCCGACATCTTCTACCGCTACGCCACCGACGACATCGAGCTGGGCGGTGAAACCATCGGCAAGGGCTCGACCGTCGTCGTCTCGCTGCTGGCCGCCAACCGAGACCCGCGCCGCTTCGACGACCCCGACACTCTCGACGTGCGCCGCACGGCCCGCGGCCACCTGTCCTTCGGCCACGGCATGCACCTGTGCCTCGGTCAGCAACTGGCACGGATCGAAATGCGCGCCGGATTCGCCGGCCTGCTACGCCGCTTCCCGACCCTGGCCCTCGCCGTCCCGGCCGATGCGGTGAGGTTGCGGACCGATATGAATATTTATGGGGTGCACGAACTTCCGGTCACGTGGACGGATGTCGCGGAGTAGCCGGCGCGGTCGGGCGCGGCGGTTCAGGCGGCCGGGGTGATGTGCTCGGCCGATCCGCCGATCACAGCCGCCTCGGGTCCGGCGAGGGTGCGGATGAAGCCCAGTTGCGCGGCCCGGCCTTCGGCGACGACGCGCTCGAACTGGCCCGGGATCAGCCGGGCCCGCGCCGACCGCGCGAGGTTGACGGGTATGCGCAGCACGGGATACCAGGGAAGGGTGCGACTGGGCAGGCCGAGTCGTTTCATGGCGGACGGGCCCAGATACATCATCGCGATCGACAGGTGCTGGGACCGGGCGATCCGCCGCCGCAGTCCCGGCAGCCGGTCGTAGTGCCAGCCGAGCGGTTCGTCACGCATCGGGATCGCGAGTTGGCGGGAGGTGTCGTCCGGGTTCGTGATCGCGGTCATCGTGTGGTAGAGAATTCGGACGCTGTCGCGAAAGTCGTTGGGCAGGAAGCGTTCCTCGACACCCATCACCCAGCCGACGTAGCGGGCCAGGTGGGCCATGGCCTCCGCGTCGCGGGGCGTGATCACGACGCCCATGCCGATGGCGCCGATCATCGGGGCGATCAGCGCGCCGACCAGTGTGGCGGCCATATCGGTCTGATTGATCGGCAGTCCCCACTCCTCGGCCCGCCAGTCCGGCATGGCGGCCACGTGGCGGCGCACCAGCGAGTGGATCAGCCGGACGTGCACGGTCGAGCGAAAACCGGTGCCGCCCGGCGCCATTCCGCCGGCCGCGGTGACATCCATCGCCCACTGCGTGGTCTCGGCGAATCGCTTGGCCGGGCCCTTTTCCAGGGCGCCGGTGCGCAGCAGGGTCTTGTTGAAACCGGAGGCCAGGTATCCGCCCAGGAACGACATGTCGCGGGCGACGTAGATCCCGTCGCGGCCGCCCAGACAGGAGACGCGCTCCGCGTGGCGGATCTTTCGCCGATCCACCCACTCGGGTACCGCTTCGACGTATTCGAAGAATTCGCGCAGGGGCGCCGGGGCATCCGGTACCGCGGCGATGCCCTCCCGCAGGGCGCGGTCGAACAGCGGCCGGGTCGTGGCCATGCCCTCGCGATACATCCAGTCCACGAGCTCGTCCATCGGCCGGTCGCCGACGGTCAGTGCCTCGCCCAGCTCGCGAAATTCGGCCGGGCCCGGTGCGCCGAGCCCGAGCATCCGGGCGAGCGTGCCGAGACCGGGCCCGGGGACGGGCCGGGGTGAGCTCGGGTGCCGGAGCGGAACGGTCGGCGTCACGATGTCCTCCTCGTCGAAGATCTGGCAAGATCCTCTACCAGAAATCGATTTTTGGCAAGACCCCCTACCAAAAGCGGCAGCCCTGCGTTGCCGCCGCGACCTTCGGTCGATGTTCCTTTTGTACGCCGTCCGATTCCGGCGGATGATGCTGCTTACCATTCGTCGTCATCGGAGGTCATGGTGGAGATCGCGTACTGGATCGTCGGCGCGCTGCTGGCGGTGTTCTACCTCTACTCGGGCGGGATCAAGATGCTGCGGTCGAAGGACCGGCTGCGCCCGATGATGGGGTGGATCGACACCGTGCCGCTGGGCCTGGTGCGAGGCATCGGCGCGAGCGAGGTCCTCGGCGCGGCCGGGCTGATCCTGCCGCCGCTGACCGGGATCGCCGTGGTTCTCGCGCTCGTCGCCGCCATCGGATTGGCGCTGGTGCAGGTCGGTGCGATCGTGTTGCATCTGCGCCGCGGCGAGGTGAAGCTGATCGGCCTGAATGTGGTCCTGCTGGCGCTGGCCGTCGTCGCCGCGTGGTTGTCCACCGTGTGGTTGTGAGCAGGGTTCGAAACTCCAGGTGGGGAATCCTCGGCAATTCGGTATGGTGCCTCGAAATTACCTATAGCCCCAAGTAGATTGCAGAAATCGGTCGCGGCTCGGAACTGGTGACCGAATGACAGCGAGCCTGTGGCAAATATTCGCTCGTGCGGCCGAAAGGAACGGCGGATGGGCACCGTGATCGGAAGGACCCTGCCCTTGGCCGCCGCGATCGCGGTGAGTCCGCTGCCGCTGATCGTGGCGGTGCTGACGTTGGTGTCGGGGCAGGCGCGGGCGAAGAGCAGCGGATACCTGCTCGGCCGGATCTGCGGGTTCGCGGTGCTCGTCACCGCGGTGGCCTGGCTGATCGGCGCGTCCGCGGGCCGGCATCTGCATCCCCATCACGCCTCGACCGCGACCTCGCTCATACGTCTCTGCGGCGGGATCGGGTTGCTCGGTGTCGCGGCGTGGTTCGGGTTTCAGCGCGGTCGCGGCGAGGCGAAGCCGCGGAAACTGTGGGACCGAGTCGACCGCGTGACTCCGGCGGGTGCCTTCGGGCTCGGTGTGGCGCTCGTCGTCGTCGACGTCAGCACCCTCGTCCCCGCCGTCATGGGCGGGCTCGACATCGCCGAGGCGCGGCTGCCGGCGCCGAGAGCGGTGGGCGCCGGTGCGATCTTCCTCGTGATCGCGCTGGCTTCGTGCATCACGCCGGTCGTCGCCTACCTGGTCGCGGGCGAGCGGCTCGATCAACCCCTGGCCGCCACCAAAACCTGGCTGGTCGCCAACGACCGAACCGTGATGATGGTGCTGCTGCTGCTCGTGGGAACGATGCTGATCGGCCGAGCCATCGAAGCCCTGACCTCCGGATAGCCGCGGCGGGTCAGCGGTGGTCTCCCGGTGATGTAGATCACTGTCGCGGGTTGTTATGCGCCGGGCTCGACGGGCGTCTTGTGTGCGTCCACGCAACGAAGGGGGCTCGGCGACGGCGGCGGATTTCGTCTCGCCCGCCGCCGGTCCGCCTCCACTGTCCGAAGGACTCTCAATGACTGTGTCAAGCCGCAGCTGCCACCGATGTCGGGCGGATGGCACTGAATTCGCGGCCGTCGCGCAGCAAGGCCCACAAGAC
>NZ_JOJF01000045.1:0-26524 GCF_000720265.1 Nocardia sp. NRRL WC-3656 | reverse complement strand
CCGATGGTACTGCACTCGACAGGGTGTGGGAGAGTAGGACACCGCCGGAACATACATTCAGGTAAGGCCCCCAACCAGCAGGTTGGGGGCCTTACCCATTTTCGAGCCTATTTCTATCGGTTCGACATTTCCCGGAGGCGCTCATCGAGGGTGGCGAGTTGCTCGCTCGTCCCGTGCTCGCGCCATTCCGGCTTTTCGTGGTCGTCGAGATAGGCCCCGTGTTCGGTGAGGGTCAGGCGGGTGCCGGCCGCGGTTTCGGCGAATTCGACCGTGGTGAGCGAGACCGTCACGACGGCGTCGCCCACACCCATCGTGGAGGTGTAGACGATGCGCTCGCCCGGGACGATCTCCTGGTAGGTGGTCGTGAAGGTCATTCGCTTGCCGTCGTGCACGCCGGCGGCGATCTCGCGACCTCCGACTCGGAAGTCGAGTTCGTGCTCGGTGCCGGGTGCACTGAACCATTCGGCCTTCCGTTCCGGTTCGGCCCATGCGCCGAAAACCGTTGCGGGAGTGACGGGGTAGTCGCGTTCGAGGGTGAAGGTGGAATGGACCAGGGAATGTGTGGGCGTCATGACGACTCCTCGGGGTCGGGGTTGGTCCGCTCGGCGAAGGTGGCGCCGAGCGCGTCGAGGCGGCGTTCCCAGGGGGTCTGCCGCGCGTGTAACCAATCCTCGGCGGGCCGCAGCGCATCGGGTACCAGGTGGCAGGTGCGCACCCGGCCGACCTTCTCCGACCGCACCAGGCCGGCGTCCTGCAGTACCTGCAGATGCTGCACAACGGCCGCCAGGCTCATCTCCAGCGGCTCGGCCAGGGCACTGACTGCCGCCGGTCCCCGGCCGAGCCGCTCGAGCAGATATCTGCGGGTGGGGTCGGTGAGCGCCCGGAAGATCAGGTCCAGCCGCTCGGATTGGTTAAGCACCCACTTAAGTGTAGGAGCCTTGCCCTGATAGTCAAGTAGTTACTTAACTGTGGTCGTGTGCGCGTGCTGCTTCGAACGGCAGCCGGTCGAAGATGAAGCGGCTGGTGGTGATTCGGCCGTCGGCGACGGTGACCAGTTCCGCCGCGGGGGCGCTCGGTACCGGGAGGGTCGCGGTGTTGTAGCAGACGAGCGCGGTGGTCTCGTCCCCGAAGGCGGCGAACATCGTCGCGCCGGTGAGAATTCGGGTGAAGGGTTCCATGAATTCGCGGTAAGCCGCCGCGCCCTCGAGGCGCCCCGCGGGTGCGTCGCAGACGATGTCGTCGGCGATGTAGGTCATTGCGCGATCGATGTCCCTTCCGGTCCAGGCTTCGAAATAGGCGAGGGCCACTCGGGCCGCGGGGCTGTCGTCGGCGATCATGTCGTCCTCTTCTCGGGTCGATGGAATCGTTCCCTGATACAGACACCGGCCGGATCGGGAACGGACCGGTTGTCGGTGCCCGATGTGAGGATGGGGCTGTGAGGAAGGGACGATGACGGACTCGTCGATCGCGCGCGGTGTGGATGAGCGGACCTTTCGTGAGCTCACCGAGCCCTACCGTGCCGAGTTGCGTACGCACTGCTACCGGATGCTGGGGTCGATGTACGACGCCGAGGACGCGTTGCAGGAGACGCTGCTCGCCGCGTGGCGCGGGATGGGCGAATTCCAGCAGCGGTCGTCGGTGCGCACCTGGCTCTATCGGATCGCGACCAACCGGTGCCTGAATTTCCGCCGAGCCGCACTGCGCCGGCCGGTCGCGCCGCTGCCCTTCGACGCTCCGGAGCCGACACGTCACGGCGAGGTGAGCTGGTTGCAACCGTGTCCGGATGCGTTGCTGGACCCGCAGCAGGTGCTGACCGCGCGGGCTTCGGTCGAATTGGCGTTCATCGCACTGCTGCAACAACTTCCGCCGCGCCAGGCCGCCGTCCTCGTCCTGCGGGACGTGCTCGAGTTCAGTGCGGCAGAGGTGGCCGACCTCCTCGGGCTCACTCCCATCGCCGTGAAGGCCGCGCTGCAGCGCGCTCGGGAACGGCTGTCTCGCAACGCGGGCGGGCAGCCGGGGCCGGCGCCGGAGTCGCCCGCGGAACGCAGGCTCGGCGAGCGCTTCGCGCGGGCCTTCGAGGCCGCCGATGTGGGCGCCGTGGTCGCGCTGCTCACCGACGAAGCCTGGCTGACCATGCCGCCGTGGCCCCACGAGTACCGCGGCCGCGCGGCGATCGGCGAATTCCTCTGCGGTATTCCGGCATTTCGGGACGGGGCACAGATCCGGCTGCAATCGGTGCGCGCCAATGGGCAGCCGGCATTCGGCTGCTATTCCCGACGGGTGGACGAGACGTTTCAGGCGACCGGACTTCTGGTGACGACGTGCGGTCCGGACGGCATTTCGGCGCTCACGCATTTCCCGCCCGCCGAGAACTTCCCGCGCTTCGGCCTTCCGCTCGCGCTGCCGCCGCGCGGCACGACTATTTCCTGATGGAATCGTTGCGGAAATAAAACCTAGAAAATTCCTTCAAACTCTTCCGTTGTGTAGGTGTTATCGACTATCCTCCGTTTTGGCAAACCATCCGCGACATGAAGAGCGCAGTCATTGCATCGGCGCTCCGACCATAGAGACAACTTCCGGCTAACGCGCGGTCAGTCGGAGGTGTAAGCGAAGGGCCCGATCCATGACGAGGGAATCGGGCCCTTCGGTATTGTCTGGCGCAATGTCACAGGAAACGAACGCGGGTAGGATGTACGCCGGGCAGCCCGTAGAAGACCGGCAGCGGCAGCGACGTGCGCGTTTTCTGGAATCCGGACTGACTGTGTTCGCCAGAGACGGGTATGCCAATAGCTCGGTCGGAGCCATTTGCAAAGACGCCGGACTTTCCTCGCGTCAGTTCTACGAGGAGTTCACCGGGCGCGAATCACTGCTGCTGGAACTCTACGAACAGATCGACCGGGAATCCCGGGCCGCAGTGGTCGCCGCGCTGGACGCGCATGCCGATGCCAGCGCCATCGAGATCATCGACGCCGGGGTGCGCGCTTATATCGAGTCCATCGGGCGCGATCCGCGCAAGGCCCGCGTCACTCTGGTCGAGGTGGTGGGCGCCGGGCCGAAGGTGGAGAAGTTCCGGTTGGAGCTGCGGCGCGCTTGGGGTGCGCTGCTGGCCGGAGCGGCCGAGGATGCGGCGCTGCAGGGCGAGATTCCCAGCGGCGACTACGAAACGCGCATGCTCGCCATCATCGGTGCGGTGAATTACGTGGTCGACGAGTGGAGCGGTTCGGAGCCACGCCGGCCCCTCGACGAGGTGATCAGGGTGTTGCGCCGGGTCATCATGGGTGCGGTCAGCGCCTGATCGACGAAGCATCGTGCCGCCGAACGGGATTCGCTCTAGCATCGATACGTGCATGTTTCGCCGGGGGGCGGGCAGTCCCCGACATTCGTCGTCTGTGGCGACAACCCGCTCGTCCATCAGCTGGCACTGCAGCTGACCACCCGGTTCCCCGACGCCACCGTGACCGCGGTGCTGCCGAATCGCAACGGTAGCTACGTACCGCAGCTGGAGAAGCTGGACCGGGTCCGGATTCTGTGCGCCGAGCGCCTCGACGAAACCGTTCTGCGCGCGGCCGGGGTGGAGCGGGCGCTGGCCCTGGCCCTGGTGGACCAGGCGGATGTGGAGAACTTCCACGCCGCGCTGCGCGCGCACGAACTCAACCCTCGGATCCGGCTGGTCATTCGAATGTTCAACACCGGCTTGGGTTTTCGCATCCGCCGGTTGTTCTCCGACTGTGTGGTGCTCTCGATCTCGGAGATGGCCGCGCCGTCGTTCATCGCCGCGGCCCTCGGCGAGAAGGCACAGGGTTATCTGCGGCTGGGGGAACGCACGCTGTATGTCGCGGCGGTCGGTGATGCGCCGCCGGACCGGGTGGTGTCCGGACTGGCCGGCGGGCCCGGCGCAATCGCGTTGCGCTCGCCGCACGCACCGGCGGACCGGGTGCTGGCGCTGGCCGGGCGGGTGCCGTACTCCCCCGGGGCGCGGCGGCGCTGGCTGAATCAGCTGCGCTATCTGGTCCGCCACGATCTGATCCGGCTGCTGCTGGTGATGCTGATCATCATCGCGGCCGTGTGCGTCATGATGGTGTTGATCGGAAACAGCTGGGGCACAGCGGTATACGAAACACTGCTGGATTCGGCGGGTGCGGCGCAGCCGGAGCCGGGGCGCGAACCGCTGTTCAAGCTCCTGCAACTGGGGGTGGTCTTCACCGGGCTGGCGATGACGCCGGTGGTCACCGCGCTGGTGGTGGGCGGAGTCCTGCGGGCGCAGCTCTCGGAATATTCGATCGACCCCTCGCGAATGGAAAACCACGTGGTGGTCGCGGGATTGGGCAATGTCGGGATGCGCGTGGTGGAACAGTTGCGCGACCTGGGCGTACCGGTGGTCGGGCTGGACTACGACGAGAACGCGCGCGGCATCGCGCTGGCTCGCAGCCTGGGGGTGCCGGTGGTGATCGGGCAGGCCACCTGGGAGGACACACTGCGTGCGGTGGGTGTGCCGAAGGCGCGTGCGCTGGTCCTGCTGACCTCCAGTGACGCGGTGAATCTGGAGGCCGCGATGCTCGGCCAGTCCTACCGTGACGATCTGCGGGTGGTGCTGCGCGTCTCCGACGACGACCTGGCCGACCGGGTACAGCGCAGCCTCGGGAAGGCGGTGGTACGCAGCGTCTTCCAATTGGCGGCCGACGGATTCGCCGCTGCGGTGGTGGAGCGGCGGGTGATCGCGACCCTGACGATCAACCAGGCCACCCTGCTGGTCGCGGAGGTTCCGGTGGAGCCGGGATCGGCGCTGATCGGGCTGCGGATCGCCGACCTCGGATCGGCGGAGCACACCCGGGTCATCGCGGTGCAGCCGGCGGTCGGTGACGCGCTCGAATGGCAGCCCGCGGCGCAGAGGGTGCTCGCCGCGGGCAACCAGCTGGTGGTGGTGGCGACCCGGCTGGGGCTCGAGGAACTGCTGGAGCGTAGTTGCGCACCTGCGGTGAACGACACGGCACGCGAGGCCATCGTGGCGGCGGAAGCACTGGTCGCGGACGCGGCGGAGGAATTGGTGGCCGACGCGGCGGAAGAGTTGGTGGCCGACGCGGCGGAGGAATCGGTCGCGGACGCGGTGGAGGAAGTGGTAGCCGACGCGGCAAGGGAATCGGCGGTCGACGCGGCGAGAGGATCGGTCGCCGACGGGGGAATGGTTGCGGAGGTGGCGGGCCGGTCCGTCGTCGACGCGAAGGCCGGGGGGCTCGCCGGTACGCAGGGCGATGTCGCGGAGGACGCGGTGGATCGGGAGACCGGACAGCGATCCGCGGACGGCTCGGCCGAGCCGGATGCGGTGGGTTCCTGAGGCGGTGAGTTCGTGAGGCGGTGGGCTCCTGCGGCTCGTGCACCGGGCGGCTTGTGAGCTGGTGAAGAAGCGGGCCGGGCGTCGGCGGCCGGGGTGTGGCTCGCGGTAGCGTGCGCGTATGGAGACGATTCCGATCCAGATGCCGGACGGGTCGACGGTGCCGGTGCGGTTCGTCGCCGCGAGCGGTCCGCACCGGCATGCCATCACCGCGGACGCCCCGCGCCCGGTCATCGTGATCATTCCGGGCCTGGGTGTGCCGGGCGAGTACTACGGGGATTTCGCGCGGGAGCTGGCGCGGCGCGGATTCGATGCGGCGATCGGGGAGTTGCGGGGTAACGGTGACAGCCGGCCGAAGCCGAGTTCGTCCAGTACCTACGGCTACCACGAGCTGGTGTCGGTCGATTTTCCGGCGATCTTCGAGGCCGTGCGCACCCGATTCCCGGACAGTACGCCGATGCTGCTCGGGCACAGCATGGGTGGCCAGCTCGGGGTCATGTACGCCGCGCGGATCCGGGGCCGGCTGGGCGGGCTGATTCTCGTCGCCTCCGGCACGCCCTACTACCGGGGATACGGCGGAATCGCCCGCTCCGCAATGCTGGTCGGACCGGCCGCCATCTCGCTGACCGCGAACCTCGCCGGTTTCTGGCCGGGCGATCGAATCACCGCCGGCGGATTCGGCCGGCAGTCCAAGGTACTGATCTCCGATTGGGCGCGGCTGGCCCGCACCGGCCGGTTCGTGCCGGTCGGCGCCGATATCGACTACGACGAGCGCATCGCGCGGCTCACGCTGCCGGTCCTCTCGATCACCGTCGACGGCGACGATCTCACCCCGCGCAGTTCGGCCGCACATCTGCTGGAGAAACTGCCCAAGGCGCGTGTGAGCACCTGGCACGAGCCGAAACCGTTGGGACACAACGGCTGGATCACCGATCCGGAAACGACCGTCGACCGCATCGAGAAGTGGGTGCGCGACCTGTAGCCGAACACCGCCGATTCCGGGGCCGCGGATGCTTCAATAGACGAATGCGCAGGTGGGTCGCCCGCCGTAACCGGTGCTCCGGCCGTCGTCTCGCGTCGGCTCGACCACGAGCGCGGCGGGAATGACGGCGCGGCCGGGCGCCGCCTCCGGATCCACACTCGTCTTGGCGGTGCTGGGTTCCGGTCAATTCCTGATGACCCTCGACAGTTCCGTCATGAACGTCTCGATGGCGACGGTCGCCCACGACGTCGGCACGACGATCACCGGAATCCAAACCGCTATCACGCTGTACACGCTGGTGATGGCATCGCTGATGGTCACCGGTGGCAAGGTCGGGACGATTCTCGGGCGGCGGCGGGCATTCGGCGTCGGATTGGTCGTCTACGGCGCGGGCTCGCTGGTCACCGGGTTGGCGCCGAATCTGGGTGTGCTGCTGCTGGGCTGGTCGCTGCTGGAAGGCATCGGGGCGGCGCTGATCATGCCGGCGATCGTGTCGCTGGTGGCGGCGAACTTCGCCCGCGAACGCCGCGCCGCCGCATACGGACTCGTGGCCGCGGCCGGCGCGATGGCCGTGGCCGTGGGCCCGCTCGTGGGCGGGGCGGTGACGACCTTCGCGTCCTGGCGGTACGTGTTCTTCGGCGAGGTCGTGGTCGTGGTCGCGATTCTGCTGGTGCTGCGCCGCGTGGCAGACGTACCGGCGCAGCGGGTGCACTTGGACCTTCTGGGTTCGGCGTTGTCGGTCGTCGGGCTGGGGGCCGTGGTATTCGGGGTACTGCGGTCCAGCGAATGGGGATGGATTCGCCCACGCCCCGGCGGTACCGAGATCGCGGGTTTGTCGCCGGTGATCTGGTTGATCCTGGCGGGCCTGCTGGTGCTGTACGCCTTCCTGCGGTGGCAGAACCGGTTGGTGAGTTCCGGCCGGGAGCCGCTGGTCGACCCCCGGTTGTTCGGCAATCGCCGGCTCGGGGGCGGGTTGGCGATGTTCTTCGCTCAGTTCGCGGTTCAGGCCGGAGTGTTCTTCTCAGTACCGCTGTTCCTGTCGGTGGTGCTGGAATTGAGTGCGCTCGAGACCGGCGTGCGCATCCTTCCGCTGTCGATCGCGCTCGTCGCCGCCGCCGCGGGAATTCCCAAACTAGCGCCGCGGGCGAATCCACGGCGGGTGGTGCGCCTCGGTCTGGGTTCGATGATCATCGGAATCCTGTTGCTGGCCGGCGGCATGGATCCCGGAGCGAATGCCGCGGTGGTGTCGGTGCCGATGTTGTTCATGGGCCTGGGACTGGGGGCCCTCTCCTCGCAGCTGGGCGCGATCACGGTATCGGCAGTGCCGGATTCGCAGAGCGCGGAGGTCGGCGGGCTGCAGAACACCGCGACGAATCTCGGCGCCTCGCTCGGCACCGCGCTGATCGGCTCCATTCTCATCGCCACACTTACCTCCTCGGTGATCAGCGGGATCGAGAACAACCCCGCGGTCCCGCCCTCGGTCGCGCAGCGGGCCGGAACCGAACTGGCCGATGGCGTGCCGTTCCTGTCGAATACCCAACTGCAACAGTCGCTCACCGCCGCCGGAGTCGATCAGTCGACCGCCGACGCGGTGGTCGCGGTCAATTCCGATGCCCGGCTGCTGGCGTTGCAGGTGGCCTTCGCGGTGACGGCGATGCTGGCCGTCATCGCGTTGTTCTTCACCGGCCGGCTGCCGCGGCGTGCCGTCGGCTCCGATCCGGACGCCGACACCGCGGCCGGCGAGCGGACCGGAGCCGGGTAGCGCTACCTGGCTGCCAGATTGCCCCGGTCGACACCGCCCTGGTCGACATTGCCCTGGTCGACGCTGCCGGATCCGGCATTGCCTGTGCCGGAGCCGTTGTGACCGAGTGCGCGGGCCTTCAGTTGGGCGAACTCGGTCGCGTCGATCGTCCCGGAGTCCAGCAGGGCCTTGGCGTCGGCGATCTGCTCGGCGGGCGACTTGCCCGCCACCTGACGGATGTAGTCGTCGGCCGCCTGCTTGGCTTCCGCATGAGCGTGCTGGGCCCGCTCGGCCATGCCCTTTCCGCGCGCGACCAGATAGACCAGAGCCGTGATATAGGGGAATATCACCAGGCAGATCACCCATGCGGCCTTGGCGATGCCGGAGACCGTGTGATCGCGGAACAGATCGGTCAGGATCTGGAACAGGATGATCAGGTAGGCCACGAAGGCGAACACCAGAATCGTGTACCAGAGGTAGTCCCAGAACGTATCCATGATGTGTGTGCTCCTCTCGAGAACCCGCTACCGAACCGCGGTGGTCGGCGAGGTGGCCGAATCGGTGAGTCGCTGACGGGCAAGCCGTTCGACGAGTTCCGGTAGGGCCGGGACCGATGATCCGCGCAGGTCTCGGAGGGCGCTCGCGACAGCGATCTCGACGGCCCGGCGCGGCAGTCGAGCGCCGAATTCGGCAATGAGCCGATCTACGGTGTCCGCCGGCCCGACCGCTGTCGGTGTGCGCACTGCGAATCCTGTCGTTCTCGGTCCCCGAACCGAGAATGGCAGTGCGGTGGATCACACTCCAGAGGCCAAAGGCCCTGGTCGCTGCGGGCCGTTGGTCATCTGTTTCGCGAGAGAAGGACGGCGCCGGTCAGGCGGTGGTCCGGCGCTCGATCAGCATCTGGGTGAAGAACTCGTAGATCAGCGCGGATTGGAAGGCCATCTGCTTGTTGTCGGCCGCGCCGCCGTGACCGCCCTCGATGTTCTCGTGGTACCAGACGGTCCGGCCCTGAGATTCCAGCAGTGCCGCCATCTTCCGGGCGTGGCCGGGATGGACTCGGTCGTCGCGGGTGGAGGTGGTGAGCAGGATCGGCGGGTACGGGCGTGCCGGATCGGCCGCCATCGCCCGCTGATAGGGCGAATACTCGCTGATGTACTGCCACTCCTCGGGCTTGTCCGGGTCGCCGTATTCGGCGATCCAGGACGCGCCGGCCAGCAGCAGGTGGTAGCGGTTCATATCCAGCAGCGGCACCTGGCAGACGATGGCGCCGAACAGTTCCGGATAGCGGGTCAGCATCACGCCCATCAGCAGGCCGCCGTTGCTGCCGCCGACCGCACCGAGTTGTTCCGCGGTCGTGATATCCCGCGCGACGAGGTCTTTCGCGACCGAGGAGAAATCCTCGTAGACCTTGTAGCGGTTGGCCTTCTGCACCTGGGTGTGCCATTCGGGTCCGTACTCGCCGCCGCCGCGGATGTTGGCCATCACCCAGGTGCCGCCGCGTTCGAGCCAGCCCATTCCCGAGGCGCCGCTGTAGCCGGGGGTGCGGGAGACCTCGAAGCCGCCGTAGCCCGAGACGACGGTCGGGCCGGGCCGGCCCTTGTGGTCGCGGTGGCGAATCACGAAGTACGGCACCATGGTTCCGTCGTCGGAGCGCGCGAAGAACTGTTCGGTGTCGATGCCCTCGGCGTCGAAATACGCCGGTTCCCTCTTGAGGGCTACCGCCGGGCTGCCCACCGAACCCGCCAGCAGTGTCGCCGGGGTGGTGAAACCGCTTGTGGTGAGCATGAATTCGTCACCGCTCTCCAGCGGATCCAGATTCATGACGTTGGTGGTCGCCATCGGCGGGGTGTCGGCGAGCGGTTCGCGGGTCCAGCCCGCGCCCGGGGCCGTCGCCGTGCCGGGGGTCAGGACGTACAGCTTGGTCTGCACGTCCTCCAGCGTGATCAGCAGCAGGTGGTTCTCGGTCCAGCCGTAGCCGTGCAGTGAGGTGTGCGCGTCGGGTTCGAAGACCACCTCGAAATCGCGTGCGCCGCCGAAGAAGTCGTCGATGTCGATGGCCAGCAGGGCGCCGGCGGGGTAGCTGCGCCCGCCCACCTCCCACGGCGATTTCAACTGCACCAGCAGCCAATCCTTGTACCAGGACTCGGAGGCGTCGGTGGGTACAGCGATATGCCGCAGCGTGCCGTCGGGGTCCAGCAGATAGACCGATTCGTTGAAGAAGTCGGTGGCGCGGGCGACGTAGTGGCGCTCGTATCCGGGCGTGCGGTCGTAGCCGGCCGAGACCATCACATCACCCGGCTCGCCCTCGAAGACGGTCTCCGCCTCCGACAGCGGGGTGCCGCGGCGCCAGCGCTTGGCCAGCCGCGGATATCCCGAGTCGGTGAGCGTGCCGGGGCCGAAATCCGTTCCCACGTAGACGGTGTCGGCATCGATCCAGCGCACCTGTGATTTGGCCTCGGGCAGGTGGAAGCCGCCCGCTGCCGCCGGGCGGAATTGCCGTGTGGTCAGATCGAATTCGCGCACCACCTTGGCGTCGGCCCCGCCGCGGGACAGGCTGATCAAGGCCAGTTTCTGCTCCGGGCGCAGCACCGCCGCCCCGCCCCAGACCCAGTTCTCGTCCTCGGCCGTGGCCAGGGCGTCCAGGTCGATGAGCACATCCCAGGCCGGATCGTCACCGCGATATTCGTCGAAGGTGGTGCGCCGCCACAGCCCGCGGGGGTGTTCGGCGTCGCGCCAGAAGTTGTAGAGCCAGGGTCCGCGTCGCGTCGGGTACGGGATGCGGGTGTCGGTGTCGAGCATGGCGAGGATGCGATGGTCGAGGGCGTCGAACCGGTCGGAGGTGGCGAAGCGTTCGATCACCACCTCGTTGTGTGCCCGCGCCCACGACAGGGCACGTTCGCCGGTGACATCCTCGAGCCACAGGTACGGGTCGGTCGTTTGCTCGGCGCCGCTCATGGGTCACATTGTGGCCTACCGATCGGTCCGCCGACGGGCGAGAGGTGCGGCGGGTGCGTCGCGCCGCCGTGTCCGGTCGCCGCGTGCGGTCACGACTCCGTACAGTTGCGGGACGCCTCGGCGACGCCGAAAGGAGGACCGCGGTGGCACATCCGCTCTGGGAGCAGCACTGCTGCCTGCCGATCCTCCCGTCCGCCGATGTCACCGAACTGGCGCGCTATCCGGCCGGCTCATACCTGTCGGTGAATGTGGGGTACTCACTGCATTCGATCGAGGATGCGCTGGCCATGATCCACCTGTTGCGCCGGAAGGCGCTGGCGGACGGGCATTTCCGGCTCGTCGAGTCCGTCGGCGACGCCGAGGTGACATCCGGTGCCCGAGGCCGCATCGCGCTCGCCTTCGATCTGGAGGATTCGCGGCCGCTCGATGGCGATCCGGACAACATCGCGCAGTTCCATTCGCTCGGCGTGCGTTCGCTGCTGCCGACCTACAACCACGCCAACGCGGCCGGCGGCGGGTGCCTGGACCCCGACGATCGCGGCCTGACTCCCTACGGCCGCACGATCATCCGCACGCTCGGTGAGGTCGGGATGTTCGCCGACGGGTCGCATTGTTCGCGGCGGACCGGACTGGATATCGCCGAGGTCGCGGGTGGGCCGATGATCTACAGCCACTCCAATTTCGCGGCGCTGTGGCCGCATCCGCGCAATATCGGCGACGACCAGGCGCGTGCCTGCGCGGCGACCGGTGGGGTGATCGGCATCAACGGCGTCGGAATCTTTCTGGGCCGCAACCGCGTCGAGGGGCGGGCCGCGCGCATCGAGGCGATGGCCGACCACATCGCCTACGGTGCCGATCTGGTCGGTGTCGAGCACATCGGGATCGGTTCGGACTTCTCGTTCGACGGAGACCAGTTCAACGCGGAGATCGCGGCCGCGCCGGAGAACTTCTCCGAGGACTACACGCGGTGGGGGCCGCTGCAGTGGGTGCCGCCCGAGGATCTGCTCGGGCTGCCGCCACATCCGGGGACGGATGTGGACAACCCGGATGCCCGGCCCGGCGTCGCCGGATTGGACGAAGTCCTGGCCCGCAGGGGTTTCATCGACTCCGAACGCGCGGCGATCTTCCACGGCAATTTCGCCCGTGCCGCACGAGAGGTCTGGAAGTAGACGCACGCTGTGGCCGCCCTCTCACCCCTGCGGGGGATGGATGAGTGAGCTTTCGGCAACAGCGCTAGGCTCGTTCCCGTGACTTCCCACTACGATGTCGTCGTTCTCGGCGCTGGTCCCGGCGGTTACGTCGCCGCGATCCGCGCCGCTCAACTCGGCCTGCGAACAGCGATCGTCGAGCAGAAATACTGGGGTGGCGTGTGCCTGAACGTCGGGTGCATTCCGTCCAAGGCACTGCTGCGCAACGCGGAGCTGGCCCATATCTTCACCAAGGAAGCGAAGACGTTCGGTATCTCCGGGCAGGCGAGCTTCGACTTCGGTGCCGCCTTCGACCGAAGTCGTAAGGTGGCGGACGGCCGGGTCAAGGGCGTCCACTTCCTGATGAAGAAGAACAAGATCGACGAGTTCGACGGGAAGGGCACCTTCACCGACGCGAACACCCTCTCGGTCGAACTGAGCAGCGGCGGCACCGAAACCGTCACCTTCGACAACGTCATCATCGCCACCGGCACCGAGACCAAGCTGCTGCCGGGCACCTCGCTGTCGCAGAACGTGGTGACCTACGAGGAGCAGATCCTGACCCGGGATCTGCCGGGGTCGATCCTGATCGTCGGCGCGGGCGCGATCGGTATGGAGTTCGGGTACGTCCTCAAGAACTACGGCGTGGACGTGCGGATCGTGGAGTTCCTCGACCGCGCGCTGCCGAACGAGGACGCCGACGTCTCCAAGGAGATCACCAAGGCGTACAAGAAGCTCGGCATCACCATCACCACCGGTGCCTCGGTGCAATCCATCGAGGACAACGGTTCCAAGGTCACCGTCTCGATCAAGGACAACAAGTCCGGTTCGGTCGAGACCGTCACCGTCGACAAGGTGCTGCAGGCGGTCGGTTTCGCGCCGCGGGTGAAAGGCTTCGGCCTGGAGAACACCGGTGTGCAACTGACCGAGCGCGGCGCCATCGCGATCGACGACTACATGCGCACCAACGTGCCGCACATCTACGCCATCGGCGATGTCACCGCGAAGCTGCAGCTGGCGCACGTGGCCGAGGCGATGGGTGTGGTCGCGGCCGAGACCATCGGGGGCGCCGAGACGCTGCCGCTGGGTGACTACCGGATGATGCCGCGCGCGACGTTCTGCCAGCCGCAGGTCGCCAGCTTCGGCCTCACCGAACAGCAGGCGCGCGACGAGGGTTACGACGTGAAGGTCGCGACCTTCCCGTTCACCGCCAACGGCAAGGCGCACGGCCTGGGTGATCCGACCGGTTTCGTGAAGCTGGTCGCCGACGCGAAGTACGGCGAGCTGCTCGGTGGCCACCTGATCGGCCCGGATGTGTCGGAGCTGCTGCCCGAGCTGACGCTGGCCCAGAAGTGGGACCTCACCGTCAACGAACTCGCGCGCAACGTGCACACCCACCCCACGCTGAGCGAGGCGCTGCAGGAGGCGTTCCACGGTCTCGCGGGTCACATGATCAACTTCTGATCTCCGCGCTGACGGCCCGGTATCGGCGAATACGCCTGGTACCGGGCCGTTTTCGTGTCCGGGCGATCAGTCGCGGTGGTAGATGTCCTGTGCCGCCGAGATGACGTCGATGTTGTCCTCGAGGATCGCGATCAGGCCGTACAGCTGATCGGCGACCTGTTCGCCCAGTTCGGTGAGGGTGTATTCGACGCGCGGGGGGATGGTCTGCTGGACCTCGCGGTGAATCATGCCGTCGCGTTCGAGGGCCTGCAGGGTTTGCGACAGCATGCGTTCGCTGATGCCGTCGACCCGGCGCCGCAGCGCGCTGAAACGGTAGGGACCTTCACGCAGCGCGACGAGGGCCAGTGCGCCCCAGCGGCTCGCGACATTCTGCAGCACCGGCCGGGAGCGGCAGTTGCGCGCGAAGACGTCGGCTTCCAGGGTCGGATCGGCGTCGTCCGCCGATCGCAGTTGCCGGCTCGTCATGCTCTCGATGCTACCCATCGCTGCGGTAGTGAACTTTTCATCTGTAGCGCGGGAATATCATGTACTAACTAATAGTTAGTGCAGATGTTTCGTACACCAGATCTGGAGGTTGGGTTATGACCGTCGCCGTCACCGGGGCAAGTGGGCAGCTGGGCCGTCTCGTCGTCGAGGCACTGTCGAACAGGAATGCGGGGCCCGTCGTCGCGGTCGTCCGGGACCCGGCCAAGGTCGCCGACCTGGCCGAGCGCGGTGTGCAGGTGCGGCAGGCCGCCTATGACGATCCGGAAGCGCTGGACCGCGCCCTCGCGGGTGTGGATCGGCTACTGCTGGTGTCCGGCAACGAATTCGGTGCGCGGGTCGACCAGCACACCACTGTCGTGCGCGCCGCCGAGCGGGCCGGTGTGCAGCTGCTGGCCTACACCAGCATTCCGCGCGCCGAGCGGAATCCGATGATTCTCGCGCAGGAGCATCGCGGCACCGAAGAGGTGATCGCGAAATCCGCTGTGCCGCATACTTTCCTGCGTAACAGCTGGTACTGGGAGAACTATCTGAACGGTCTCGACGCGACTCTGGAATCGGGCGTGCTGTACGGCTCGGCCGGGGCCGGACTGGTATCCGCCGCCGCGCGAGCCGACTACGCCGAGGCTGCCGCGGTGGTTCTGACCACCGAGGGTCATGCGGGACAGGTCTACGAACTCGGTGGTGACGAGCATCTGTCGCTCGCCGATGTGGCGCGGGTGATCTCGGCGGCGTCCGGCAAGCCGGTGCGGTATCAGGATCTGCCGCAGGACGAGTATGTGGCGGGCTTGGAAAAGGCCGGCGTGCCCGGAGATTTCGCGCGGGTGCTGGCCGATTCCGATGCCGGACTGGCTGCGGGATGGCTGGATGTGACCAGCGGCGATCTACAGAAACTGATCGGCCGGCCGTCGACGGCCGCGGCCGAGGTGCTGGGTGGCGCGCTCGGCCGCTGACCAGGTCAGGATCCGGTCGCGCCCGCGGCGTAGGTGCTCGGATCGCCGACCCACTGGACCAGTTGGATGATGATGCCGTTGGGGTCGACCGCCTGGAAATAGCGCTCGCCCCACGGCTCGGTTTCGATCGGTGTCACGATCTCGACCCCTTCGGCTCGCACGCGTTCGTATTCGGCGTCGATCTCGTCGACCGTGAAGACGATCAGCAACCCCTGGCCGGCCGCACCCGCGACGCGGGCCGGTTTGAACGTGTCCAGCCCGGCGCGCAGGAAGATCACGTGGAATCCGGCGTCGGGGCGGGTCATCGAGACGAATCCGTCGGCCGACATGTCGACGGTGAATCCGAAATGGGTGCCGAGGAATTTCGCCGACGCGTCCGGGTCGGCAACGTTGAGCGAGACGGCGGATGCGGTGATGTTCACGGTCCTCCTCGGGGCGGGCACGCGGCACGGTGCTGCGCGATCCGAAATTCTATACTACGTATACTGTACCTAGTAGAGAGTTATTCCCGCCGCTGGGCGGCGCGCGCGACTCGATACGATGCGCACGACGCCGAACCGCGGCGGCACGGCAGGCGAAACCGGGAGATCGGGTGCGAGAGAATTCGGCCGAGGAGCGGCCCCGCCGGGCGCGCGCCGCCGGTGAGCGATCCAGCGCCGGCGATCCCGCTCGCACGCTGGAGTTGCTCTGGCGGCAGCCGGGCCGCGCGTCCGGGCGCGGCCCCAGACAGCGCAGCAGCGTCGACGAGGTCGTGGCGGCGGCGGTGGATATCGCCGATGCCCAGGGGCTGGAGGCGCTGACCATGCGGGCGGTCGCCGCGAAACTCGGGCTGACTCCGATGGCCACCTACACCTATGTGCCCGGTAAGGCCGAGCTGCTCGACCTCATGCTCGATGCGGTCTACGGCCGGATGCCGCGCACGGACCTGGCCGGAAAGTCGTGGCGCGAACGCGTGTGCGCCGTCGCGCAGGACAATCGCTCGATGCTCGCCCGCCACCGCTGGGTGGCCGGGGTGCCGACCACCCGGCCACCGCTGGGTCCGGGCCTCGCCGCAAAATACGACCACGAACTGAGCGCCTTCGACGGGCTCGGACTGAGCGATGTAGAGATGGACGCGGCGTTGACCTACCTGCTCGGCTTCGTCACCGCGGTGGCGCGCATCGCGATCGATACCGATCGTGCGGCCGCCGACAGCGGGCTGTCGGATCGCGAATGGTGGGAACGCACGGCCCCGGTCCTGGAACAGGTCTTCGATCCGCAGCGTTATCCGCTGGCCGCGCGGGTCGGCTCGGCCGCCGGACAGGCTCACGACAGCGCCTACAGCGCCGAACACGCCTGGAATTTCGGTCTGGCGCGCGTCCTGGACGGCCTGGCCGTCCTCATCGAACGATCCGGGGTTTCCGACTGAGCCGCCGAGTCCGTCCGCCTCAGTGGTCGGTCTGGATCCGAAGGGTGGTGATGGTGCTGGCCAGACCTTCGTATTGGTTTGCCAGCAGGACGATTTCGATGAGGCGCTTCTCGTCGTAGTGCTGCGCCAGGGCCGACCAGGCGGCATCGTCGACGTCGCGGGTAGTGACCAGTTGGTCCACCGCCGTGAGCAGCGCGCGTTCCTTGTCCGACCAGCCCTCGGCTTCGGGCCCGGTGCGCAGGCGCGCCAGGATGTCCTTGGTGACACCGGCGCGTTTGCCCAGGCGGATGTGGTGGTCGGTCTCGTATTCGCAGTTCCGCAGATGTGCGACGCGCAGGATGACCAATTCGGTCTCGTAGCGCGACAGTTTGCCGCCGGGCATCAACCGGCCGGAGAAGTGCAGCCAGCCGCGGAACAGGCCACCGGTGCGGCCGAGCGTGCTGAACAGGTGGGCGTCGTCGGTACCCGCCGCGCGGGAAAGCACCTGCCAGACAACCCAATTCACCGGGCCCAGTTCGCGCAGGCGACCGGGTGCGATCCGTGGCTCCGTCGACACCATGCCCCACGCTAACAAAAATGACGCGCATCGGTGGCTGCCTCGCTGGACCGTCGCGCGTACCTGCGGTCTCGGCGAGCTTCGCGGGCCCGGGCCGACAGATTCCGGCTGTCGGCCCGGGGCATATCACCGCTGAGCGGCCAGGAGGATCAGGTCGGCCACGGCGCCGGGTTTGGACACGGAAACCGCGTGCGACGCCTGGACTTCGACGGTGTGCGCGCCCGCCCGTTCGGACATGAACCGCTGCGACTCCACGGGGATGTTCTTGTCCTCGGTGGTGACCAGGGAATAGGCCGGGACGGCGCGCCATGCCGCTGCAGAAGCCGGCTGTTCGAGCGCGGCGAGCGCGACCGGGCGCTGGGTGATCGCCATCGTCGCGGCGACGTCGGCCGGCACGTCGGCGGCGAACTGGGCGGGGAATTCGTCCTGGCGGATGTGCAGTTCGGTGCCCGCCGCCCCGGGAAGCGGGTGGGCGACGGTGGTGGGTGCGAGCGTGGAACCGGGGAACTTGCCGGTCAGTTCCAGGGCGTTCTCGCCCTCCGTGGGAATGAAGGCCGCGATGTAGACCAGGGCCGTGACCGCGGGCTTGTCGTGCGCGGCGACGGTGATGACGCTGCCGCCGTACGAATGACCCGCGAGAACGATCGGGCCCTCGACGGTGTCGAGGACCGAAGCCACGTAGGCGGCATCGGTGTCGAGGCCGCGCAAGGGGTTGGCGGCGGCCAGCACGGCGTAGCCCTCGGCGCGCAGGCGTGCGATGACGCCGTTCCAACTCGAGGAATCGGCGAAAGCGCCGTGGACGAGGACGATGGTCGGCTTCGTGGTCATGGACATGCTCCTCTGGAGGATCGGATCGCGGCTCCTCGAGTCTCGATCACTCGCCGTGGCCTCGCCCCTCGCTGTGGGCCAGGTATCCACTGAATCGGGACATCGCCCGACCAGCGCGAAATATGCCGGAGTTCGGTGGCCGTCCGCTCAGCGCAGGACGTACGGCGAGATCGAGCTGCGGTGCTCGCTGATATCCAGGGACTTGCCCAGCGGCGGGAACGCGCGCTGCGGACAGTTGGCGCGTTCGCAGACACGGCAGCCGGCGCCGATCGGGGTGGCCTGGGGATCGGTGAGGTCCAGGCCGTCGGCGTAGACCACGCGTCCGGCGTGGCGCAATTCGCAGCCCAGGCCGATGGCGAAGGTCTTGCTGGGCTGCCCGTAGCGGGTGGCGCGCCGCTCGACCGTGCGCGCGATCCACAGATATTTCCGGCCGTCGGGCATCTGGGCGATCTGGGTCATGATCCGGCCGGGATAGGCGAAGGTCTCGTACACATTCCACAGCGGACAGGTCCCGCCCGCGGAGGAGAAGTGGAATCCGGTGGCGGACTGGCGTTTCGACATGTTTCCCGCGCGATCCACGCGGACGAACGAGAAGGGCACCCCGCGCAGTTTGGGCCGCTGCAGGGTGGAGAGCCGGTGGCAGATCGTTTCGTAACTCTGCGCGAAGAACGCCGACAGCCGCTCGATGTCGTAGCGGAAATCCTCGGCGACCTCGTGGAAATGCGAGTACGGCAGCACCGTGGCCGCGGCGAAATAGTTGGCGAGGCCGAGTTTCGCGAGCGTACGGGTGTCCTCGGAGGCGAAATTGCCCTCTTCGACCAATTTGTCGATCAGATCACCGCATTCCAGATATGCCAGTTCCGTGGCCAGTTTGAACACGCGCTGACCGCCCGACAGATGCGGGGCGATCTCGAGCTTGCGGGCCTCGGGGTCGTAGCGGTGCAGCACACCCTCGCCCAGGTCGATCCGCTCCACGATCTGCACGCCGTATCCGGTGGTGAGCCGGCGGGTGAGCTCGCGCCGCAGATCACCGCCGTGCAAGCGCATGCGGGTCGCCAATTCCTCTGCGGCGGTATCTAATTCGTGGATGTAGTTCTGGCGCTGATAGAAGAAGTCGCGCACCTCCTCGTGCGGACGGGAGATGGCGCCCGAGCCGCTGCCGTCGGAGAAGCGGTCCTCGGTGGCCGCGGCCAGTTGCGCGGTCGTGTTGCGGTAACGGCGGTGCATATTCACCAGCGCCCGGGCCAGACTGGGATGGGCCGAGACCATATCGGCGATCTCCTGCGCATCGGCCTCGATGCCGAGTTCGGTGTCCATCACCACCTCTTGCAGCTCGGCGATCAGGCGAGTGTCGTCCTGGGAGGCGAAAAAACTGGTGTCTACGCCGAACACCTCACTGATCCGCAGCAGTACCGGTACCGTGAGCGGACGCACGTCGTGTTCGATCTGGTTGAGGTAGCTCGCCGAGATCTCCAGCTTCTTGGCGAGTGAGATCTGGCTCAGCCCCCGTTCGGTGCGCAGCTGTCGCAGTCGCGCCCCGACGTAAGTCTTGGCCATATGCCCAGACTATGGACCTTTCGCAAAGCTGCCAATGGAGAATTAGCAGTGGACTCGAGCTATATGTCACACCGAGCGGCTACCGTCGAGTCCGTGCTGCTTTCGGATGTGGTCGCGGCGTCGGAATCGGTGCGGGCATCGGCGTCGCGCAAGGTCAAGATCGCGGGTCTGGCCGAACTACTGGGCCGGGCCGAATCGGACGAATTGATGCCGGTCGTCGCGTGGATTTCCGGTGAGCTACCGCAGGGCAGGCTGGGCGCGGGCTGGCGTACGGTCGCCGGCATCGAGGTGGAGCCCGCGCCCGAATCGACGCTCACCGTCGCCGCGGTCGATCAGGCGCTGACGGAATTGGCGGCCGTGGCCGGATCCGGATCGGTC
Organism: Nocardia sp. NRRL WC-3656; assembly: GCF_000720265.1. Lineage (NCBI taxonomy): Bacteria > Bacillati > Actinomycetota > Actinomycetes > Mycobacteriales > Nocardiaceae > Nocardia > Nocardia sp. NRRL WC-3656. The sequence goes on along the minus strand of NZ_JOJF01000045.1, from coordinate 6,703 downwards.
GCGCGGCGGCGGGAACTACTCACCGCCCTGCTCGCTCGGGTGACCGCCGACGAACGCGCTTTCTTGATTCGCCTGCTGACCGGTGAGCTGCGCCAGGGCGCGCTGACCGCGATCGTCGCCGAGGCGGTGGCCCAGGCGGCCGATGTGCCGGCCGAGCTGGTGCGCCGGGCCTATATGCTCTCCGGCCGCCTGCCGGTGACCGCCGCCGCGGCCATCGCCGGCGGCGCGGAGGCGCTGTCGGAATTCCGGCTCGAGGTCGGCCGTCCGATCCAGCCGATGCTGGCCTCGCCCGGCGCCACACTCGACGATGTGCTCGGTGAATTCGAGGGTGACGTGAGCGTGGAGCACAAACTCGACGGTGCGCGGATTCAGGTGCACCGCAAGGGCTCTCAGGTCTGGGTGTTCACGCGCACGCTGCGCGACATCACCTCCGGCGTGCCGGAGCTGGTGCAGCTGGTCTCCGAATTGCCCTGTGACAGTGTAGTTCTCGACGGCGAGACGCTGGCGCTCACGGACTCCGGCCGGCCGCGTCCGTTTCAGGAGACGATGAGCCGGTTCGCCGCCGACCCGGCCTCGGAGGAGCCCCGACTGACGGTGAACTCGACCAGGGAACTGCTGTTGCATCCGTACTTCTTCGACTGTCTGCACCTGGACGGCCGGGATCTGCTCGATGCCCCGCTGCGGGAGCGGCGCGTGGCGTTGGCGAAAGTGGCGGGCGCGCAGATGATTCCGGCGTTGATCGACCCGGAGCCCGAGGCCGTCGCCGAATACTTCGACGGTGCGCTCGCCGCGGGGCACGAGGGCATCATGATCAAATCGCTGTCCGCACCGTATGCGGCCGGACGCCGCGGCCGGGCGTGGCAGAAGATCAAACCGGCGCACACCCTCGATCTGGTGGTGCTCGGCGCCGAATGGGGATATGGCCGCCGCACCGGCTACCTGTCGAATCTGCACCTGGGCGCGCGCGATCCGCACGGGGGCGATCCGATCATGGTCGGCAAGACCTTCAAGGGGCTCACCGACGCGCTGCTGCAGTGGCAGACCGCGGAATTTCCGCGCCACGAGCGCGCCCGCGACGGCCACACCGTCTATCTGTGGCCGGAGTTGGTCGTCGAGATCGCTCTCGACGGGGTGCAGACCAGTACGCGCTATCCCGGCGGCGTGGCGCTGCGGTTCGCGCGGGTGGTGCGGTATCGGCCGGACAAGGAGCCCGCGCAGGCCGACACGATCGACGCCGTGCGCGCGTTGATGCCCGCCGGACCGGAGGTGGGGGCGACCGCCTGACGGGGCGTCCGCTTGCCAGCCGTTTCACAGGAACATCCGGGGCAATCTCGAGGATGTCGGCGCAGGATCGGTGTGTCGGGTCGCCCGATGCGGATCGACTGCCCTGATCCGCTCATCAGCCATCGGCGGCGTCGGTCCCTCGCCCGCGCCGCCGTTCGGCCGGTGGTTCATTCCTCGTCGCGGTGACCGCTGAGATCCGGCAACCGGCACAGGCCGGCGGTCACCTCACCGGCCAGATGGTCGTAGGCCACCGCCAATTCCGACAGCCGCCGCCAGGCGTCGTGCATGACGTATTCCGGTTCGTGCGTCAGCGTCAGATAGGCCAGTGCGGAGAACTGGGCGAGCCGGTCGATCACGGTGCCGACCGTTTCGGTGTGCATGCGTGCGCCGCCGTGTGCCCGGGGTAATTCGGTGGCGACCCAGCGATCGATATCGGAAACCAGTTGGGCCCGATCGCGATCGATGTCCAGGGTCGGCCCGGGCGCGGCGGACAGTCTCTGCTCGTGCAATTCGCTGAGGCGGCACGCGCATTTCAGCACGGGGTGACCGTCGTAGGTCAGACCCCGGCAGGCCTCGAGCAGGAGGTGTTTGGGTGGGAGCGATTCCACGACCGTAATACTCCACGCCCAATGTTTCTGATTGGCATCGCTGCGTCGGTGAGCTCGGCCGAATGCCGCTGAGTCTCAGTGCGTTCCGCTGTCCAGGTCGGCCACGGTGGAGCTCGCCGTGTCGAGCATGCCGTCGAAGGCGTCGAGGACCGGGACGTGGAGGTAGGCGCTCTGCAATCGGGTGCGGCTCGGGCGGTCTTCCGGGCTGACCGCACCGCGTGCACGGCGGAGATCGGCGAGACCGGGCCCGAAGCCGGCCTCGGCGAAGGCGGCTTCGATACTGCCGGGCTCACCCGGCTCCAAAGGCGTTGCCGCGACGACGAAGCCGAAGGGCGCGTTCTCGTCGGGGAACATGTCCGCCGTTTGTCCCGCGGTACTGGTCAAGCCCAGGGCGAAGTAGTCGTCGCCGAGCGCGCGGCGCAGATAGTGCCCCATCGGGAATCCGGCCAATTGCTGCCCGTCGAAGGAGACCGGCTCCTTCTGGATATGGGCGTTGTGCGCGGCCAGGACGATCCGGGTCCCGGGTTCGCGATGTCGCAGCTGCCACAGGACCGAGTCGGCCATATAGCTGTCGCGGGCCGAGGTATCGGCGGCGAGCCCGGTGCCGGCGAAAAGGTCTGCCATGGCGCCGAATCCGTAGTCGGCGTGGCAGGCGGCCTCGAGACGGTGACGGGCGATGTCGTAGCCGCGCTGATCGCTGCGGGACACGTACAGCGATTCGACGGCGCGGAAACGGATCAGCAGGCGCGCGAGATTCGCGCTGAGGGTGTCCCGATCGCCGGCCGGGATACGCGACCACGCCGGCGCGGCCGAGGCCGCGGAGGCGCCGGCGAAGGAACCGGCGATTCGCATCGCCGTCTCGACCGCCGGCAGCGCCTGCGGATCGACCTCGCGCAGGTAGTCCGCGACCGGGCCCAGCGCGGGGAGCAGGGAGCCGCCGGCCGCCGGAATGTCGATACCCGCGAAGCGCACCGGCGTGGCGCCCGTGCCGTTGTACCGGCGGATCCAGCGCAACGGTTCGCCGACTCCCACCGGGATGGTCCCGGCCAGGTGGTCGGCCAGATCGTCGTCGGTTCCCGCGCCCTGCGCCCAGTCGTCGAGGAGGAGGCCCTCGCTGAAGCCGTACTCGAAGGCCAGGACGGTGAAGCCGCAGCGTTCGACCAGGAAGCGCAGAAGGCGCTGCCGCATCCGCTGGAACTCGGTGATGAAGTGAGAGTTCTCGCCGATCGCGACCACCCGGGCCGCGCCGATGATCTCGCGCAGCGGTTCCAGGTCGTCGAGCGGGCCGTCGGGGTCGAGGTGGGTCAGCGGCACGGCGTGGTCGCGCAGCCAGTCGGCGAGCGAGACGGGAGTGGATGATTCGGGCATGCGGTTACTCGGTTCGGGAGGGCTGTGCGGGTGCCGCTTTCTCCAGGTCGTCGACGGTGCCGGACATGATCGTGCGGACGTGCTCGTCGATGTGCGCGAGCGGCCAGTCCCACCAGGCGAGGGCCAGCAGGCGGTCGATGTCGGCCGCGCTGTAGCGGTGGCGGATGAGCCGGGCGGGATTGCCGCCTACGATGCCGTAGTCCGGGACGTCGGAGGTCACCACGGAACCGGCGCCGACGACGGCGCCGTGACCGATGCGCACTCCGGGCAGCACCGTGGCGCCGTAACCGATCCAGACGTCGTTGCCGACCACGGTGTCGCCGCGATTGGGCAGCTCCATGAGGAGGTCGACGTGCCGGGACCATGCGCCACCCATGGTCGGGAACGGGAAGGTCGAGGGCCCGTCCATGCGGTGGTTGGCGCCGTTCATGATGAATCGCACGCCGGTGGCGAGGGCGCAGAACCTGCCGATGACGAGCTTTTCCGGACCGTAGTGGTAGAGGACGTTGCGGGTTTCGAACGCGGTGGGATCGTCCGGGTCGTCGTAGTAGGAGTATTCGCCGACCTCGATCAGCGGCGAGGTGACGAGGGGTTTCAGCAGGACGACTCGCGGCTGCCCGGGCATCGGATGCAGCGTGGTGGGAGCCGTGACGGGAAGTTGTTCGGGCATGCGGAATCCCTTCTGTCCGTGGCTGATCGGAAAGTGCGAAAACCGCGACTACCGCTTTAATGCGACGAATGTTGCTTTAGGATGATGGCATACTCCCTCCCGCCGAGCAACCGGATGAAACGACGATGAAATCTGCAGCGAACGAGCCCGCGCCCGGCCGGCGGCCCGCGTCGCGACCGGGCGGACGCACCGCCCGCATCCGCGAGCATGTGCTGGCCGCGGTGCAAGCGGAGCTGACCGAACACGGATACGACGCGCTGACCGTGGATACGGTGGCGGCACGGGCGGGCGTGCACCGCACCACGGTGTACCGGCGCTGGCGCGATGTCGGCGGGCTGATCGCCGACGTCTTCGCGGCGGCGAGCGATCTGGACTGGCAGCCGCGCGATACCGGTTCGCTGACCGGCGATCTCACCGAGCTCAACCGGGAGATCCAGGATTCGCTGACCGAGGAGTCGTCGATCGCGTCGGCGTTGATCGCCGTGTCGTTCCGCTCCGAGGATGCGGCCCGGGCGCTGCGGCAGCTGTGGGAGGACCGCTACGCACAATGCGAGATCGTCGTCGAGCGGGCGATCGCCCGCGGTGAGGTTCCCGCCGAAACCGATACGCGCGCAGTGCTTGTCGCGGCAACGGCACCGCTGTATCACCAGCTGGTGTTGTTGCGGACCCCGGCCGATCCAGAGGGGCCGCGGCGGGCCGCCACCGCGGCGGTGCTGGCGGCGCAGGCGGGTGCGTTCGCCGCGGGGTAGGGATTACGCGTCGCCGCCGTAGAACTCGGCGACGGCGGCGAATGCGGCTTTGGGTTCCCAGGTCATATCCGGGTAGGTGGTGCCGTGGCGGTCTTCGAATACTTTCACGATGCCCAGCCCGGCGAGGTCGAGGTCGTCGCGGGGGTCGCCGTCGGGTCGGTGGGGATGGCTGTGGAGCGCGAACAGGAACACGAAGGCGGAATCCACCCCCTCACTGTCGAAGATCTCGAGCAGGTCGCTGAGGTAGGCGGCTTGCCCGGCCTCGTCGCGCACATAGTCGCCGTCCAGCCGGACCGGCGCACCCGTGACGGGGTCGTATTCGACGATCTCCATACTGCGCGGCGCCACGTCGGCCGAACCGTGCCAGGTCGCGGTGCCGAATCCGGTGATCGCCAACGGTTTTCCCTGAGCGACCAGGGCGCGCACGCCGTCGCGAAACCGGTCGGCGACCTCGGCCGAGCGGATCAGCTCGACGGAAACGAAATCGAAAGGCGCCCAGTCGATCTGCTCGTACGGGATCGCGCAGTAGGTGAGTTTGCCGAGGAAGTGGCGCCGCACCGCGGCCACCGCGTCGCGCAGGAAGTCGTCGAGGCGGGCGCTCACCTCGGCTATCCGGTCACCACGCTCGCCGGGCTCGGAGAACAGGTGACCGACGCGATCCATCGCGGTCTCGCCCGGTAGGAAGCCCCGGTTCATCAGTGTCAGTTCGACGCCGGTGACGAAGACGACCTCCGCGCCGGTGCGGCGAATGCGCTCGGCGCGCTGCGCGCACTCGCTGAACAGCGCGAGGATCTCGTCGGTCGTCAGCTCCAGTGGGTACGGCGAGAACCAGACCTCGAGGCCCAGCTCCGCGGCGTAGCCGGCGGCGAGTTCCAACCGCTCCGAATCGCCGCCGGTGATCTGGACGGCCGTGCAGTGCAGATCGTCCCGAATGACGGCCAGTTCCCGGCGGACCACCGCTGGGTCGAACTCCGGCCGGGATGTACTGCCGTTGCGGACGAACCCGGTGTCGTAGGTCATTCCTTTGCCTCGCATGGATGGGCCCTTCTGTCTGGCGCGAGTGGGTACGTCACCAAGCTAAGCGCAAAAAGTGCGTGCACGCAATTTTGCGTGGACGCAGATATGGCATGATGGACCCGTGACCACGAGAGCCGTGACGACGAAGACGACGGGCTTGCGGGAGCGCAAGAAGCAAGCCACCCGGGTGGCGCTGCGCGAGGCGGCGATGCGGCTGGCCCTCGAGCGCGGGCCGGACAACGTGCGGGTCGAGGACATCGCCGAGGCCGCCGGGGTATCGCCGCGGACGTACAACAACTATTTCTCCAGCCGGGAAGAGGCGATCGTCGCCGCCGTCGGCGCGGACCGGGAAGCGCGGGTCGCCGCGGCGATCGCCGGTCAGCCCGCGCGGGCACGGCTGGCCTCGGCTGTCACCGAGGCGATCGTCGCGCAGTACTCCGATCCGGGCGACGAACATCGAGACGCCCTGGTGCTGATCACCACCCACCCGGCGCTGCGCACGGCGTTCCTCGGCGCCACCGCGGCGATCACGCCCGCACTCGAGGATGTGATCGCCGCACGGGTGGGGGACGTCGGCGGGCTCACCGCGCGGGTCCTCGCCGCCGCCGTCGCGGCCGCCGTCCGCGTCGCCCTCGAACAATGGCTGCGACCGGTCGAAAGCATCGCCGGCTTCGTCGTGACCGCCGGATCGCTGCCCGAGCAGCTGCGGGCGGCGCTGGCTCCGCTCGCCCCGGCATTCGACGCGGCCGAGGGCAGGTGACCACGCACCCCGCGGGGGTGCGCGGTCACACGTTCAGCCCAGATCCGCCGCCGCGGATTCGTTGCCGGACAGGCTGATTCCGAGATTCGCGGCGGTGCGGTCGATGTCGTCGTCGCCCTGCTGCAATTCGATCGTGGCGCCGTCGGCCGACAGCACTTCGACGTTGAGGCACAGCGACTGCAGTTCCTTGAGCAGAACCTTGAACGATTCCGGGATACCCGGCTCGGGAATGTTCTCGCCCTTGACG
>NZ_JOJF01000044.1:0-31987 GCF_000720265.1 Nocardia sp. NRRL WC-3656 | reverse complement strand
TCGGTGGGATGGCCGCCAGGCTTCGACAAGGTCGAATACAAACGACGCAACGTGGTCGAGCGCGCGTTCAACAAGGCCGAACACTGGCGCGCAGTCGCGGGGAGACACTGACCTAGTCCCAAGGCCGCTCGATTGCCGGCCTGTGGCCGGTCCGAGCGAACACCTGGGAACACGACTTCATCCGGCCCCGTGATACTGGACATCGCGCCGTCGATCGACGAGGAGGATGTCTGTGCCCGCACTGTTCCTACACGAACCAGGCCAGGGCCCCGAGGTTTCACTGCGAGGTTTCGTGCGCCGAAACCCGTGGGTCCGGATAACCACCGACCCACTGTTCGTGCACCACGATCGCGGTGCGCCGACACGGCGGGTCGCCCTCGTCTCCGGCGGCGGTTCCGGCCACGAGCCGATGCACGTCGGATTCGTGGGAATGGGAATGCTCGACGCGGCCGTACCGGGGAAGATCTTCGCCTCGCCGCACAACCGCCAGGTCTACGAGGCGAGCAAGGCTGTCGCTCGTGCCGGTGGGGTGCTGCACATCGTCAAGAACTACACCGGAGACAAGATCAATTTCGGTATCGCCGCCGAACGGCTCGCCGCCGACGGTATCGAGGTCGGCCGGGTCCTCGTCGACGACGACGTCGCCACCGAATCGGACGAGACGGCGACGGGACGACGCGGGACCGCCGCGACCATCATCGTCGAAAAGATCCTCGGCGCCGCCGCGGACCGCGGTGACACGCTCACCTCGCTCACCGCGCTCGGCCGCGAGGTAGCCGCGCACAGCCGCAGTATCGCGGTGGCCACCGAGGCGCTCACGTCACCGAATACCGGGGCGCGTGCCTTCGAACTCGAACCGGATCAGCTCGAATACGGGGTCGGAATTCACGGCGAACGCGCCTCGACCTCGATCACGAGGCCACCACTCGCGGAACTTGTCGACCGGATGCTCACCGATATCCTCGCCTCACTGCCCGGTGATCCCCGAAAGCCGTTGTTACTGTTGATCAATGGGCTCGGTGCGACGACGGAACTCGAACTCTGCACAGTTCTCGAGCTCGCGGCGCGCACCCTCACCGCCCGAGGTCGCGAAATCTCGGCGGTCCAGGTCGGCACATTCGTCGCAGCACTGGACATGAGCGGCTTCTCGATCACCCTCACCCAACTCGCCGACGGCTGGCTCGATCTCTGGCACGCCCCGACCGGCGCACCCGCCTGGAAGGACACCGCACGATGACCAGCGAGGCACTGACGACGCTCGACAGCACCGTCGCCCGACTGCACGAGGTGTTCATCGCGGCCGAGCCCGCACTGACCACGCTGGACGAGATCACCGGCGACGGAGATTTCGGCGTCAATCTGCGTGAGGGCTTCTCCGAGGTCGCCGACCGCCTTGCCGCACCGCACTCCCCCGCACCGTGGAATACGCTGCGAGCGGTCTTCCTCGACGAGGTCGGAGGCACGAGCGGCCCGCTGTTCGGACTCCTGTTCCAATCACTCGGCGCCCGGGCGACACGCTCGGATTCTTATATCGACACCCTCAGGATCGGTATCAAGGATGGTCTCGCCGCCATCCAGCGCGTCGGCGAGGCGGAAGTCGGCGATCGCACCATGGTCGACGCGCTCGCTCCCGCCGTCGAGGCGCTGAGTGGCGATGCCGATATTGCCGCGATGGTGAGCGCCGCAGTAGACGGAGCCCTGTCCACGGCGACCCTGCGGGCACGTCGCGGTCGCGCGAGTTACCTCGGCGAGCGCGCCATCGGCCACCCCGACCCGGGGGCGGTAGGCGTGGCGCTGCTGCTGTGTGTGCTCGCGGAGCCGGTATCCGGAACAGAGATATCGGACTGGGAGCGCGAGCGTCTGCTCGATTCGATATCCCTGTCGGTACCGGGCAATGATTGAGGCACAGGCGTTTTCGGTTGCGAAGGAAAGGACTTGCCCGTAGAAATCGTGTGGCCCGATGGTGCAGTTCGGTGGTTGACGTAGCCGGCGAACAACGCGATGGTGCGATACGTCTCGGCAACCTTGCCGGCAGTCACCGGTTCGACCAGCCATCGGCGTGCTCGGTAATGCCGGATTTGTGTGTGTCTTGTATTTTCCCTGCGCAGACTGCACCTGAGGTTTCGCCCGGGAGTATGCCTGAACGTCGCAGCCTCGAGGCCCGGGTACCGGGCACCGCTGTCCGCCCCGGCATCGGTGTGGGTCTTGACGGTCAGCCAAGTTAGCATCGGTGCTGGTGGCCGGCGAGCGAACAGGATCGGGTAATGCCGCGTAACAGACGTCCGCGTGACCCTGCGGAGAAGCAGGCCGAGATCGTCACAGCTGCGCGCCGGTTGTTTCTCGAGCAGGGCTACGAAGCGGTGTCGATGACGCGGATCGCGCGTGAGGCTGGGGTGGTGTCCAACACCGTGTACTGGTACTTCCAGGACAAGGACGCCGTGCTGATCGCGGTCCTCGACGATGTGCTGGCCGAGGCGATCGACCGCTACGGCGCGGTGGCGCAGGTGGAGTTGACCGATCGGCTGGTGTGGGTGGTCGGCGAGCTCGAGCAGATGAGCCGGCTGGTGACCACCGTTCACGCGCGGGCCCGGGAATCGGTCACGGTCGGTGAGTGGCACGACCGGTTCCACGCGCTGGCCGAGGGCCTGTTCCGGATCGAGCTGGCCGAGCTCGGGTTCGCCGAGCAAGATCTGGACGCGGTGATCAGCATTGGGGTGTTCGTGGTCGAGGGCTTGCTCATGCACCCGCGTGACGAAGCCGGGAAACGGGCGGTGGTCTCGACGCTGGTGCGCAGTGCCCGTGGTCTGGCCGTGACATCGGGCTGACCTGCTTGTCAGCGGGGCGAGGGGGCGGCCCTCGAGCCGAATTAAAACGCTCAGCGAGGGCGTCCGACGCAGCGCCGCGATGGGCTCGTCGCAGACCTGCTGATGCTGTGGCCAGACCTTGGTCATGACAGCACCGAGCACTGCGATGAGGGCCGCGTCCTTGTCCTGGAAGTGCCAGTAGACGGCTGGAGATGACGGCGGCCTCCTTCGCCGGCCGGCTCATTCGAGGTGAGGTCGAATCCCGTCTTTTCGCATACAGCCGCCGCGCCCCGTCGACGAGCTCCGCAAGTTTCTCGTCGGTGGCCTGCGGACGTTTGTTCCACGGCATCGTGCCTTTATCGGCGGGTCGAGCTGTCTTGATCAACGATCAAGACAATGCTAGCTTTCTTGACTAGCATTCAAGACAGCTGGCGGAAGGACGATCCCGTGGCAAATCCCCTCAGTCACGTCCGGCACGACGTGACATTCCCGTCCGGGGACGGGCGGTGCGCTGCCTGGCTGTATCGGCCCGACGGTGTCGAGAATCCGCCGGTGGTCGTGCTGGCCCACGGATTCGGCGCGTTCCGCGAGCTCCGGCTCGATGCCTACGCGGCGCGGTTCGCGCAGGCCGGTTACGCCGCGCTGGTGTTCGACTACCGGCACTGGGGTGCCAGTGCCGGTGCCCCGCGCCGCATCCTCGACATCGGCAAACAACACACCGACTGGCGCGCGGCGATCGCCTACGCTCGCGAGCTCGACGGCGTCGACCCGGCCCGGGTGGTCGCGTGGGGTTCCTCGTTCGGCGGTGGTCATGTGCTCGACCTCGCCGCGCACGACCACGGCCTGGCCGCCGTGATCGCCCAGGTGCCGCATGTCGACGGCCCCGCTTCGGCGTTCTCCCCGCCGCCGGGGCTGGTGGTCCGGCTGGGTCTGGCGGCGCTGCGGGATCAGCTCGGGGCGTTGCTGGGGCGCGAGCCTTACCGGGTCAAGTCCATCGGGCGCCCGGGCGAGACGGCGATGATGACCTCGCCGGGCGCCTACGAGCTCGTCCAGCGGATGGCGGGGAGCAAAGAGCAGGAGTTCCTGTCCGAGAATGACGTGGCGGCCCGCATCGGGCTACGCATGCCGTTCTACTCCCCAGGGCGATCGGCGGCCAAGATCACCGCGCCCACGCTGGTGCAGGTGGCCCGCCGCGACGACGTCACCCCCTACGCCAAGGCCCTGCGGGTCGCGGCCCGAATCCCGCGCGGTGAGGCCCTGACCTACGACTGCAGACACTTCGAACCGTATCTCGAACCCCACTTCGAGCAGATCGTCACCGACCAGATCGACTTCCTGGACCGGCATCTGGGCAGTGCGCGATGAGCGCGGCTGTGTTGCCGCCCACCGTGCACACGCTGGTCGTCGGCGCGGGCTTCGCCGGACTGGCCGCCGCCGCGGCGGTGCTGCGCGAGGACCCGGGGGCCGACGTGCTGATCATCGAGCGCGCCGGCGAGGTCGGCGGAACATGGCGCGACAACACCTATCCCGGATGCGCGTGTGACGTCCCGACCTCGCTGCACTCGTTCTCCTTCGCCCCCAACGCCGACTGGAGTCACACCTTCGCCCGGCAACCGGAAATCTTGCGGTACCTCCGGGACGTGGTCGACCGCCAGGCCTGCGTGACCGCCTGGTGACGGGATGTGAACTGCTCGGCGCGCACTGGGACACCGACCAGCAGGCATGGCAGGTGCGGACCTCCCTCGGCGAGCTCACCGCCACCATCCTGGTCGCCGCCACCGGGGCGCTGTCCACGCCCAAACTGCCCGACCTGCCCGGACTGGACGCATTCCGCGGCACTGTATTCCACTCCGCCACCTGGAACCACCACCACGACCCGACCGGCGAGCGAGTGGCCGTCATCGGCACCGGCGCCTCCGCCGTGCAGTTCGTGCCCGAGATCGCCGACCGCACTGCCCACCTGACGGTGTTCCAGCGCACCCCTGCCTGGGTGATGCCCCGCCTCGACCGCACCCACGGCACCGCCGAGAGAACCCTCTACCGGCGAATGCCATTGGCGCAGAAACTGGTTCGCGCAACTGTCTACGCCTACCGCGAACTCTACGTCGCCGCGCTCGCGCACCGCAGCGGGCCGGCAGGGATAACGACCTCGGCTTCCCGAACCTGAGTCACCTGAACCGCGCCGACTCGTTCCAGACATCTCCGCGTCGTCCATCCGTCGACCTCCGGCACCCTCATGTCACCGGAAGATCGTGTCCATGTGTCGTGAGTCGGCGGAGAGGTCACCTACCCTGACTCGTCCGATCTCCCCCCGGGCGATGAGGTCTGTGACAACCTGCGGAAGGACAGCGTCGCGATAATCGGCCACACGACGGGTAGTCGCAGGGTGTTGTCGCCCGGTCGAGTCCTGGCACCTTCGACGAGGGAGCTGATATGGAAACCACTACAGCGCAGCAGTCGGGCAAGCTCGACCGCAGCGTCATCGTCACAGGACTCGTCATCGTGTCCGGCATGATCATGGTGGTTCTCGACACCACCATCGTGAACGTCGCCCTGAAGTCGTTGAGCACCGAACTCGGCGCGACCCTGTCCACAACGCAGTGGGTGGTGACCGGTTACCTGCTGGCGGTGGCGCTGGCCATCCCGGTCACCGGATGGGCGATGGATCGGTTCGGTTCCAGACCGGTCTGGCTCACCGCGGTAAGCCTGTTCGTCGCGGGCTCGGCTCTGTGCGCGACCGCCTGGTCCATCGAAAGCCTGATCGGCTTCCGCATCCTGCAGGGACTCGGCGGCGGCATGCTGCTGCCCGCCGGGCAGGCGATCATCACCCGAGCCGCGGGCGCGCAACGCCTCGGCCGAGCCATGGCCATTCTCGGTGTCCCCATGCTGCTGGGACCGGTATTCGGCCCGGTAATCGGCGGTCTGCTGGTGCAGTACACGAGCTGGCACTGGATCTTCCTCGTCAACGTCCCCGTCGGCGCTTTGGCCCTCGCGCTCGCGGTCTGGAAACTTCCACACGGCGACACCCTGCCCGAGCACGGCCGTCTCGACCTGCGAGGTCTGATCCTGCTCTCCGGCAGCCTCGTCTGCCTGCTCTACGGACTTTCCGAGGCCAGCTCACACGGTGGTTTCACCGAGTGGGGCGTGCTCGGCTGGCTCATCGGCGGCGTCGCGGGCCTGGCGCTCTACACCTGGCACAGCCTGCACAAGGGAGCCGACTCGATCGTCGACGTCCGCCTGCTCACCAACCGGCTCTTCGCCAGCGGAACCATCGCGGTCTTTCTCGTCGCGATCGGATTGTTCGGCGGCATGCTGCTGCTTCCGCTGTACTACCAGACCGTGCGCGGGCAGGGCCCGCTCGACGCCGGCCTGCTCCTCGCACCCCAGGGATTGGGCGCGGTCGTGGCGATGGTGATCGGCGGCCGGCTCACCGACCGCATCGGCGCCGGCTATGTGGTCCCCGTCGGCGTCGTCCTCGCCCTGGTCGGCACCCTCCCGTTCACGCACGTAGGCACCGACACCTCGTACGTCTGGCTCTGTGTGGCTCTGTTCGTGCGCGGTATGGGCCTCGGTTCGGTGATGATGCCGACTATCGCGGCCGCTTACACGGAACTGGGCAAGGACGCCTTGACACGCGCGGCGCCCACGCTCTCGGCCATTCAGCAGGTCGGTGCGTCGCTCGGCAGCGCCTTGCTGGTGACCGCGCTGACGCAGCACCTCTCCGGAAAGCTGACCGAGCGCGGATTGCCATCCGGCAGTGGTGGTTCCGGCCAGATCAACTCCGTCCCACCCCAACTGATGCCGGTGGTCGGACCATTGCTCGCCGACTCCTTCGGCTTCGCGTTCTGGGTGGCGTTCGGCCTCACGGCGGTGATCATCGTCCCGGCCATGTTCCTGCCCCGCCACGCGGCGCGTGAGCGCGACGAGACACCGGTAGCACTGGGCATATGACCGAATCCGATCGCGAAACTCGCACCATCACAAGCCTTCCGGCCGCCCAGGCAATCACCCCGGGCCGCAGCTTCCTCCGCCCTCGATAAGGGGGGCCAGACCCTTTTGACGGAATTTTGCGCGGACACGTTGCCGACCCGCCGTGGATATAGTTGAGCACATGGAATACGAGCGAAAGGTGCAGCGCGCCAAGGGGAAAGTCTGGCGCTGGAACGAGAAGCGCGCCACCGGGATAATCGAGACCGTTGACGGTTCGCATGTCTGGTTCGGCCTCGACTCGCTGGGTGAGCACAAGAATTTCGGTGACGTTGTCCTCAACGACCAGGTTGAAGTGGAATATGAAGCAGTTCAACAGGGTTCACATGATCTTAGGGCCGTCAAAGTTACTTGGCCCTGAGTCTCGCTAGCACAGGCAAGGCCCTACTCGAATTCGCACACGGCGCCCGACGACTAGCTCGGGCGCGCGCCAGACGGTCTCGTCAGATGCCTCTTCCTCTCCCCTCTCGTTCCCGTGCTCGTGCACGTGATCGCTCTGTCCTGCCACCGCGCGTGGAACCCGCGGACGGAGGCTCACGGTGCGGTGACTCCAACCCCGGTGTCGGCCGACTGAGAAGTAGCAGATCGGCTACGTCCGGCGGCAGCCTCGCCCGCAGGTGTGCGTCCGCCTGCTCCCGTTGCTGCCGCGCCCGTTCCGTCGCCTCTCGCTCCAGCCGCGCGCGTTCTTCGGCTTCGGCGGCTTCCTCGAGGCGAGCATGGTCCGCGGCGTCGGCTGCTTCACGAGCCTGACGGACCTGTTCTGCATACGCGCTCATCTCGTGCAATTCCGCGTGCAGGCGCGCTTCGCGTGCAACGCGGGCCTCCTTGACCTCCCGATCTCGACGCTTGATGCCCCTCATGACCTCCCCGAATTCGCGTGCCACCCGCTCAGAGGCTTCGCGCAATTTCTGTTCTCGCGTTTCGCGGCGTTGCCGCTCCTGGCGCAGCCGCTCGGCGGCATCACGCACCTTCGGCAGCCGCTCCGCCGCCCGCCGCCGCCGATCTTCGCGATCCCTCCGCTGCTGCTCGCGTTCATGCAGGCGCCGAGCTGCCTCGCGAACCTTCTTTAGTCGCTGAGCCGCGCGCTGACGCCGTTGCAGCGCTTGCGCGTTGTACAGCTCCAGCTGCCGACTGTCCTTTTCGCGCTCGCGGCCGTTCGCATAGATTTGCGTTGCCTGGGTTCGCGAAATGATCTGATGAGTGAATCGGTCCGGAAAGTCGCGGGATAATTTGTCGATCAGCTCCCGCGCTGTCTTCGAGATCTTCTCGCCTTCCACCGTGCGTAACCGGTACTGGCTGACGACGCCCTTGCTGAGGAGATAGTGATCTTTGCGGAGTTGGTTTTCGTCCTTCTTCCCGCCGAGCCGCCCCGACTTGTCCTCGATGCTGTCGACGCGGCCTTGCTCGCGTCCACTGGCTCTGGCCTTGTCGAACCGCCTTTTACCGAATGGCGTGGCGTATTCGCGCGACTGCTGCTGATAGCCCCGCTGTCGATCGCGGAAATACCTGTCGGTGCCGTTCTCGAAGATCCGGCCCCGCGTATTGCTGTCATGGCCGCGTCGGATGTCGTCGTAGCTGTCGCCGGACATGGCTCACCCACCCCCGAATACGGAAAGTCGATTGGGAAGCGCGCCTTACTTACTCGACTGCTACTCGGAAGCGGATAACGCTGTCAGACAGCAGGTTTGGATCTATCGACGATCGCGGCGCAGACAGTCGTCGAGAATTGACAACACGGCACCGAATTCACCGGTTGCGGTGAGTTCGGCCATGTGGGTCATGGACACGATGCTGGGCTGGTCGCCCTCGAATTGCACACAGGGCCCGAAGTCCGTGAAGAGCAGTTCGCCCCACTCGGGGTTGTTCACCCAGATCATGCCCGTGCGGCGGATGAAACCCTCACCGAGGAAGCGGACAAGCTGATCGGCGATCTCGCGGTTGTCCGGTGCGGTCAGAGAATCGAAGTCTGGGAACACGGCGGCGATCCGCTCGCCGAGGCGATCGAAGACTTCCGGCTCCCACCAATTCGGTTGATCGACAGGCGGATTGAGCGTATCGGCGAGGAACGTTCGGACGGCCTGCTTCATCCGGGCCGGCTCGAGCCAGTCCAGCCACGCCTGTGTCTTGTCGTCGAATTCGATGTCGAAACCGATCTGCTCGGCGTCGCTCATAGCGGGCTCCCGTCGTCGATTGGTTGCTGGTCAGACTAGCTCGGCGCGCTGTCACAGTTCGTCGTTCTCCTCGTCCTCGATGCGCTGACGTATCTCGTCCACTGAGCGGCCTTTCGGGATGCAGCTCGGCCAACACCACACGCCGAATAAGACGGTGAGCAGCACACCAGCAGTGACCGCACCGAAGATCCAGACGCCGGTCACGGAAGAGCCCACAGCCGTTCGCACGGCAGCCGACGCCACTCACGGCCAGGCGCTTCGAAGGTCACGCTCATGGCCGGGTAGTCAGCGCACCAGCACACGACGAACCGCATCGCGGCCGATACGCATGCCACAAACCTCAGTTCATGTTCGCTGGGGACCGTGATCAGGACGCAGAGGCCGATATCCGGCTCGTCCGGCAGCGGCGATTCATGTCGAGCTTCAGCGGGATTGGCGAAGCTCATCGCGTCCCGCTACTGCTTCCCGACTGGAGAGTATTCGGCCAGGCCGGCCAGAACCTCGAGCAGCGTTTCCAGGTTCACGCCCTCCGGTAGCGGGGCGTCGCTGTCAGGTCGCGGTCGGAAGGGAATGCGGCGGGCAGCGGCGCGCTCGCGCGGGGTGTCGACGGGCGGGACGATCTTGCCCTCGCGCACAAGGAAGCTGTAAGCGCTCGACTTTCGCGCGCACGAAATCGCGTGACACTTCAAGTGCTGCTGCATGATTCGTTGCGCTGAGACCACCGTGAGCGGCTGTTCCGGATGCCTATGAGCCGCGTCGTCCGGGCTCAGCACCGCTGCAGCCCACGTCACCGGAGGACAGACCGTCTCCAGATCGAACAGCTCGCACACCCGGCTCGGGGTGTGCCCGACGGTTTCCAGGTCGTAGACGATCATCGCGTCGACACCCAGGCCGGCAGCGAGACCGAGCGCGTAGCCAATCGGGTCGGCATCGTCTGCTGGCGGCTGCACCGTGTAGGCGTGCACGTACCCCATGCGCTCGGCATGGCGACGGATCTGCTCAGCGTGCAGTGGCGCTCGCGCGCCCGATACATCGGCACGTATCAGGCCGATTGCGCTGGGGCGCTGCACATTCCGTGTTCCGGTATTCATGCCCTGTCCTCTCGTTTGGCCATCCTGGTCGACGCCCGCCGCCGTGCCTCGATGTCGTAGGCGGATTTGCCCCGCTCGACCCGTTCCGGCCAAGCGACTGCCAGCACACCCACCACCACGGGAATTCCGATCGCCACGCCCAGTCCCCACGACATCGCCGTCACCGCCTATTGCTTTCCGACACAGACTGATCGGAATCGACCAACCGTTGCCTCGCCTGCCGCTCGACCGGGCAGTCACACACGGCACAGTCGAGATTGGCTAGCGTGATGATGTGGGCACTCCCCACGTTGCTCACCGGAACGCGGTCGTGATTCATGCTGTTCTGCTCCTCCGGGCTGTTTCAGTGGTAAGGCACCCGCCGCCGAGGAGCGTTTTGCCACCGACCAGGGGTGTCACTGCTGCGTTGATCGGCGCGCCGAGAGCGCCGGCATCGACCCGGCGGCGGGGCTGAATCAACCTTGGCGCTGGAGGATTTGCATTGAAAGGTTGACGCGGGGCACGCTGGTATACGTTCGGTTCACGCTGGTACACGCACCTCCGGCAGGGGATGAGGTATTGGGTATGCAGGGCATATGGACCGGTGCCGACGCGACAGCTTTGCGCGAAGCGCTGGGGTTGTCTCAACCCCAATTCGCCCAGCGCGCAGGAATCGCTGTGTCGACCGTGAAGAAGTGGAAGCGCCGAGGAACGACCGTCCAACTTCCGTCCTTCTTCGCCGAGTTGATGAGCACCATGCTGGAGCAGGCGACGCCCGAACAGCGGC
Organism: Nocardia sp. NRRL WC-3656; assembly: GCF_000720265.1. Lineage (NCBI taxonomy): Bacteria > Bacillati > Actinomycetota > Actinomycetes > Mycobacteriales > Nocardiaceae > Nocardia > Nocardia sp. NRRL WC-3656. Next base: position 21,168 of record NZ_JOJF01000044.1, on the reverse strand, counting down.
GGCGCTTCGTCGCGCATCAGCGCTCTTCACGGGTTGCCGCGACTGCCGGCACGTCGCATCCTGCCCACATCGAGGTCGTCCTCCCGGATTCGGGCGTGGACATATGGTCCGCTGACTGCACGACAATCGCTCATGACCTGACGAGGAAGGATCTGGTGTTGGACCGGCGCCAAATATCGAAAGCACTCGCAGGCGTCGTAGTGGGCTTAGCGCTGCTCGAACCACTGGAACGATGGTTGTCGACCCAAACCGACTGCACGACAATGGATCATCTGGGTATCGGCTCCGGTTATCAGGAGATCGAACAGCTGGAGAACACCGCACGGGTGTTTCGCGAGTGGGATGATCAGTTCGGTGGCGGTTTGCGTAGGAAGGCCGTTGTCGGCCAGCTCAGCGAGGTCAACGAGATGCTTCGGGATACTCATCCGCCGCAGATCAAGCGTCGATTGCTGCGCGTTCTGGCACTGCTCGCCGAAACGACCGCCACGATGTCGTGGGACTCCGGTGAGCAGGAAACGGCGCAGAAGTACTACATGCTCGCGATCCGTGCAGCGAACGCCGCCGATGATCCAGCCCTGTGCGCCAACGCAATCGCGGGGATGGCCCGCCAATTGATGTCGTTGGACCATTACGGCACGGCCTTCCAACGGGCAGACAGTGAACGCGAGCGTGCCGTAGATGCGCTGGAACTCATTCGGCTTGCCCAGGACCGCTTCGCCGATCGCGTGACTCCGACAGTACGGGCGATGCTGCATACGAGGGAGGCGTGGGCATACGGCAAGCTGGGCCGGCTATCCGCGTTTCGCCGGTCCTGCGATAAGGTAGACAGCGCCTTCGCTGATTGCGACCCGTCGGAAGATCCCTACTGGATCAACTACTTCGACGCTGCGGAACTCCGCGGCACCCTCGGCGGTCGCCTACTCGAAATTGCCCGCCGCGAACCATCATTCGCGGGAGAGGCAGCCGAGTCCATCAGCAACGCGATCTCACTGCGGCAATCTAATCGATTGCGAAGCTCGGCACTCGACCAACTGGGTATAGCGGAGGCTCGAATGATCGAAGGCGAGCTCAAGGAGGCGTGCCGTCTTGGTCAGGCCGCGTTGGATACGGTCGAGAAGACCGGATCGGACCGTGTGCGGAAGAAGCTGCTGAGGGTGTACAACCAGACCGAGCAATTGCAGAGCGTCGGCGCGGTGGCCGAGCTGAGAGACCGTATGCGACCGATGGTTTCGGTGTCTGTGTAGAGGAGTTGTGGATCGTGCATATCGGCGTTACTGGGCATATGAACATCACGAAAGACACGGCCCGGCTGGTGTACGACGAGATCGTTGGCCATCTGGCCGATGCGGGTGACCCGGCCAACTTGGTCGGCGTGAGCTGCATTGCCCGTGGAGCTGACTCAGTGTTCGCTCAGGCTGTTCTCGATCAAGGGGGCCGCCTGGAAGTGGTACTCCCGTCGCGGAATTACCGTGAGCAGAAGGTGAAGCAGGACCATGCCGAGCTGTTCGATGAATTGTTGCGCCGAGCCGATACGGTGCGTGTGATGGATTTCGGAGACGCCGGTGCCGACGCCTACGAAGCTGCGAACGAGGCTGTGCTCGGGTCGTGCGATCGATTGATCGCTGTGTGGGACGGGCAGGCCGGCGAACGCAGCGGGACCGGCAGTGTTGTCGCGCTGGCGCGGCAGAAGGGGTTGCCCGTAGAAGTCGTGTGGCCCGACGGTGCAATGCGCGGGTAACTTCAAGCAGGAATTGCGGAGGGACAGCTCACCCGCTGAAATTCACCGCCAGCCTCGATCGCTGGCGGATCAAAGTCCGGTGGTCCGAAATCTCAGCCTTCTGCAGGGGGGAACTATGGTGCCATTTCAGGCTCGGTGACCAGTGGCACGGGCTCAGTTGCCGTACAACGCATTTCGCGCCTGCGTGTAGGCGGTGCGGATCCTTTCGCCCACCGCATCGTCGCCGGATGCCGGAATCTCGACAGCCGCGGCCGCCGGCCACCGCGGCGGTTCAGCGCCACCGCGCAATACCCACGCGGCCTGCCGTGCAGCACCGAGCGCGACGTACTCCTCCGGCGCCGGGACAGTCACCGCCGCACCCAGAATATGCGCGGCGGTCTCGGCGACGAACGCGGAACGCGAACCGCCGCCGATCAGCAGCACGCGCCGAGGTGTCGCGCCGGCCGCGCGTAGTCGGTCAAGCGCGTCGGCCATGTTGCACAGCATGCCTTCGACTGCGGCGCGGGCCAGGTGTGCGGGTCGCATTGTCTCCGCGCGCAATCCGTGCAGGCTGCCCGTCGCGTGCGGAAGGTTCGGGGTGCGTTCGCCGGACAGGTACGGCAGCAGGACGAGGCCGTCGGCGCCCGGCGGGGCCTGGCGGCCCAGTGCATCGAGTTCGCCGATGCCGATTCTCAAAGCCGTGGCCATCGCCTCGAGCACCCGGGCGGCGTTGAGTGTGCACACCAACGGCAGGAATTGTCCTGTCGCGTCGGCAAATCCGTTGACGAACGCATCAGTGTGCAGCTGCGAGGTGCGCGCGAACGCCGTGCCGCTGGTGCCCAGCGAGATCACCACGTCGCCATCGCCGATCCCGAGCCCGAGTGCCGCAGCCGCGTTGTCCCCCGCTCCCGCGGCGACGAGCGCGCCCGATGCGGTGCGTCCGGCGCTCTCGGACGGTTCCAGCACCCTCGGAAGTTGCGGGGTCCGGTTACGGAAGGCCAAGGCCAGCAGGTCTTCTCGATACCGGCCCTCCACTGCGGACCAGTACCCAGTGCCCGAGGCGTCGCTGCGATCGGTGGTGGTGGGTGCGGCATCACTACCACCAAGCAACCGCCAGGTGAGGTAGTCGTGCGGCAGCATCACCCGGGTGACCCGGTCCGCGAGTTCGGGCTCGTGATCGGCCATCCACCGCAACTTCGCGGCAGTGAAGGCGGCGACGGGGACGCTGCCGACGGCATCCAGCCACGCCTGCGGTCCGCCCAGTTCCGCGACGAGGTCGTCGGCTGCATCGGCAGAGCGAACATCGTTCCACAACAGAGCATCTCGCACTGGCCGGTGCGAGTCGTCGAGCGCCACCAGGCCGTGCTGCTGGCCGGCGATCGATACCGCGTCGACGTTGTCGAGCAACCCCTCCCCCGCCTGTTGCAATGCGGTCCACCATGCCTCGGGCGGAACCTCGGTTCCGTCAGGGTGCGGCGCGGATCCCCGTGCCAACACCTCACCGGTGTCCGCGTCGCACACCACGACCTTGCACGATTGCGTGGAGCTGTCCACTCCGGCGACGGTTGCCATTTATCCGCGCGGGGCGATCTGGATCTTGCGGCCGATGCCGTCGCGGAAGGCTTGCAGCGCTTCCGAGAACTGGTCGAGCCCGAAGGTGTGGGTGATCATGGTGTCGGCGTCGATGGCGCCCTTGCACATGAGGTCGACGGCGCGGCCGAAGCTGTGGACCACTGCCATCGAGCCGACGATGGTGATTTCGTCGTTATAGATGCGGAAGGGTGAAAAGGAGGCCGTCGCCTCGCCGGGGGCGACGCCGAACTGCTGGCAGGTGCCGCCGCGGCGGACTCGGGTGAGGCCGTCTTCGATCGCCGGGATCGCGCCGGTGCAGTCGATGACGACTTCCCAGCCGTGCGGGCGGTCGAACTCGTCGGCGTTCGTGGCGACCACGTCGGCGCCGAGTGTGCGGGCTACCTGCAGCCGGTCGGTGTTGAGGTCCACCACCGATACCGAGGTCGCGCCTGCGGTCACGGCGAGTTGCAGCATCATCAGGCCCATGGTGCCCGCGCCGTAGATCAGGTAGTGCGCACCCAATGTGCGTGGTAATCCGTCGAATCCGTGCACCGCGCACGACAGCGGTTCCACCAGCGCGCCGTGTGCGGCGGGCAGATCGGCCGGCAGCGCATAGCAGTTGGCCTCCGGCACCGCGACGTATTCGGCCATCGCGCCGTTCACCGTGTCGCCGATCGCGCCCCAGCGTTCGCACAGATTGCCGCGGCCGATGCGGCAGTAGTGGCAGGCGCCGCAGAACAGCGACGGGTCCACGGCCACCTTCTCGCCGGACCTCGGACCGTCGACGATCTCACCGCAGAACTCGTGGCCGGGCACGATCGGATAGGGCGTGGGTGGGAATTCGCCTTCGACGATGTGGATGTCGGTACCGCAGATTCCTACCGCGGCCACCTCGACGACCACCTCGCCGGGGCCGGGGGTCGGGTCGGGAATAGTCTGGACCGAGTACTCACCGGGCTTTTCGATCACCAACGCACGCATTCACCGTCCCCTTTCCTGGTACCACCATGCGGTGGTGGCGATATCGGCGTCGGCCAGCGGCAGATACCGCCCGCCGTCCTGCCATCCCAGCGCTTGCAGCGTGACGCGCAGTTCCTCGTGGAAGCGGATCGGGTCGCGCACATGCCAGCGGTACATGCCGAATCGTTGTTGCGGCGTGTAGATCTCGTCGCGCGGAAGTACTTGGTGCAGGCCGAGATACGGGCTGGAGTAGTCGCGGTACGCGCCGTCGAGGTCGAAGTTCCAGGCGCCGCCGAAATAATCCTCGGTGCCGGTGCCGCAGATCGTCGGGAACTCGTCGTCTCCGTCGAGATGGAATTTGATCTCGCCCTCGCCCCACCAGCCCGGGGCGTTGGGAGCGATCGCCAGATAGGTGCCGACGTAGCGTCCGCGGCCCCGAATGCCGTCGACGATGGTGTGCACCGCCGGAGCGCCCAGCGGATTACTGTGTCGCCGTTGGCAATGCAGGTAGCCTGCGTCCTCGCCTACCTCGGTTTCGTCGTAGGTGAGCTGATAGTAGACCGGCACCGGACGTTCGGTCGGATTATGCAGGGTGACACGGACGCGCTCGCGAAAAGGCATGGGCCAGTAGCTGTTCAGGCCACCCGCGGGTGCGACCACGACCATTTCCGAACTCACCAGTGCCAGTTCGTCCCAGCCGTTGCAGAAGAAGTCGCCCAGCGGCACGTCGATAGACGGATGTTGGTCGTCGTCCCAGGTGAAAGCCAGCGTCAATCGGCGCAGCAGTGTGCGGTCGGTGGTCAGCCAGAAGTGCCGGATGACACCCGGTCCGGATACGTCGGCCAGCGTCGCGGTGGCTCCGGCCGCGAGGTCGATCGACGGGGACACCTTCCACCCCACACCGAGATCGCGTGCCGCGCCCGCGCCGGTGCCGGTCTCCGCCCGTGCGCCCGCCCCCGGCGCGCCGGTCGGGTTCTCGGGGCTGATCGAGCGTGTCCGCGCGCGATCGAGTCGCCAGAGTTCAGCCATTATTCGCCGCCCGATGTTGTTCGGTAGCAAGGAAATGCGCGATATCCGCAGTCGATTCGTAGAGTTCGCGGTAGCGCCGGTAGTACTGGTCGTAGACCGCCTGCCGAGCGGCTTCCGGCTCGACGGTCGACGTCACCGGGTTCCAGCCGGAGGTGTCGACGCCGGACGCCTCCGCAGCGAGCATGGCGTCGCCGAGACAGGCACCGACAGTCTCCGCCGGCAATTCCTGCGGCAGACCGGTCACGTCGGACACGATCCGGGTCCACAGCCCGCCCTTCGTTCCACCCCCGACCGCGACCAGACGTCGAGCGCGGCCGCCGGCGTCGGCCATCGCTTCCAGGTTGTGCCGCACTCCGTACGCGGTTCCTTCCAGCGCGGCGCGGTACAGCTCGCCGCGGCCGTGGCTGGTGGTGAGGCCGGCGACCATGCCGCGAGCGTCGGGATCGAACAGCGGTGTTCGTTCGCCGGCGAAATACGGCAGCATCAGCAGTCCCCGGCTGCCCGCCGGAACCTTCCCGGCCTCCGTGACCAGGTCACCGAAGTCTCCGCCGACCAGGCGGCGCAGCCAATCGGTGACCGCGCCCGAGGTCGCCATTCCCGCTGCGAGCGAATATGTTTCGGGCCACGCGCCGCAGGTTCCCCACAGGCCGGGATGCGGACGCGGCTCGGTGAGGATCTGGACCAGGAACATCGTGGTGCCGTACATGACCATGGCATCGCCGGGAGCGCGCACGCCGACACTGGCCGCTTCGGCCCACGCGTCGACGGTGCCGGTGGTGACCGGCAAGCCCTCCGGAAGACCGGTTGCGGCAGCACCTTCCGCAGTCACCCGGCCGGCTATCTCTGTGGGCCAGGCGAGTTCGGGCAACGGCAGGCCCGGAGCACAGTGCTCGGCCCAATCGCTCGCCCATTCTCGTTTGCGCAGGTCGTACATGGGCACGCACTGGCTCGCCGACTGATGGTCGAGCACGTATCGCCCCGTCAACCGATGCACGAGAAAGGAACTCGCCATGAGCAGCATGCGCGTGCGCTCGTACACGTGCGGCTCGTGCCGCGCCAGCCACCGCAGCTTCGGTCCGACAGCCTGACTGGTCAGCGGCGACCCCGCCCGCTCGAGCACGGCCGCAGCGCCCAATTCGTCTGCCAGCTCGGCGATTTCGACTCCTGCCCGGGTGTCGACGCCGTACAGGATGGCCGGCCGCAGCGGGTTGCCCTGCGCATCGGCGGGCAGCAGACACGGGCCGATACCACTGATCCCGAGCCCCTCCAGCCGAGCACCGGCGGCGGCATCGACCAGTTCGCGAGCGATGGCGACGAAATCAACCCACCACACGGTTTCCGCGTCGTGCTCGACCCAGCCCGGTCGCGGCATCGACACCTCGTGCGGACACTCGGCCCGCGCGAGGACCTTGCCGTCGGCGTCGGTCAGCACGCCCTTGGAACCCGATGTGCCGATGTCGATTCCGAGAAACATGGTCACCGAGTGAATTCGTCCACGGTGACACCGAGCAGATCACACGCGGCGCGCACGGTCCCGCGATGGTCACCGGGCACGGCGTGGATGTGGTTGGCGCCGAACCGGGACAGAAAATCCTCGGCACGAGCGTCCAGCCGCGCGAACGCATGCGGCCATTCGCGCGTCGACTGGCGCATCAATTCGTCGTTGGTGGCCTCGTCGTAAGTCTCGAAGTCGCCGAGCATCAACTGCATTCGATAGTTGCCGTCGTTGCGCGTGAGCCGGGCCAGCGTCATCTGCCCTGGGGCCGCGAGATGATGGACGGACGCCCCGCCGGCGGGGAAGAAGAACACCTCGGGGAACAGATGCACGCGGGACAGGTTCTCGGCCGGATCGTCGCTGCGCGCCGCGAACCAGGTGGCGTGCTGGCCGGAGTTGCACAGATCCCAGATGTCGCGGTCCGCGTGGTAGTGGCGGACGTCGGCGAACAACACCGGCGTCCCCGAGATCTGTTTGAGCAGTTGCATGGTCAGCGCGCCGTCCATGTCGGCTTCGGTCGCGCACACGTGCGTCGGTTTCGGACCGTCCCAGTCGTACGGGTCGTTGAGGAACGCCTCCGTGACGTCCATCGTGGCGAAGTACTGGGTGAGTTCGGGCTGACCCTTGATGCCGGAGAAGTCGATATTCCATTCGTCGATCAGCTCGCGCACCGCGAGGTAGGAGCGGATCTGGCGCTCCAGCAACTCCGGCGTGAGTTTGTCACCGTCGTAGTGCACTCCTGCGGTGGTCTCCTCCAGCCAGGTCCGGGCCTTGGAAACTTCAGCCGCGTCCGCCTTTTCCGCGCGGCGCACGATCTCCCACTGGTCGATCTCCTCGACGTCGACACCGAAGATGCGTTGCCACTGATCGGTATTCGCGACGGCGGTGTTCATCCCCATCGGCCGGCCGCCGAACCGTCCGAACGTCGAGCCGCGCAAGCTCGACACCGCCGACGCCGCCACCGCCTGCACACCGATCTTCTCGATCAGATCCGCGTCGGCCGGGTCGCCCCACAGCCGGGTGTGCGTGCGGCCGATCTGATCCAGCGCTCCCCCGGCCGCCAGCATCCCGACCATTCCGGGCTGGACCGGGTCGATATTGGACAGCAGCAGCAACGCTCCCGGCGTGGCTCCCTGCACGAGCATCGTGAAGTGCGGGAACGCCCACACCGCGTAGTGCAGAACCGTCAGATCCACTCCGGCCGAGGCGACTTCGCGAGCCACCGAGACGGCGAGAGTGTTGGTACTGACCGGCACGGAGCCGCGCACCACCTCGTGTCCGGCGGAGGTCAATTCGGCGACGAGCCGGTCCTCGTTGGTACGGATGAACTCGGCTATGCCGTCGTGCACATAGTCGCGTCCGTCGGAAATGCTGATCACACCGATACGTGCCACGCCGGATCCCTTCCAGAGACGAACGGTCGGACTACTCGCTGCTGTGCCCGATGGTGGTCCGCACGGTCCTCGGTGGTAACGCAGGCTGCCGCCTCCGGGCCGCGCTCGCACCACTAGAGATATCACTCGGGGCACGGTCTACGGTGCGGTTCTGCCGATCTCGAGGGAAGCCAGCGAGACTCCGCCCTGACCCCAGCCACAACTGGTGATCCACAGATCGCCGTCGTCGATCACCTCGGCGGCATGCGCGGCGATGTGGCCGACACGGTCGTCGATCCGGAAGTGGTAGGGACTGTCGCCGCGGAACACGTCGGTGCCGACGTAATCGGGTCGCGGGCCGATGAACAGATACCAGGATCCGTTGTGGGACAACACGAACGGTGATTCGGTATTGCCGGCCTCGGTGCCCGACGTGGGGTCGGTGAACGCGATGTGCCGCTCGCTCCAGGTGCGCAGGTCGGTACTCGTGCGGTATGCGACCACGTAGTTGCCGCCCGTCGGCGAACTCGTCGCGGCGTAGTACATCACCCAGCGGCCGTCGATCCACACGACCATCGGATCGCGGGCGTCGTACCCGTCGCGAAACACCGGCCCGGTCGGTTCGCGGGTCCACTCGAACAGGTCGTCGGAGGTGGCCACACAGATCGCCGCCGCGGTGCGGTCGTCACCACCGCCCGCGTAGAACATGTGGTAGCGGCCGTCGGCGCGGATGACGTACGGCGCCCACAGGTGCGTCTCGCCGTAGTCGCGGTCCACCACCAGAGCCGACGGGTGTTTGGTCCACGGGCCCTGCAGATCGTCGGCACTGGCGTGGGCGAATTCGATCTCGTCGAACGGATCCGCCGGTTCGGTATGGGTGATGCCGAACAGGTGCCAGCGGCCCGCTTCGTCGCGAATGATGGTGTGGTCGTTGATGTACCATCGCTGCGACTCGCCGGCGCTCGGGTCGTAGATCGTGTGGAAACGCCCGGCCCGAACGCTCACCATCCGGCGTGCCGATCGCCCCGGACGAGCAGGCTCGGTCGCGGTCCTTCTCGACATTCGATCTCGGTCATCTGCCACCGCTCTCCTCAGTCGCGTTCGCCGTACCGGGTGCGAAGCTGCCGGGGACGGCTACTGCGGATCGGCTCTGCCCGCAGCTCCGGCCGATACGAGATTCAGCCGGGCAGGCCGCTCACCTCGCAGGCCGGTGAACGACCGTCTCGGCATCCCAAGACACGGTAGATGACACCGCGATGGAGAGCGGCCACATCGCGCTGCACTTCACCACCCACTCGTAGCCGGCCTCACCCTGATCGCCCGACATCGGCCACGAATCCATGCGTGCAGCGGAATCGGCGACACCATTCCCATCGGTGGGGACAATCTCGGTATCGCCGCTTCCGAATAGACTGCGCCGCATGCGGACAGCGATGACGCTCGACAGCGGCCAAGTCGTCAGTTATGTCGACCACGGCGGTTCCGGCCCCGCCGTCCTGCTGTTGCACAGCTACCTGATGGACGCGGACATGTTCGCCCCGCAGGTACGTTCGCTCGGCCAGTCCTGCCGATTGATCGCCATGGATGAGCGCGGCCACGGCGAAACGCCCGCCGACGGCCCCTTCACCTATTGGGACGTGGCCCGCGACGCACTCGGCTTGCTCGACCACCTCGGAATCGCCCGGTGCGCGGTGCTGGGTACGAGTCAGGGCGGATTCGTCGGTTTGCGAATGGCACTCCTGGCACCGGACCGGGTGGCCGCGCTGGTGTTGCTCGGAACGTCGGGCGCCGCCGAGGACCCGCAGGTCGCCGACGCCTACCGGCAGGCCGCTGCCGCATGGCGAGAACTCGGTCCGACGCAGGACCTGCTAGACATGAACGCCGCCATCTGCCTGGGCCGGCACGACGCAACCGAGTGGCAGGCCAAGTGGCGCAAGCTTTCCGGAGATCACATCGACCGCGTCCTGACCCCGCTGGTCGAGCGGGACAGCATCCTCGACCGAGCTTCCGAGATCGACTGCCCCGCCCTGGTCCTGCACGGGTCGGCGGACGCCGCCTACCCGGTGGACCGGGCCGTCGAGTTGGCCGCGGCATTGCCCAACGCCGGACCGCCGGTGATCGTCGACGGCGGCGCGCACTTCCTCTCGCTCACCGATGCGGACGCCGTGGAGCCGCACCTGCTGGAGTTCCTGTCGAAGTCGCTACCCGGGTGATCCCGAGCCTCCGTTGACCCGCGCAGCAGCCGGCGCGACCGGTTGCGTTGCCGATCACTGACCTGCCTCGCCTACCGGCCCCGGAAGCGATTCTCTGCGCGTCCCCGCAACATCAGTGCCGGCGGACGAGGTGGATCACTCGTGGATGGAGACCTTGTTCTTGTAGAAGGCGACGTGACCTTCTATGTTGGCCGCCGCCCGCTTCGCCTCGGGGTAGTACCACGCGGCGTCGACGAGGGGATTTCCGTCACCGACATCCACGGTGTAATAGCTCGCACGACCCTTCCACGGGCAGATGGTGTGCGTCTCGGTGGGCGTGAAGTACTCCTTCTTGATCGATTCCGGCGGGAAGTAGATATTGCCCTCCACTGTTTCGTAGCGGTCGGACTCTGCGATGGTGACACCGTTGACCGTTGCCTTTGCCATGCTTCTATTCTGCCTCGATCGGCGAGCGGGTCCCAGCGGCGAACAGCTGCGGGAGGAGATCGTGGTAGACCCGTCGAGCCGGGCCCCGGCGGCGTCGACAATACGCACTCGGTGTTCGCCGAGACCGATGCCGACGGAACGACCACGCTGTCGGCGAAGGACGACCGGCGGTACAGGGGCGGCGCGGGACCGTCCACGGCCGCGCTCGCCGCGCTGGATGCCTGGGTGCGCTCGAGGGTGATGCCACAGTTCCTCGACATATTCGACTGGTCGTACGGCTTCGACTTCGCCGGCAACGACTGCGGAATCCTCGACGCGGATTACACCACCGAACTCACCGACGCCGACCTCTTCTCCGTCGGCGCCGACGGCGGCGGAAACCTTTTCTGCGTCCTCACCAATGGTCGAGTGGCACTGTGGTTCCACGAGGAGGAGGTCCTCGAGGGCGGCACCCGCTTCGACCACCTCGACGTGTTCGTATGGTCGTTCCTGCGCTACCGCGCGGTGCGCGCGGGCCGCCTCGATGCCGACGCCGTGGAGGCAGATTTCCGTGCCCTCGGCCAGGACGGCGCACTGGAACCGCAGCTCGGCCTGTTGCGCCTCATGTCGCGATCGTGATTCGACGCGGTCGAGTAGCTGCCCGTGCGGGCCGGCGGAACCGTGCCGGTTACGGCCGTGCGGTGTGGTCCGGTCGTCCGCGGGTGCGACGCTGTTCCTTCATCTCCGCTTCGAAGACGTGGCGCCGGCCTTCGACAAGCTGATCGCGCACCGTGCGTTCCATGTCGGCGAATGCCGAGTAATACCCGTCGTCGTATTCCTCCACGATCTGAAATGTCCATCGCCCCGGTAGCACGTTGCGACCGATCAACTCGCTTCGCACCCGCTCCGCCAAGTCCGGGCGGTCCGCGGCGACGAGTTGATCGACAGCGCTGTCCAACAGTAGATCGGCACGACCGGTCAGGCGGTGAAACGCGTACAAATTCCCACGCGCCTGTTCGATCGTCTCCAGCGCTTCGGACAAGGTCCCGGCCGCCCGGACCGCGTCGTCGCCGGCATCACCGGGACGACGATGCCGGGCCGCGGGCTGCTCCTCGGTGGCCAGGCCGCTGTCCGCGACCTCTTTTGTGTCGGTGTCGTTGGTCATGCAGTGGCTGTACCCACGCGCCCCGTTTCGATGCGCAATCGATGCATCGATTTCCGTCACGGCTCGAGTTCGTGTTCGGCCAGGACGTCCTGGAATCGCCTCGCGTACGCTTCGCGAAGCGGCTGCGACTCCGCCAGCAGGGCGCCGAGGCGGTCGGGGCCGATCGGCTCGGCTAGGCCGTCCACCGCTCGCAGGTCGCTGATCTGTCTCGCAGTCTCGAGCTCGGCGAGCTCCCATGAGCTGGGGGTCCGGGGATCGTCTTGCAGCATTCCTGCCAGGGAGTAGCAGGCGACCAGGACGTCGAAGCACCGAGAATCGCCGGCATCCGGCTCGTTCCACGTCCTCACGACGTAATCCGCTATCGAGACCACATCGATGTACCAGGCCGCCACACCGTCGGGTTCCTCGAAGGGCAAATCGTCGGGGCCGAGAATGTCGCGGAATCGCGTGGCCAGGAGCTCCGGGCCGATCGGTGGTGGGGTGCCGACCGCGCGAGCGCGACAGTATTCGAGTGAGTCGTCGATGAGCCGGCAGAGTCCTGGGACCTCGCGGTCGGCCCGATCGGTGGCGGCGAGAACGGCCGCCCGATTCAGGCACAGGGTAGCGACCAGCGCGCGCTGGAATGCATCGGCCCGCTCCACCGAATCTCGCACGAGATCGTCGTCGAACATGCCAAACATCTCCTACGCTTGTCCGACCGTTCCCGCACCGGGATCCGATCTATGACGTCGCCCCGAGGACACCCGCAAAGATACTCGGCCACAGCGAATTTCGTGAGCCCGTAGACGAGGATCAGAGTGCCGAACAGTACGACGCTCATGGACCACGCCTGCAGCAGGTGGTTGTCCCGGAAGCAGGATTGTGCCAGCGCGATTTTCGCCAGCAAGCGTTCGAGATGTTCGACTCGATGGCCCAGCGAATCGACAGCCGAAATCCGCGTGGGGAAGATTTTGGCTACTGAAAACGGTTCTGCCGCAACGCCGTCACGCCGCGCAGACGGCCACGATTACGAGCTACCTCCCGGGGCATTCACTCGGTGCCGGTTCGCCGCGCAGCCGCCCGTCGATCCATTCGCTGAGTCCCGGATAGCTGGTGACGTAACTACTCAGATGTTCGCCGGGCACCGTGCGGAAAACGGCCGGAACGCCGCGGCTGCATTGTTCACCGTACATACGCTGAGCGTCCTCCAGGGGAATCCAGGGATCCCACGCACCGTGATAGATATACAGCGGCACACCCGACGTCCGGTCCGACAAATCCAGTTGGCGAAACAGATTGTCGGCCATCGGACTGTCGAGTGGGTTGCTGATATTCGTCGCCACATCCATCGGAATACCGATCACGCCGAGCGGTCCATCGGCGTCACCACACAGATCCCGCGTCGGCGACGTCGTCACCCACTGCGCGAGATGATTCATATACTGCAGCACCTCCGGATGCTCACGCGCTATCGCCGTCGACACCGACAACAGAATGCCGGAGGCGATCCCGCCGTTGAAACGGTGGGCGATATCCCGGTAGTCGGCCGCCAGTCCCCCCGAGGCCACGCCCACCAGAACGTCCGACAGATCCGGCGCGTACTCCCTCTGCAACATCGCAGTGGCATACGCGGCGATCGCTCCGCCCGAGTAACCCTCGACCACATAACGACTGTTACCGAACTCCGGCAAGGCATTACGCACGGCGCGAATCGAATCGAGCATCATGTGCCCGGCCACATTCGTCTCGCCGTACGCCATCAGCGGGCCCTCATGGTCGGGCAGGAGAACCGCATGCCCTTTGTTCAGGGCCGACCAGATAGCCGGCAGAAACCAGACCAGATCGGTGTTGGTCCGATCGAGTATGCCGTGCGACAACTGGTAGCCCGGCGTGCAGTGCAACCCGAGTGCGTTGATCGGCATCGCGTCCACCTCCACCGGTCGAGGCCCCGGACCGTTCCACGACGCCGCCGGGACGATCAATGTGGCGGTGCCGAACGAGGGCGTGCCCGTCGCCGAGGTCGAGCGAAACTTCAACAGCACCGCCCGCTCGATCGGCGCCGCCATATGCTGCGCTGTCGTCGCCGTCACGTCACGCGACTCGATGATCTGCCCCGGCTCCAGCGCGCCCAGATTCGCAGGCCAGGCATCGAAGGTCTGATCCCCGGTCGGCGACGACAAAATCGCCCGCCACAACGCCGCCTGCTGATCGCTGGGAGATTGCTCGGGGCCGGGAGTCAACTGCGGCGGCTTGATGTTCTGGTCGATCCAGACCTGCAGCGGCGAGGGCGGAGCACCCCCCTGCGACACCTGCGGTGTCGGCTCGACAGAAGGACCCTCGTCCGCCCGAGCGGGCTGTTCACCCAACCAGGCGCAACCGAAGAAAACGGTTACCACAACTGCCAGAAACCCTCTCACAAGCCACATCCTTTTGTTCGGACGATAGTGCCGGGAGTGCCGTCTTCTGCGGGGTCGCGGGAAGCGACTTTAGCAAGCGTCTGCGATCCTGACCACGAAAGCGGGTTGCGAAATCGACACATAATTCGTGGTCGCGCAGATATCGGTGCTCTGAGCGGGAAACAGCGGCTGAAGGGCGACGAAACTACTCGACGGCCGCTGATGAGTGGCGGCGCCGACGGTTGTGGAAAATCTCGATGTCGAGGATTGCGTTCACGAATCGAGGCGAATCGTGCATTTCTGGCAGTCGAGTAGTTCGATCTGCTGCGAGGCACAGAACGATTCCGTCATCGCGTTGTCCGGGCCGTCGCCCACGGTGGCGAGCAATGCGGCAGAGTGGATCTCCTCGCCGTAAACCCGCGAGGTGAACCGACTCGCGGTGGCGCGATTACTGCGGCCGTGATTCCCGAGGCTGGTCCTCGGCTTCCGCGCTCGTCCGGCGGCCCTCATAGGGCGGCACGGCCGATTCAGCGTCGCCGGGTGGAAGCGTCCCGGTCGTGGCGACGTCGTCTTCGGACTGGCCGGTTCACCGGACAGAACCGGCCCGTCATCTCACCCGCCCGGCGTGAAGCACGGCCCGATGTTCAGGGCAGGGCCATCACGGCCAGCAGGACGACCAGAAGCGAGACCGCGACCGTGATGTGGCTGCGCCGGTAATGGGACGCCAATACCGCGACGAATTCGCGCAAGAAGGCGGCGGGCAGGAAATAGGCAGCGGTCCGAGACCCCAGGACCTGGGCATCGATACCGAGGCGGCGGGTCAGCCCGGCCGTCCGGAGAACGTGAAAGTTACTGGTTACCACCGTGATTCGGAGCTGCTCCGGATCGATACCGCGCCGGTTCAGCTCGCGCAGGCAATTACGCAGATTCTCGGCGGTATTGCGCGAGTGCCGTTCTCGGACGATGGCGTGTCCGCTGACGCCGCGGGCGGTGAGGTAGCGCGCCATCGCGTCGGCTTCGGTCGTCGCCTCGTCGGGACCCTGTCCACCGCAGGTAACCAGGACCGGTCGGCGTCCGGACCGCAGCGCCGTGCGGTAGGCGTCGATACCTCGGTCCAGTCGCGCGGCCAGCAGCGGCGTGACCGATCTGCGATTCAGGCCGCAACCGAGAATCACCACCGCATCGGCTTCGGGACGAGCCGCCAGGCTGCCGTAGATCAGTGCGTAGCCTCCGAACGCGATCAGATGCGCCACGAAATAGACCGCGACCGCGGCGACCAGAACGATGGACTGAATGGCCCAGCTCGGCATCGCCGGACCGGACGCGACCGTGACGACCGCGGCCACCGCGCCGATCAAGCCGGCCCCCAGCACGACCGGCAACGCGGTGGTCGCCGCGAACCCCTCCCGTGACATCAGCTCGATTCCGTTGACCAGCAACGCGATACCGGCCACGGCGAACGGAGCCGTGAGTACCACGACCACCCCGAACGACGAAGGCACGTCGGGGCCGAGTCCGACGACCGCGGTCGCGCCGCCGACGCCCAGCAGGGTGACCGCCGCCAGCAGGACGAATCCCGTCGAGAGCCGGCGAGGCTCCAAGGCCACGCGGATCGCCGCGAGAAATGCCAGGACCGCCCCGCTGCCCACCAGAAGCCCGCCGATCGACAGGTACGTCGCCGTCTGCATCCGCCCGAGACTCCTTCCGGCCCCTACCGGGCCGCCGCCGCGCCGAAGACACTCCGAAGTCGTCGGCGCGACGAGAAATCCGCGGCGACCGGTCGACGTACCGACGATTTCCCATTCCGGAGCGCCGGAAACAGACCAGTGGCGCGGAGCCTCCCCATTCCGCCGACATCGCGTGACACCACGTTCGAACCGATGCCGGGCTCTGATGGAGAGGGTGGTCACCGCGTGATCCTTCAAAAGACCGCCAAGTCACTTGAAGGAAAGAAAGTTCACGCGATGACCTCTGTCCAGCCTATCGACCCGTCCAAGATGCTGTCCGATCAACTCGCCGTCGCGAGCCCGGACCTGCTGCGGGAGATGATGTCGACGTTCATCCAAGCCCTGATGAGCAGCGAGGCCGATTCGATGTGCGGCGCCGGCTACGGCGAACGTTCCGACGAGCGTGTCAACAGCCGAAATGGATACCGACACCGCGATTTCGACACACGTGTCGGCACCATTGATGTCGCGATACCGAAACTGCGCCAGGGCAGCTACTTTCCGGATTGGCTGCTCGAGCGCCGCAAACGCGCCGAACGCGCGCTCACCAGCGTGGTGGCCACCTGCTATCTGCTCGCGTGTCCACCCGCCGGATGGAGAAGCTGGTCGAATCATTGGGTGTGACAAAGCTTTCCAAGTCTCAAGTGTCGATCATGGCCGGCGAGCTCGACGCCCAGGTCGAAGCGTTCCGGACCCGGCCGTTGGATCAAGGCCCGTACACGTTCGTCGCCGCCGACGCGCTGGTGTTGAAAGTGCGGGAGAACGGGCGTGTGGTGAACGTGCACGCTCTGGTCGCTACCGGTGTCAACGCCGACGGATACCGCGAAATCCTCGGTATCCAGGTCACCAGCGGCGAAGACGGCGCCGGCTGGCTGGCGTTCTTCCGCGATCTGGTCGCCCGGGGCTTGTCCGGGGTCAGTCTGGTGACCTCTGACGCGCACGCCGGTTTGGTCGCCGCGATCGGCGCCGCCCTGCCCGGGGCGGCCTGGCAACGCTGCAGGACGCATTACACGGTGAATCTGATGTCGATCACGCCGAAATCGTCGTGGCCGTGGGTGCGGACCCTGCTGCATTCGGTATTCGATCAAGCCGACGCCGAAGCGGTTGCCGCTCAATATGATCGGGTGCTCGACGCGCTGGGCGAGAAGCTGCCGAAAGTGGCCGCTCACCTCGACACCGCACGAGCGGACCTGTTGTCGTTCACCGCGTTCCCCAAGCAGATCTGGCGCCAGATCTGGTCGAATAACCCGCAAGAGCGGTTGAACAAGGAAATCCGCCGCCGCACCGACGTCGTCGGCATCTTCCCCGACCGGCAAGCCATCATCCGACTCGTCGGAGCCGTCCTCGCCGAACAGCACGACGAATGGATCGAAGGCCGACGCTACCTCGGCCTCGACGTCCTGGCCCGCTCCCGCGGCCAATCCGAACCCATCGAACAGGAGGACACCCCAGCACTGACCGCCTGACCCACCAGGATCACGCGGCAATCACCCCGATACACCACGCAATTGGACTTGACCGCTCGCGGTTGCGCAGCAGCGCGGAAAGCCGTTCGGCCCCAATGGCCGGCGGCGCCGGGGCGGTACAGTTCTTCGGCGCCGCCGAATGTGGCGACCCGCTCAATGATCTGACCGGTCGACTCGCAGATCTTCCCGGTGTCGTCCCGCCGCAGATGCCGTTCGGTGACCGTGATCAGGGCGGCCGCAGATAGTCCGAACTCATCGACAACCGCGGGCTGTTCGGGTCTGCGCATGCCATTGCCTCCAGCGTCCAGTCTGGTCTAGGGATGGCCCGATCACGGCACGCTCCTGGCGACGATCCAGCGACCGTCGCCAGGTATCGGTGCCGGCAGAACAGTGCGGCTACGCGGGTAGCGGCGCTGTCTTGCCGTCGCGGCGTGATCAGCCGCGCGCGTACACCCGCTCCACGTACTCCGCGACTTCTTCGTCCTGGAGGTGTCGTGCGATGTCAGCTTCGCTGATCATGCCCACCAGCCGTTTGTTCTCGATGACCGGCAGCCGTTTGATCTGGTGGTCTTCCAGCTCTTTGAGAACGTCGCGCGCGTCGGCGTCGGCGTCGATCCAGCGGGGAGTTCCTTCGCAGAGATCGGCGCATGTCGTCGTCGCCGGGTCATGGCCCAGGGCAAGGCATTTCACGACGATGTCGCGGTCGGTGACGATTCCGCACAGCCGCTCGTGCTCATCGCTGATCGGCAACACTCCCACGTCGAGTTCCCGCATCGTGCGGGCCGCGTCCTCGATTGTGTTCGCACGTGACATCCAGGTGGCACCCGAGTGCATGATCTGTCTCGCAGTTGTCATCTCGTCCTCCTGTTCGGCCATTTCGATCCTTCTCACCATCGCCCCGCCGGTACGCGACCGGAAGGGGCAAAGGTCCCCGGCCTCCCCCACGCCGGACGTGCCCGGCGGCCGGACGGGTCGGTCTCGGGTGTAGTGGGCGGTGTGGGCCCAACGACCCTGTTGGCAGACCCTCCGAATGACCATGATCGTCGGTGAGGAGGTGCCGGCAGATGTATGCGAAGCCCGGAGATTGGCTGGTCGTGGAGGGTCATGAGGTAGGCGGCGCGGTACGCCACGGGTTGATCGAGGAGGTGCACGGGAGTGAGGGAGCGCCTCCGTACCTCGTGCACTGGACCGATACCGGCCACCGAGCGCTGTTCTTCCCCAGTACAGATGCCTACGTTCGGCCCGCTGAGCAACTACGCAAGCAGGAAGCTGTTGCGGCGGAACGCTATTCGTCCATGCAGCACGTGCCGGGCGCACACGGCGCCGGACCGCGACATTGACGGCAGCGCGCACAGAGGCACGCATGGCCAGGAGGCCTCATGAGTAGACTCGCGAGCGGTCCGCCGGCGGGGACCCCGCCGACGCCGGTCCCGCCGCGGTCGGGCAAAGCGTGGCTGTGGTGGCTCGTCCCGGTCGGCGCGCTCGTCGCCGTGCTGGCGGCGTCGATATGGCTGCCCGGACTGGAGAAATCGAAGCCGTCTCCGCGTCAGCTCGGCTACAGCGAGTTCGTCTCGGATATCGATGCACATCAGATCAAGACTGTCACGCTCCAGTCGTCCGGACGGGCCTCGGGCACGCTGGGCGACGGCCACGACTACACCACCGTAATTCCCGCTCAGGCCGGGCCGCAGCTGCTGGACCGCCTCGAGAAGGCGGGGGTTTCGGTGAGCGCATCACCTCCGGCCGCCACCCGCTCCGGGGCATCGCAAGTGTTGACGTGGGTGCTGATGATCGCTCCCTTCCTGCTGCTGTTCTGGTGGCTTCGGCGGGCCGGAAGCCGGGCCTCGAGTCAACTCGGCACCACGATGGGCGTCGGGAAGTCGAAAGCCAAGGTGTTCGATACCGAGCGGCCGGGAACCACATTTGCCGATGTCGCTGGCTATACGGGCGCCAAAGCAGAGATCGCCGAGGTAGTCGATTTCCTGAAGGCGCCACAGCGATATCAGCGCGCCGGAGCGGTAGCGCCGCGGGGAGTCCTGATGATCGGCCCGCCCGGTACCGGCAAGACCCTCTTGGCGCGCGCGGTGGCCGGTGAAGCCGATGTCCCCTTTCTCTCGGTGGTCGGTTCGAGTTTCGTCGAGATGTTCGTGGGCGTCGGCGCGGCCCGAGTGCGAGATCTTTTCGCCGAGGCTCGCAAACGAGCCCCAGCGATCGTGTTCGTCGACGAGATCGACGCGATCGGGTCGCGGCGGGGGTCTGCGACGGCGGTAGCCAACGACGAACGCGAACAAACCCTCAATCAGCTGTTGGCGGAGATGGACGGGTTCGATCCTGCGGTCGGCATCGTCGTTCTGGCGGCGACCAACAGACCCGAAATTCTCGATCCGGCGCTGCTGCGACCGGGCCGCTTCGATCGGCAGGTGACGATCCCGTTGCCGACGCTGCAAGAACGGGCAGCGATTCTGGGAGTTCACTGCCGCGGTAAACACCTCGAATCCGACGTCGATCTGCAGCGCGTGGCGCGCAGCACCCCGGGGTTCTCCGGCGCCGATCTGGCCAACCTTGCCAACGAGGCCGCGATCTGCGCAGTCCGCGACGATCGATACACGATCCGAGCCCTCGACTTCGACACCGCCCGCGACCGGATTCTGCTCGGCCGCCGCGAGGGATCGAATGTGTTGCTGCCCAGCGAGAAGCACGCCGTGGCAGTCCATGAGGCAGGCCATGCCCTGATTGCCGCGCTGTGCCCACACGCGGACCCCATCGCGAAGGTGACGATCCTTCCGGCCGGGCAGACACTCGGCACGACCGAACAGCTACCGCTGGTCGAACGCCATCTCTACAGCGAGGACTACCTTGTCGACACCCTCGCCGTACGGCTGGGCGGCCGAGCCGCCGAATTGACCGTTTTCGGTCAAGGATCCACCGGAGCCGCGAACGATCTGGCCCAGGCAACGGAACTCGCTACAAAGATGGTGCGCGAGTTCGGGCTGTCCCCGGCCCTGGGCCCGGTCGGATACCCCCAGGGCGGATCGGTCTTTCTCGGCGGCAGCGGAACACAGATGTCGAGCCGGCCGTTTGCCGAAGCCACGCAGGCGATGGTGGACACCGACGTCGCACGCCTGCTGCGTGAGGCGGAGCGTCGCGCCATCGACCTGCTCGAGTCCCACCGCGACGTGCTTCGACGTCTGGTCGAGCTGCTGTTGGAACACGAAACCGTCGACGGCGCAAGGGTTTACGACCTGTTGGGGATCGCTGTCCCGACCGACCGCTGCGAACCCGTTCCCGCCGCCACGGTTGCGCCACATCCTGGCGTACGTCCGGCCGCCGCAGAGCCGGAGCTCCCGAGAGATGGCCGCACCATCCCCGGCCTCGGCGGCTCGAGGACGATGCGGTGAGCAGTCCATGGCGCCGACGGTCGGCTCGGGTCAGCTGACCGAGGTCAGATTTCAGATGCCATTCGCCCCTGCCGTCGAGTGCTGCCCGCGCGCGATCCTGAGGAAGCGACGCAGTCGATCCAGGGGCCAGGTGTTGATCACCTCGTCACGTTCCACCCAGCCGCGCTGGGCGGTTGACGGCGCTCACTGAAATTCCCCACTGACGCTCACCGAAATTCCCCATTTGTCCCGTGTGGCTCCGCCGTGAAGGGCGGGCCTGCTCCGATGCTGGTG
>NZ_JOJF01000043.1:0-66173 GCF_000720265.1 Nocardia sp. NRRL WC-3656 | reverse complement strand
GACCCCAGCGAACAGGAGGACACCCCAGCACTGACCGCCTGACCGACCAGGATCACGCGGCAATCACCCCGATACACCACGCAATTGGACTTGACCCCCGCCTTTGCCCAGGAACTTCAGGTTCAACGTCCTATCTCCCGTCCAGAGGTGTGGCACTTCTTGGCTCTTACTCGCAGTATGTTCTCGTAAATCAACGACTTTCGTCGCAGGTAAGGAACTTTTGCCAAGTAATGCCAAGTTGGTAGACCGACTGATGCGCCCGTTCCTACCGTTCTGACCAGGCCCCGGCACCGGGCCGAAACGACTTCCCCGGTGCTTGGTGCCATACCACGGCGCACACGAGGGGACGGAGACGACATGGACGCAAGGCCCAGGCGCACAAGGCTTTACGTGTTTCCCGGTGGCGTGCTGGAGGTGGCCGATTATGGGGACGGCGATTCGGGTGGGGTCTATCTGGAGTTCAGAAGTCCGCCTCTGCCACAGCGTGTTTCGTCGGCAGCGGATGTACCCCCGCCTCTCCGTCCGATCGAGTCGGACGATGCGGCGGAGACGTGCGGGCGGCTTCTCCGGTCGCTGCGTGAGTGGGAGGCATAGACGCGTGCTCACCGTCGCGTGGATTGTCGTCATCGGATTGCCGCTGGCTGTGGTTGTCTGGGCTGCCCGGCCCTACCGGGACGGGTGTTCGGCCGGAAAGGTCGACGCGGCAACGGCCCGAACTTTTCGTGCAAACCTCGGCAGAAATGCGAGAAAACTGCCGAAAACGGCTAGGTTTGCACGATTTGTTCACCGGACGCACGAGCGGCGCCGTAGATAGGAAGAGGCCGGAACCCCCTGTGGGTTTCGCGAGGGGATTCCGGCTCGCCGCCGTTGCGGTCAGAGAAGGGATACCGCAGCGGAGGGTGTCGTCGGGGCGAGGGGGTGGGCCGCCCGCGACGACGAGTTCGGTCAGTCGTCGCCGACAGTGATCGCTTCGGCTTCGGCCGGGCTGTGTTCGGCCGGGTCGTGCTCGTCCATGTGGGACAGGGCCGACCGGCCGCCGAGCAGTACCAGGACGCCGACCGCGGTACACGCGGCGCCGACCCAGAAGGGCAGGGCCATCTGATGTTCGCCGAGCTTGCCGGCCAGATACGGGGCGGCGGCGCCACCGACGAACCGGACGAAGCTGTAGGCGGCCGAGGCGGTGGAGCGTTCCACCGGGGCGGAGATCATCACGGCCTCGGTGATCAGTGTGTTGTTCACGCCGAGGAACAGGCCCGCCGATACGGTGCCCACGATCAGCACCGGCTTGTGATCGGCCCAGATCGCCATCGCGGCCAGATCCGCGGCGAACAGCGCGAGCGCGGTCGCGATCATCGGCACGGTGCCGAACATGCGCTGCAGTCGCGGTGCGAAGACCACCGAAGCCAGCGCCAGCAGCAGACCCCAGCCGAAGAAGACGAACCCGATCGAATAGGTGCCCATGTTCAGCGGGAACGGGGTGTAGGCGAGCAGGGTGAAGAACCCGTAGTTGTAGAGCAGTGCGGTGATGCTGACCAGCAGCAGTCCGCGGTGCCGTAAGGCTCTGAAGGGGGCCGTGATCGAGGTGTGGTGGGCCGGTTTCGGCATCTCCGGCAGGAGGGCGACGATCGCGACGAACGCCACCGCCATCAGGACGGCGACACCGAAGAACGGTGCGCGCCAGCTGAATCCGCCCAGGAATCCGCCGACCAGCGGTCCGGCGGCGATACCGATGCCCAGTGCCGCCTCGTACAGGATGATGGCGCGGGCGACTCCGCCGCTGGCCGCGCCCACGATGGTGGCCAATGCGGTCGCGATGAACAGCGCGTTACCCAGTCCCCATCCGGCGCGGAAGCCGACGATCTGCCCGACCGTTCCCGACGACCCGGCCAGCGCGGCGAAGACGACGATGATGGCCAGGCCGGCGAGCAGCGTCTTCTTGGCGCCGAAGCGGCTCGACACCACGCCGGTGATCAGCATCGCGACACCGGTGACCAGCATGTAGCTGGTGAACAGCAGGGTGACCTGCGACGGCGATGCGTGCAGCTGTTCGCCGATCGGTTTCAGAATCGGATCCACCAGGCCGATACCCATGAAGGCGATGACCGAGGCGAAAGCTACTGCCCATACCGATTTGGGCTGCTTGGTCTTCGGAGTGGTCGTCGCCTCGGTCGCGGTCGGCGATGAGAGAGTGGTGCTCATCAACGCTCCTACTTCGAGACTGTGTGCGGTGCAGCCGATTTCAGGGCTTCGAGGAGATCGGTCAGTTCACTTTCGAGGTGGCTGAGCCGGTCGATGCCGAAGTCGGGCAACCGGGCCGCGAGGGCGGTGCCGAACGCGCGACGGGACACGGACAACTGTTCGTGCCCCGCCGGCGTCAGCTCGACGACCACGGCTCTGGAGTCGTCGGGGTCTTTGGTGCGTGCGGCGAGTCCGGCGGCTGTCAGCCGGCCGATCAGCGCCGTTGCCGAGGGCTGGGAGCAGCCGTCGATCTCCGCGAATTCGCTGATTCGCAGCGGACCGTGCTCTTCGAGCGTGGACAGCGCCCGCACCATCGCACGCGGGAGCGCTCGGGTTCCCAGCGTGCCGGCCAGTCGAGTGAGCCGCGCGGCGGTGACGGCGATGTCGACCATGAGCACCTCGGCCGGATCCGGGGCGGAGACCGAGCTCCGGGCCGAATCGGGGAGAGTGGGCGACTCGTTCGACTGCACGAAAATTATGTTACATAAGCTAACTATGTATGTACATAGCCTAACTATCTATTTTCCCGTGACCTCGCGCACACCGCGTTTCAGCAGGTCGGTGACGCTTTTCCGGGGGTCGCTGCCCCCTTACGACTCGACCCCGCGGCCGTCGGGCGCGGGGTCGAGTACGGGGTCGGGCGATGCGAATCAGGCCGGGCGGGCCAGCGGCCGTCCGGGCATCCCGAACAGTTCGGCATCGCCGTGCGCCCGCTTGAAATACAGATGCGCGTCGTGCTCCCAGGTGATGGCGATGCCGCCGTGCATCTGCACGGTCTCCGACACCACCGAACGGAACGCGTGCGAGCAGTGGATGCGCGCCGACTCGAGGTCGAGCGTCGTCTCCGCGGTTACCGGTCGATCCAGATCCGCGATCGCGGCGTACGCGGCCGAGCGGGCCGATTCCACCAGCACGTACATATCGGCCATGCGGTGCTTGAGCGCCTGGAAACTGCCGATCGGGCGGCCGAACTGCACGCGCGATTTGCTGTACTCCACGGTCGTGTCGAGGCACTGATCGGCCGCGCCGACCTGTTCGGCGGCCAGGGCGGTCCAGGCCACCGCCCGCAAGCGGGCCGTGATCGCGTCCGCATCCCCGCCCAGCCGGGTGGCCGCGGCGCCGTCGAAGGCGATGGTGCTCAGGCGCCGCGTCGGATCCATGGTCCGGACGACGGTGCGGGTGACTCCCGGTGCGGTGGCGTCGATTTCGTAGAGTCCGTCGGCTGTCACCACCAGCAGGGTGTCGGCGTTGGCGCCGTCGAGGACGTAGTGCGCGGTCCCGGTCAGTGTGCCGCCGTCGGCCCGCACCGCGTATCCCGCGGGTCCGCGAGCCGCACCGGTGCTCGCGACTGCGTTTGTCGCCCAGCCTTTTTCGTCCGCCCAGCACACCGCGAGCGTCCGGCTGCCCTCGGCGACCCCGGGCAGCAATCGTTGCGCCGCGGCGGCATCGCCCGTCGCCAGCACGGCCTGGACGCCGAGGACCGCCGATCCGAGCATCGGCGGGTTGTGCAGCGTGCGCCCCAGTTCCTCGATCACCACCAGTGCCGTATCGATCTCGGCGCCGACGCCGCCGTACTCCTCCGGAATCGCCAGCGCGGCCACACCCACCTGCTCGCACAGCAGTTGCCACAGCCGCTCGTCGTAGCCGCGTTCGCTGTCGATCGCCTGTCGCAGGGCGGCCCGGTCGCCGTGCCGGGTGAGGGCGGCGCGTACGGTCGCGGCCAATTCCTGCAGTTCCGCGGTATCGGTCATCGCCGTACTCCCGTCTCGTCGTCTCGGTGGTTCACGCGCCGGCCGCCACCGGCGTACGCAGCGCCGCGGCGATCCGGGCGCGATGGAAATCGGCGGTGCCCCACGCGGATCGCAGAGCGGTCACCTTGGTCAGCCACAGCGACAGATCGCATTCGGCCGTGTAACCGATGGCGCCGTGCACCTGCAGGGCGATCCGCGCCGTCCGGTACGCGGCCTCCGCGCAGGCGAACTTGGCCGCCGAGACATCGCGGGCGCGGTCGGCGGTGCCGAAGCTCAGCGCCGCGCGGTACAGCAGCGGTTCGGCCATGTCGAGGCCGATCTTCGCATCGGCCAGATGGTGTTTGATGGCCTGGTAGCGCCCGATCGGCTGCCCGAACTGATGCCGCTGGATCACATAGGCGACGCTGGTGGCCAGCATCGCGTTACCCGCGCCCAGCAGCTGGGCCGCCGCCGCCAGCGCACCGGCGTCGAACGCCGTCTCCGCCGCGGCGAGCACCGAATCGCCCTGCGCCACCACCTCGTCCGGGCTCACCGTATACAGCCGCCGCGCAGCGTCCACCGATTCGATCCGGTCGCCTCGGCGAGCCGTGCACAGCTTGTCACCGTCCACGACCAGCACCACATCGGCGGAATCGGCGTCGAGGGCCGGTGTCTGCGGCGAGAGCGCGATGGTGCCGAGCGACTCACCCTCGGCGAAGCTCGGCAGCCATCGCCGCGCCGGACCCGAATCGTCGAGCGCCTGCAGCAGCGCCGGAATCACCGCGGCGGTCTCGATCACCGGGCCCGGCACCGCGGCCCGGCCGAATTCCCGGCACGCCACCACCAGGTCGATGGTCTCGGCGCCCATCCCGTCGTATTCCTCGGCCACGGCCAGGCCCAGAGCGCCGGCGCCGGCCAGTTGCCGGATCAGTGCCCGGCCGCCACGGGCGCCGCCGCCGTTCCAGTGGCGGATGACGGCGGGCGTGCCCGCGGCATCGCACATCTTGCGCAGGCTGTCGGCGAAGTCGCGTTGTTCGGGGGACAGTGCAAATCTCATCGATGGGTCCATTCGGGGGTGCGGCGCGGGGAGGCGGGGTGGCACATGGCGGATCTCAACGCGGTAGCCCGAGCAGGCGCTCGGCGACGATATTGCGCTGAATCTCGTTGGTACCGGCATAGATCGGGCCCGCTAGCGAGAACAGGTAGCCGTCGGTCCAGGCGCTGCTCTGCTCGGCCGAGGCGCCGAGCAGATCCAGGGCGGTCTCGTGCATCGCGATATCGAGCTCGGACCAGAAGACCTTGTTGATCGACGATTCCGCGCCGAGTTTGCCGCCCTCCGACAGTCGGGTCACGGTGCCGAGGGTGTTGAGCCGGTAGGCCTCCGCGCCGATCCACGCGTCGACCACGCGGTTGCGGGCCGCGGTGTCGGCCGGATCGGCGGTCTCGCGCCACAGCTCGATCAAGCGCGCGGCCGTGGCGTTGAACCGGCCCGGGCTGCGCAGCGACAGGCCGCGCTCGTTGCTGGAGGTGCTCATCGCCACCCGCCAGCCCGCGCCCGGTTCGCCGATCACATCGCGATCGGGGACGAAGACGTTGTCCAGGAAGATCTCCGCGAAACCGGGCTCGCCGTCGAGCTGCGGGATGGGCCGCACGGTCACACCGTCCGCGGACAGCGGGAACATCACATAGGTGAGGCCTGAATGCCGCGAAGCGGCCAAACCCTTACTGCGCCGCTCCTCCTCTGTTTCGCTGCGGAACAGGCCGAAAGCCCAGTCCGCGAACGAGGCTCGCGAACTCCAGGTCTTCTGCCCGTTGAGCACCCAGCCGCCCTCGACCCGCTTCGCGCTGGAGCGAATGCCCGCGAGGTCGCTCCCGGCCTCCGGCTCCGACCATGCCTGCGCCCAGATGTCGTCGGCGCGAGCCATTCTCGGCAGGATGCGCTCGAGCTGTTCCGGCGTGCCGTGTTCGAACAGGGTGGGGGCCAGCAGGAAGATGCCGTTCTGGCTCACCCGCCCGGGCGCGCCCGCGGCGTAGTACTCCTCCTCGAACAGCACCCACTCGAGCAGCGAGGCGTCGCGCCCGCCGTATTCGCGCTGCCACGACACCACCGAGAGCCGGGCATCGGCGAGGGTGTGCTCCCATGCTCGATGCGCCTCGAAACCCTCCCGGGTGTCCATCGACGGCAGCGGTTCGGCGGGGACGTTCGCGCGCAGGAACTCGCGCACTTCGAGCTGGAATTGCGCTGCGGCCGAATCGAGTTCGAGATCCATCTACTTGCCGCTCCGTTCTGCGGTCGTGGCGGTCGTTGCGGTCGCCTTCATCGACTTGGCGGTCATACCGGCCAGCGAGTCGGTGCCGACCTCGGCGTTGTGGGCGTGGGCGAAGTGGTGCAGGCCGAAGACCGAATCCATGCCGGCGCGCAACCCCATCAGGTCCTCGCACTGGTTGACGGCCTTCTTGGTCAGTGCCAAGCCGAATTGCGGCATGGTGGCGATCTTCTCGGCCAGCTCGAGGGTGTGCGATTCCAATTCGGCGCGAGGCACGACCCGGTTGACCATGCCCCATTCGTAGGCCTGCTCGGCGCTGAACCGATCACCGGTGAACAGCACCTCCTTGGCCCGCCGCGGACCCAGCACCCAGGGGTGCGCGAAGTATTCGACGCCCGGAATGCCCATCCGGACGACGGGATCGGAGAAGAACGCGTCGTCGGCGGCGACGATCATGTCGCACACCCAGGCCAGCATCATCGCGCCCGCGATGCAGGCGCCCTGCACCATCGCGATGGTGGGTTTGGGAATCTCCCGCCAGCGTCGGCACATACCGAGGTAGACCTCGAGCTCCCGGGCGAAGCGCTGATCGCCGCCGGGCCGGTCGACGTGGTCCCACCACAGCGCGGCCTTGTTGTCGTATTCGATGTGATGGTCGCGTCCGGGCGTGCCGATGTCGTGCCCGGCGCTGAAGTGTTTTCCGCTGCCCGCCAAGATGATCACCTTGACCTCGGCGTCCTCGACCGCCCGCGTGAAGGCGGCGTCGAGCGCGTAGGTCATCACCGAATTCTGGGCGTTGCGGTAGTCGGGCCGATTCATCGTGACCAGGGCGATCGGACCACGGCGCTCGTAGGTGACGACCTCGCCCTCGTCCGGAATCGGCGCGGGGGTTGCGTCTGTGGTCACGAGATCTCCTCACGTAGTTGCCGCTTGAGCACCTTGCCGGCGGCGCTGTAGGGCAGCCGGTCCCGGAATTCCACGAATCGCGGCACCTTGAAATTGGCCAGGGTTTTCTTCGCGTAGGCGACGACGTCGTCTTCGGACAGTTCGGCGCCCGCCCGGCGCACGATGTAGGCCTTGCCGACCTCGCCCATCCGCTCGTCCGGCACCCCGATCACGGCGGATTCGGCGACGCCGTCGAGCCGGGCCAGAGTCTGTTCGATCTCGGCCGGGTAGACGTTGAAGCCGCCGGAGATGTACATGTCCTTGAGCCGGTCGGTGATCTTGAGATAGCCGCGCTCGTCCAGGATTCCGACGTCGCCGGTGTGCAACCAGCCGTCGGCGTCGATGGTCTTGGCCGTGGCCTCGGGATCGTCGAGATAGCCGACCATCACGTTCGGCCCGCGCAGCAACACCTCGCCGTGATCGCCGATGCGCACCTCGAATCCGGCCATGGCCGCACCGGAGGTGTTGGCGATGGTCTCCGGATCGTCGTCGGGCAGGCACATGGTGCCGAAGCCGGAGGATTCGGACAGGCCGTACGCGGTGACGACCACCTCGAATTCCAGTTCGCTGCGCATTCTCTCGACCAGCACCACGGGTACGGTCGCCGCGCCGGTGACGGCCACCCGCAGGCTGCTCAGATCGAAATCGGCGCGGGCGGGATGTTCCAGGATGGTCTGGTAGATCGTCGGCGGACCGGTCAATACGGTGATGGCCTGCTCCTGCACCATCCGCATCGTCTGCGGCACGTCGAAGGTCGCCTGCGGGACGATCGTGGCGCCGGTGACCAGGCAGGCGAGGATGGCCGCCTTGTAGCCGAAGTTGTGGAAGAACGGCGGGATCACCAGATAGCGATCGGAGCTGTTCAGCGTCGACCGCTCCACCCAGGCCCGCACCACATCGAGCGCCTGGCGCTGGGCGACGAGCGTGCCCTTGCTGCGGCCGGTGGTGCCCGAGGTGAACAGGATGTCGGCGATGTCTTCGGGCTCGACCGATTCCGCGCGCGCGATCACCTTCTCCACCGGCGTCTGCGCGGCGAGTTCGGCCAGTTGCGACCAGGCGACGGCATCGTCGTAGGCCGATTCACCCTCCGCCGGAATGACGATGACCGTGCCGACCGCCAATTCCGGTGCGGCCGCGCGCAATTCCGCGAGGCGCTGCCGGCCCAGGAACGGATCGGCGATGAACAGCGCCTTCGCATCGACCCGGGCGATCACATCGGCGGCCTCGTCGGCGACGTAGCGGGTGTTGAGCGGGACCAGTGCGGCGCCGGTGTAGTGCGTGGCCAGTGCGGCCACCACCCAGTGCCAGGTGTTGGGCGCCCAGATCGCGATCCGATCGCCGCGCTGGATTCCGCGCGCGATCAGCGCCCCCGCCGTCTGCCGCACCGCATCGAGTAGTTGCACCCAGCTCAGGTGCACCTCGCCGTCGTTGACCGCCGCCGCATCGCCGTGGATGCGCGCGGCTTCGTGCAGGGCGAGAGGGGTGGTCTGCACAGGGGGTGTCACGTCGTCCTCGTCTTCTACACGCTGGTCGACGGGCCGAGCAGCCGGCTTGTCCGGCGTGGTGACGGCTCGGTCCGTCGGTCGATTCGCGCTGCAGAGCTCACCGCCCTACAAAGCAAGTGCTTGGTAGGTTACTCTACCGGAGTGAGTGCGATCCAGACCCCCGATTCCGCCGCCGGCGCGGATGCCTCCGGCACGGCGGCCCCCGGTACGGAAAACGCAGCCGACCAGGAATTCCGCGCCGAAGTGCGGGAATGGCTGGCCGAAAACCTGAACGGGCAGTTCCGTGAGCTGCGCGGGCTCGGCGGGCCCGGAAGTGAGCACGAAGCCTTCGACGAGCGGCTGGAGTGGGACCGCCACCTCGCCGCGGCGGGGTTGACCTGCCTGGGCTGGCCGGTCGAGTACGGCGGCCGGGCGGCGACGCTGCGCCAGCAGGTGATCTTCCACGAGGAGTACGCGAGCGCGAATGCCCCGGCGCGCGTCTCGCACCTGGGGGAGGAGCTGCTCGGCCCGACCCTGCTCGCCTTCGGCACCGAGGAGCAGAAACAGCGCTTCCTGCCCGGCATCCGCTCGGTCACCGAACTATGGTGTCAGGGATATTCCGAGCCCGGGGCCGGTTCGGACCTGGCGAACGTGTCGACCAGCGCCCGGCTCGACGGTGACGAATGGTCGATCAACGGCCAGAAGATCTGGACCTCGCTGGCGCATCTGTCGGACTGGTGTTTCGTCATCGCCCGCACCGAACCCGGCTCCACCCGCCACCACGGC
This sequence comes from Nocardia sp. NRRL WC-3656, assembly GCF_000720265.1. Lineage (NCBI taxonomy): Bacteria > Bacillati > Actinomycetota > Actinomycetes > Mycobacteriales > Nocardiaceae > Nocardia > Nocardia sp. NRRL WC-3656. The sequence continues at coordinate 56,723 of NZ_JOJF01000043.1, read as the reverse complement.
CTGTCCTATCTGCTGGTGCCGATGAAGCAGCCCGGTATCGAGGTGCGCCCGATCATCCAGCTCACCGGGACGGCCGAATTCAACGAGGTGTTCTTCGACAACGCCCGCACCGCCGCCGATCTGGTGGTGGGCAAACCCGGTGAGGGCTGGCGAGTCGCCATGGGCACCTTGACCTTCGAGCGCGGGATCTCCACCGTCGGCCAGCAGATCCGGTTCGCGCGCGAACTGTCGAATCTGGAGGCGGTGGCGAAAGCCAATGGCGCACTGGCGGATCCGGCCCTGGCCGAACGAATCGACCAGGCGTGGGTGGGGTTGCGCGTGCTGCGCGCACACGCCCTGCGAACCCTGGAATCGGCGCATCAGAACGTCGACGCCCGCACCGCCGCGGGCCAGGCCTCGGTCTCGAAGCTGTTGTGGGCCAATTGGCATCGCGGCCTCGGCGAACTGGCCATGGACGTGCTCGGCGCCGAAGGCCTGATCGCCCGGCCTCCGGTCGGCGGCACCGGCTCCGCCCTCGATCCGCACCCCGCCGACGACCTGAGCCAATGGCAGCGCCTCTATCTGTTCACCCGCGCCGACACGATCTACGGCGGCTCGAACGAAGTGCAGCGCAACATCATCTCCGAACGCGTGCTCGGCCTGCCCCGCGAAGCCCGCTGACCACCCCGCCCGGCCGAACCTTCGGCCGGAAACCATCGGCCGAAGCCGCTGTTCGGCCGTAAGGAAGGACCTACAGTGCCTGATCTCTCGGTTCCGCCCCAGCCGATCTCCGGTCACGGACTGCTCGCCGGCCGGGTCGCGGTGATCACCGCCGCCGCCGGCACGGGCATCGGATCGGCCACCGCGCGCCGCATGCTCGACGAGGGCGCCGACGTCGTGGTCTCCGACTGGCACGAACGCCGGCTGAAGCAGACCGAGGAGGAGCTGGCCGCGGAATTCCCGCAGCGCAAGGTCGCCTCGGTGGTCTGCGACGTGACCAGTACCGAACAGGTCGACGAACTGATCCGCGCCGCGGCGCAGCGCCTGGGCCGCATCGACATCATGGTCAACAACGCCGGCCTGGGCGGTGAGACACCGGTCGTCGACATGACCGACGAACAGTGGGATCGCGTCCTGGACATCACGCTGAACGGCACCTTCCGCTGCACCCGCGCCGCGCTGAACTACTTCCGCACCGCGGGCCACGGCGGCGTGATCGTCAACAACGCCAGCGTGCTCGGCTGGCGGGCCCAGCACGGCCAGGCCCACTATGCCGCCGCCAAGGCCGGAGTCATGGCATTGACCCGTTGCAGCGCCGTGGAGGCCGCGGAACTGGGCGTGCGGATCAACGCGGTCGCGCCGAGCATCGCCCGCCACCCGTTCCTGGACAAGGTGAGCTCCACCGAACTGCTCGATCGGCTGGCCGCGGGCGAGGCCTTCGGCCGGGCCGCCGAGCCGTGGGAGGTCGCGGCCACCATCGCGATGCTCGCCAGCGACTACACCTCCTATATGACAGGCGAAGTCGTCTCGGTAAGCAGCCAGCGCGCTTGAGAAGAAACCTCGGCAAGAGGTACGCCCCGATGGTCCCCAGGTAACGCACCAGGGTGCACATCTGCGAGAGGTACACCCTGGTGGTTCTCGGCCCAGGGGGCCGAGAACTCCGCCGCAGCGAAGCGGAGGCGAAAAAAACACTGGCGCCGACTGCCCTTACCTGTGGGATCCTGAGAACGTCCGGTTCCGACAGTTCGAAGGGACCACGACCGATGGGTCTGGACGGTCGACAGGAAGACAACGACGTACTGGAACTCGAGTTGATTCGCGAGGTGGTGCTCGCGCGGCGGCGGCAGGACAGCGTCGTGCTCGCCGCTCTCACCCTCGGTGCGGAATTGCTCGATCACCCCGATGCGCACGCGACGGCGACGCGCGCTGCGCAGATTCTGCACGAGCACCAGGTCGACGAGGCCGAGGTGGCGCGCGATCCGCGTGCGGCCCTGCGTGCGGATATGGCCCGCGATCGGCGGCGAGTGCGGCGCATCGGCGCCGGCTGCGGCCCGGGGGAGGCCGATCCCGGTGGGGAACGCCGCCGGCGGCAGACCGCGTTGCTGTGCGAGGTGCGCGCCGATCTACTGGAGGTGGTCCGGCGCTGCCGGCGGTTCCGATTCGATCGCCTCGCCTTCGCCGACGGCATCGATCGAGGGCTGGCCGCGGCCACCGGCAAATTGGAGGGCGCCGCCGATCGCGACACCTATCTGGCGTGGCGGCGCGGCATCGTGCTCAAACTCAGCGAGATCCCGGATCCGGCCGGCCCGCCGCGGGCGATGGCGACCGTGGACGCGGGGCCCGGCCGGGGGCCGCTGACGGTGGAATGGGACAGCTGCGAGCGTCGGCTCGCGCTGGTGGCACGGATGAAACGGGCCGGTATCCCGCCGCTGGAGATCTGCGATCGGCTCCTCGTCGATCTGTCGATGTCCTCGCCGCTGCGCTATTCCATTCGGTGAGCCACCACCGTAGACCAAGCAAATGCTTGGTTGTATTATGGCCGAGTGACCGCATCCGAGGCCTCCAAATCCGCACGCCGCAACGAGTTGCTCGGCCTGGCCGCCGGCCTGTTCGCCGAGCGCGGCCTGCGTGCGACCACGGTCCGCGATATCGCCGATGCGGCGGGGATTCTATCCGGCAGTCTCTACCACCACTTCGACTCGAAAGAGGCGATGGTGGACGAGATTCTGCGCGGCTTCCTCGACGATCTGTTCGGCCGCTACCGCGAGATCGTCGCCTCCAACCTGTCGCCGCGAGCCACGCTCGAGGCGCTGGTCATCGCCTCCTGTGAATCGTTCGACCGCTGGCATTCGGCCGTCGCGATCTATCAGGCCGAGGCCAAAAGGCTCAGTGACACACCGCGTTTCGAGTACATCGCGGAATACAACCGGGAATTCCGGGAGCTGTGGCGCAATGTGCTCACCGAGGGCGTGCGCGACGGCAGCTTCCGCCCCGAACTCGATGTCGAGCTCGCCTTCCGTTTTCTGCGCGACACCGTCTGGGTGGCGGTGCGCTGGTATCAGCCCGGCGGCCGCATCACCGCGGACACCCTCGCCAAGCAGTATCTGACCATCGTGCTCGATGGACTCACCAACCCCGAGAACCGTTCCGGCGCAGTCCATTCCGGAGCGTCTCGGTCCGGCGCCGAATCCGGCACATCCGAATAGGAGCGTTACATGTCCACACCGTCCGATCGCCGCCGGTACGCGCCGGTACGCGAGGCCTACGTCATTGATGCCGTGCGGACGCCGATCGGTAAGCGCGGCGGTGCGCTGGCCGGTGTGCATCCCGCCGACCTCGGCGCGGCGGCACTGCAGGGGTTGCTGGGCCGCAACGCCATCGATCCCGGCAACGTCGACGATGTGATCTTCGGCTGTGTCGACGCCATCGGCCCGCAGGCCGGCAACATCGCCCGGACAGCCTGGCTGGCGGCCGGATATCCGGAGGAGGTCCCCGGCACCACGGTGGACCGTCAGTGCGGATCCAGCCAGCAGGCGATCAATTTCGGCGCGCAGGCCATCATGAGCGGCACCGCCGAGGTGATCGTCGCCGGTGGCGTGCAGAACATGAGCGCGATCCCGATCTCGGCCGCCATGCTGGCCGGTAAGGAATACGGTTTCGATTCGCCGTTCGTCGGCGCCAAGGGCTGGGACCACCGCTACGGCACCGGTGAGGTCTCGCAGTTCAACGGCGCGCAGCTGATCGCCGAGAAGTGGGATATCAGCCGGGAAGATATGGAGCGCTGGGCACTTCGCAGCCACGAACGCGCCCGCAAGGCCATCGCCGAGGGGTCCTTCGATCGCGAGATCGTGCCGGTCGGCGACTTCTGGATCGACGAGGGCCCGCGCGAGACGAGCCTGGAGAAGATGGCCGGACTCAAGCCGCTCAGCGAGGGCAGCCGCCTGACCGCCGCGGTCGCCAGCCAGATCTCCGACGGCGCGAGCGCCACCCTGCTGGCCTCCGACTGGGCCGTCGCCGAATACGGCTTGAAGCCGCGCGCCCGCATCCACCACGTCAGCGCCCGCGGCGCCGACCCGATCTACATGCTCACCGCGCCGATCCCGGCGACCAAGTGGGCGCTGGAGCAGACCGGGCTGACCATCGACGACATCGATGTCGTCGAGATCAACGAGGCGTTCGCCTCCGTGGTGCTGGCCTGGTTGAAGGAGACCGGCGCGAACCCCGACAAGGTGAACGTGCACGGCGGCGCGATCGCGCTGGGACATCCGCTCGGCGCCACCGGCGCGAAGCTGTTCGCCACCCTGCTCAACGAGCTCGAGCGGGTGAACGGCCGCTACGGCCTGCTCACCATCTGCGAGGGCGGCGGCACGGCCAACGTCACCATCATCGAGCGAATCTCCTGAGCCGCTTCGCCTTTCGTCCGGCGAATCCGATCCGGTGAACACGGAAGAGGCCCCGCATACCGCGGGGCCTCTTCTCATATAGTCCGGTGGGCTCAGATCACCGGGTCCAGCGAATTGCCCGGCGCGATGGCGCCGCAGTTCGCCGGCGCCGGCCGGCCCGCGAACCGGTCGTCGAGCCAGAGCAGGGCCTCCGGCAGCCACGCGATGGTCGACGGGGTGTGGCTGAGCAGGTCGTACTGCCGATACAGGATCGCGGAGTTCCCGGTGTCGCAGTACTGCCGAGCCAGGCTGCGCACGTCGCCCGCGACCATCACGCCGTCTCCGGGGCCGGACACCGGCTTACCGTTGTCGGTCCCTTCCAGCACGCCGTTGGCGCCCTGCCCGATGAGCATCGGAATCGTCGGCGTCGGCGCCAGTCCGAGGTCGACCTTGCGCACCGCCGCGACGAACGGCGCCACGCTGTTGGGATCGGCGTACTCCGGCTTCACCATCTGGGCCCAGGTCAGGCCCGGGTATTGGAACAGCACATTGGCGATGGACGCGTACTGCATCTTGTTCAGGATCTCGGCGCCGTACGGACTCATATAGGGCGAGAAGTCGATGTCGTAGGAGCGGCCGATGCCGATCACCGCCATCGCCGCCACCCCGGCCCAGCCGAAACTGCCGTCGATATAGCGCAGGTTGCGTGCCGGATTGACCAGGACGCCGCCTTCGGCCGCCCCGACCAGCTGCCGGTCGACATCCGGGGCGTAGACCGGCGCCAGGGCCGCGGCCCAGTTGGTGGCGATCGCGCCGCCGGAATATCCGAACAGCGCGACGCGGGTCTGCTCGTTCAGGCCGGCCTGCGCCGAGTGGGTGGCCGCCCGGATCGAGTCCAGGGTGTTCATCCCGTACTCGGGGCCCGCGGCGAAATCGGCCGCCTGGCCCTCGGTGTCGGCGACGATGATCGTGTAGCCCTGCGCCAGCAGCGGCGCGACCAGCTCACCCTCCACACTGTTCACCGCGCCGCCGAAGGACACATTGCCCGCGACCGATCGCGACGGCCCGTCCTCGGGATTGAGCGAGTCGTAGAAGGACTGGTAGGCAACGGCTTTCGTCGGATCGACGCCGGCGGGCGGCAGGAGTACGGAGGTGACGTTCACGGCCGGACGCTGCCGGGCATCGGTCGTGCGGTACTGCAGTTGCACCGCCGTGACTGGCGTCGGGATGCCCGCGAAGTGGTACGGCATCGTCCGCGTCTGTAATACGGTTCCCGGTGCGATCGAGGACAGCGGCGCCGCGCCCGTGTACTCGTAGAACGAATCGGATGCCGCGTGCGCACTCGGTGCGAGACCGGTCGCTGAGCCGACGAGCAATGACATGGCCGCGACGGCGGTCGCGATCTGAAGGACTGCGCGTCCTCGTTTCACCTGGGTCCCCTTCTACCCGAACCGGACACCTTCGTCCGGTTACTCGTTGGTAGTGTGAACCCAATCACCCTCGCACGTCAATATGGCGGAAATCAACCGCTCGGTTTCGGAAATCGGCCGCTGTCAATGGGTCTGCGCGTGCCGCTGCATCTACGGATCAGCGATAGATGAGCGGCTTTCCGGACGAAAATTCTTGCGCGGCAACAAATTAACTTCGACATGGCCGATTCTCCCGCGCTGCTGCGAGGGTGTCGCACGAACGGCATGAAGTGAAACCGCACAGTATCGGATAGTCGTCGCGAGGTGAGCGGAAGAAGTGTGTGAATAGCCTTGCGCTATCGCATCTCGGCCGAGTTCGTATGCCCCGCGTCGTCCGTGTCGTTCCATCTCGCCTGGTCCGGAACCTGCCTCCCGGCCCCGAGCGGGCCGAACCTGACATCCGGCTATTGACACCGAAAGTGCCGTCGGACACACTTGCCGCACGAAGTTGACATGACTGTCACGTCACAAACTGTTCAGGAGGCAACGGTGCCCGAAGTTCCCGATATGCGTGCTCTGGGCCGGAAGGTCAGCAATTGGGGTCGGTGGGGGACCGACGACGAGCGCGGAACCACGAATCTGATCACGCCGGAGCGGGTGGTGGCCGCGGCGGCGCTGATTCGCACCGGTGAGACCTTCAAACTCGGCATTCCGCTCGACGGTGACGGCCCACAGCCCGGCGGCGCGCGCATCAATCCGATCCGGTTGATGTCGGAGAACGGCCAGGAACAGGTGCTTCCCGGCGGTTTCAAATGGGCCGACGACTTCGTCTTCATGCCGTTGCAGGCCGGTTCCCAATACGACTCGCTGGCGCATTTGCACTACGACGACGAGCTGTACAACGGACACCCCGGCTCCGGAGTGACGGTCAAGGGCGCCGACAAATGCGGTATCCACACCCAGTCCGGTGGCATCGCCGGGCGCGGCGTGCTGCTCGACGTGGCTCGCCATCGCGGCGTGGACTGGCTCGAAGCCGGAACCGCGATCGGTCCCGACGAACTCGACGCCGTCGCGGCCGCTCAGGGCGTGGATGTGGGCGCCGGCGACATCCTGTTGATCCGCACGGGCTGGCGCAGGAAATTCCTCACCGACGGTGATCCGCAGGGCTTCATGGCCGGTGAGCCGGGCCTGAGCCTGGCGTGTGCGACCTGGCTACGCGACAAGGACGTCGCCGTCGTCGGCTCCGACAACTGGGCGGTCGAGGTGATGCCCGGCGAACATCCGGGGACCGCGTTCGAACTGCATATGGTGCTCATCCGCGATATGGGCCTGACCCTCGCGGAGATGCTCGACTTCGAGGATCTGGCGCAGGCGTGCGCGGGCGACGGACGCTGGGACTTCTTCTACGCCGGCCCACCCCTGCAATTCACTCGCGGGGTCGGCTCGCCGATCAACCCGCTCGCGATCCGGTGAGAAGGGTGCCTGCCATGAGTGTCGAATCGGCGAGGAGTTCGGACAGATGCTGATCGGTGACATCGTCGAATACGGCGCGCGTAAACACCCCGACCGGATCGCGGTGCGCTTCGAGCAGCAGGCGATCGATTACCGGCGGTTGCGCGACGGTTGCCGTCGCCTCGCGAACGCGCTGCTCGGCGTGGCGGAGCCGGGTGACCGGGTGGCGATTCTGTCGGCGAACTGCCCGCAGTATCTGGAGTGCTACTACGGCGTTCCGATGGCGGGAATGGCGTTGACGATCCTCAACTTCCGGTTGCACGAGGACCAGATCGCCGGCCTGATCGAGCATTCCGGCGCCCGGGTGCTGATCGTCGCGGAGGAGTTCGCCGATCTCGTGGACCGCATCCGCGACCGGATCCCGTCGGTCACCACTGTGGTGTCGATCGGTGCCGCACCGGGCACCATCGGATGGGACGAGTTCGCCGGTACGGCCTCGGGCGCCGCGCCCGCCTACCGTCCCGATCCCGACGATGTGGCGTGGCTGGTCTACACCAGCGGGACGACCGGGGCGCCGAAGGGCGTCATGGTCTCGCATCGCAATCTCCTTGCGGGCGTGACCTCTTCGGCGCTGCAGTGGACCGTCGCGGAGGAGACGGTTTTCCTGTTCTGCTTCCCGCTGTGCCATGTCGGCGGCTATGTGGTGCTGGTCAACCATCTGATCGGCGCCACCGTGGGCATCCTGCGCGCCTACGACAACGCGACCTTCCTGCGGCTGGTCGACGAATGGCAGGTGACCCAGACCGGGCTGGCGCCGACGATGATCAATTTCCTGCTGCAGGATCCCGCGTTGGAGCGGCATTCGCCGAAGACGCTGCAGGCGATCGGATACGGGTCCTCCGCCATCCCGTCCGCGGTGCTGCGCGCGGGCCTGGAGCGGTTCGGATGCGATTTCTATCAGGGCATGGGGATGACCGAACTCGCCGGGAACGTCCTGCATCTGGACGAGGAGGCGCACCGGCGGGCGGCGCGCGGGGAAACCCATCTGCTCGCCTCGGCGGGTAAACCCATGCGGTTGGCGGATATTCGCATCGTCGACGAGGATTTCGCCGATGTCGCGCGGGGCGAGATCGGCGAGATGGTGGTGCGCGCGGACCAGGTGACCATCGGCTACTGGAACGATCCGCGCGCGACCGCGGAGTCGTTCACCGACGGCTGGTTCCGCACCGGCGATATGGTCCGCCAGGACGAGGAGGGCTTCGTCTACATCGTCGACCGGAAGAAGGATCTGATCATCAGCGGCGGTGAGAACGTCGCCTCGCTGACGGTCGAACAGGCGCTGTACCGGAATCCGCAGGTCGCCGAGGCCGCCGCCATCGGCGTCCGCGACGACACCTGGGGCGAGGTGGTGTGCGCGGTGGTCGTGCTGCGCGACAACGCGACCGCCACGGCCGCCGACATCATCGCCGGTTGCCGCGAACACCTGGGCGGATTCCAGGTTCCGCGGCGGGTGGAGTTCGTGGACGCACTTCCGAAGAACGTCACCGGCAAGATCCTCAAACGCGATCTGCGCGACCAATTCTCCTGAACCACTCCGCGACCCGGCGGTCCGGTGGTGACGACGACCGTCGCCACCGGACCGCCGTTTCGTTTCGCCGATGCCCCGGGCCGATCGCGATGAACGAGCGTGGACCGCCTAAGTGCCGAACTGCCGGCCCGCCATCAAGCCGAGCGGTCGGCGCTCGCCTATGCCGCCGTTGTGCGATTACCCGAGGTGGCGTGGATTCGCGACCTGCAGTCGCGCGAGAACCGCGGCCGAGATCGCCGCGCGCACGGCATCGTCGGTGTACGACACCGCGCCGGAGCGCAGCCGCGCGGCCAGCTCCGCTTCGGACTCGCAGCCCAGCGCCGCCAGCCGGCTGTGCACTTCGGCGGTGGCGGCGGGGCCGGCGGCCAGCTCGCGTGCGGCGATACCGAGCAGGTTGGCACACACCCGCAGCAGATAGCGCGAGCGCGACTGCTCGGGCGGGAGCGCGGGCCCGATCTCTGTGGCCAGCGTGTCGGCGACCAGCTCGAGTATTTCGGTCGGATGCGGCCGATCGTGCACGGTAGCAGGCATGTCCGAGGGCGAGGGAACCGAAACGCTCTCGTCGAGCAGGTCCAGGACGGCGAGCAGATCGTATTCCGATTCGCAGACCCGGCGCCCGATCGCGGCGAGCTCGAGTGAGCGTTCGTCTCCGCCGAGATGCCGCTGCGCCTGAAAGCGGCTGAGTACCAGCCACTTCAGAGTGCCGAAGACCTCCCACCAGTGCAGCTCCGCCGCGGTGGGCCGGTAGCCCGCGGACCGTTCGTAACCGTCCAGAAGTTGCTCTCGACTCCCCAGCCCACCCACCGGAGCCGCGGCGCCGAAGCGCCAGGCCCGCACACACAACCAGCCCAGATCCTCGATCGGATTGCCGAGATGGGCCAGCTCCCAGTCCAGTACCGCGCGCACGCCGTCCGGCTCGATCAGGAAGTTGCCCAGCCGGAAGTCGCCGTGCACCAGTGCCTTCGGGCGATCCGCGGGCCGGTGCTCACGCAGCCAGCAGAGTCCGGCCTCGACCGCCGGCCGTGGATCGTCCAGGTCGCGATAGATCTGTTCGATGCCGGCGAGCGGATCGTGATCGTCGAGGATGTCCAGGGTGTCCAGTGGGGTCCGGTGAATCAGCCCGAGGACGTAGCCGAGATCGCCGGCGAGGCGCTCCCGCACCGCGGCGAAGGCCGGATCCCGTTGCAGTTTCCGGGGAATCGACTCCCCGGCGACCCGCTCCATCAGCAGATAGGGGGCGTCGATACCGGGCGCGGTAGCACCGTCCGCGAGGACGGCCGGCACGGGCACCCCGGCCGCACCGGCTGCTCGCAGACAGACCGCCTCCGCGTGCATGCGCGCGGGATCGCCGTGGCCGGGTGGGTCCCGCCGCAGCACGGCCCGCACCGCGGTGCCGGTCCCGTCGCGGGCCTCGATCGCATACACCTGCCGGCTCGCGCCCCCGGTGAACTGCCGCAACACGACATCGGTGAGTTCGGTTTCGAGAGTGGCGGCCAGTACCGAGCGAACGCCGTCGGCGAGCGTAATCAGCTCGGCAGCAGCCGATTCCGCGCTCACAGCCACGGCGCCGCCTCAGGGGAGCGCAGCAACCGGCGGGCGGTCGACATGCGATGCACCTCGTCGGGGCCGTCGTAGACGCGGGCGTAGCGGGCCTGCCGGTACATCCGTTCCAACGGGGTGTCGGCGGTCAGCCCGAGAGCCCCGTGTACCTGGATGGCGCGATCGATCACGTTGTGCAGCATCCGCGCACCCCAGAACTTGATCAAGCCGACCCGCACCCGGTAGTCCTCACCGGCATCCATGGCGCGGGCGGCGTCGAGCGTCATCAGCCGGGCCGCGTGGATCTCGGCGGCCGATTCGGCGATGTACCGGTGGATTTCGCCCTTCTCGGCGAGCAATGATCCGTGTACGTATCGGGTATTCGCCCGCTCACACATCAATTCGTAGGCGCGTTGGGCCTGCCCGAGCCAACGCATGCAGTGGAAGATCCGCCCCGGTCCGAGCCGGTCCTGCGCGACGATGAAACCTTTACCGCGTTCGCCGAGCAGATTGGCCGCCGGGACCCGCACATCGGTGAGCCGCACCTCGTAGTGATCGCTCGGATCGTGGCCCATGGTCGGGATGGAGCGGACGATCTCGAAGCCGGGGGTGTCGGTCGGCACGATGATCGCGCTGATCCGCGAGTGCCGGGGAACCGATTCGGGTTCGGTGCGGGCGAAGACCGTGCAGTACGCCGCCTGGGCGGCGCCGGTGGTGAACCACTTGTGCCCGTTGATGATCCAGGTGTCGCCGTCGAGTTCGGCCTCGGTGGCGATCAGGGTGGGATCGGATCCCGCGACCTCGGGTTCGGTGAGGCCCACCGACGGCAGGATGTCGCCGGCGACCATGGGCGGAATCCAGCGGGCGCGCTGTTCCTCGGTGCCGTGCCGGTACAGCATGAGCGTGTCCTGCATGGACACCGAACCGACGGCCAGCATGCCGAATTCGGACCGCCCGATGATCTCGTTCAAATAGACGAAGTCGAGAAACGGCACCCCGCCGCCACCGAGTTCGGCCGGATGGCCCAGCGCCCACAACCCGAGTTCCTTCGCCCGCTCCTTCAGGCGGGCGAGGGTGGCGTGTGCGGTGTCGTCCTCGCGGGCCAGCACCGGCTCCGCGGGAACGACCTCGGTATCGATGAATGTGCGCATCCGCGCGGACAATTCGGCGATCTCGCCAGCGGGGCGGTTGACCGACATCACCGGTAACCTCCGTTCGTCGCCGAGACCTCGCGCAGCGGCTGCGTCGCCGCCGAGTCGACATATTCGTCGATCCTGGTGATGCGCCCGTCCTCGACGCGGACGAACAGGCTCGCGGGGACCTCCAGATCGCCGTGGCCGGGCAGATGGCCACGCACGACATGCTGCTGCGCGAAGCCGTCGGTCAGCACATGGCGCCGAATATCCTCGTACCGTAGGTTTTCCACCGTGCGCGAGAGCCAGCGCAGCACCCGCAGATTCTCGGTGACGGTCTCCTCGGCGTTCTTGTCGTTGTGCCAGATCCGGGCGTCGGGCGCGTACAGCGCGGTCAGGGCCGCGGTATCGCCCGCGCTGACCGCGGCGAAGAAGCGGTCGGCCAGTTCATCCATGCGAAGGACCTCCGGGTCGTTCTCGTGCGGCTCACTGTGATGCCGCATTGCTGGGCCGCAGGCGGCCGCCCGCGGTGAGCAGATTGCTGTCGACGGGTTTGCCGAGCAGGCGCGAGATCAGCCGGGCGGCGTCGAGCGCCCGGTCGATATCGATGCCGGTCTCGATGCCGCCGTCGTCGAACAGATAGGCCAATTCCTCGGTCGCGATATTGCCGCTCGCTCCGGGGGCGAACGGGCATCCGCCGAGACCGCCTGCGGCGGAATCGAATCGGCGGACGCCGTGTTCGTAGGCGGCCCAGGCATTGGCGAGTCCCTGCCCGCGCGTGTTGTGCAGATGTATGCCGAGTTCGGTATCGGGCGCCGCCGCACGTACTCGGTCGATCACATCCGCGGTGCGGACCGGCGAGGCGGTGCCGACGGTATCGGCGACGGCGAGCGAATCGGCGCCGGAAGCCACTGCCCGCGCGGCGATCTCGGCCACCCGCTCCGGCGGGGTGCGGCCGTCGAACGGGCAGTCGAAGGCGATCGCGATGATCACCTCGAGTTGCCCGCCGACCGCATGAGCCTGTTCGGCGATGGGGTCGATGAGGGCGATCGATTCGGCACTGTCGCGTCCCACGTTCGCCCGGCTGTGCCCATCGGACGCCGACACGACGTACTCCAGCCGATGCACACCGGCGGTGAGTGCGCGCCGCACCCCACCGAGCCCCGCGACCAGGGCGGAGAATTCCACGCCCGGCCACCGGTCCAGTTGTGCGGCAACGGCTTCGGCGTCGGCGAGGGCCGGTATCGCGCGCGGCGAGACGAACGAGGTGACCTCGATCCGGCGCACACCGGTGGCGACGAGGGCGTCGATGAAGGCGAGTTTGGCCTCGGTGGGAATCGGTTCCTCGATCTGCAGACCGTCGCGCGGCCCCACCTCGCGAATGTCGACGGCGGTCATCCGATCGTGCCTTCGCCGCGCAGATTCGCCAGCCGGTCGGCGTCGTATCCGAGCAGCTCACCCAGTACTTCGTCGGTATGCGTGCCCGGCCGGCTCGGGCCACCCCAGCGCACGCCACCGGCGGTGGCGCTGAGTCGCGGCACCACACCGACGCCCTTGACCGGGACGGGATCGTATCCGGCGTCGTCGCTGCCGACGGACGGATCGACGTGGTCGACGAAGATGCCGCGCGCGGTGAACTGGGGATCCGCCATCACCTCGGCGACGGTGTTCACCGGGCCGGCGACCACGCCGTGGCGGTTCAGCAGATCGATCAGATCGGCGGCGGTGAAATCTCCGGCCCAGGCCGCGATCATCTCGTCGAGCTCGTCCTGCCGCTCACCGCGCGCCGAATGGGTGGAATACCGTGAGTCGGAAGCGAGTTCGGGCCGGCCCATCGCGGTGACCAGCCGCCCGAAGACCGTGTCCTGATTGGCCGCGATGATCACCCACAGCCCGTCCTTGGCCTTGTAGAGATTCGACGGCGCCACCCGGTCCAGCCGGGTGCCCGACGGCTGGCGCACATGTCCGGTCTTGTGGAAATCCGGAACCGTGGACTCCTGGATCGCCAGCGACGCCTCGGTCAGCGCCGCGTCCACCACCTGCCCGAGCCCGGTCCGCTCCCGCACCAGCAGTGCGGCGAGGACGCCCTGGAAGGCGAACAGTCCGGCCAGACTGTCGCCCAGCGACAACGCCATTCGCGGCGGCGCCTGTCCCGGGAATCCGTTGAGGTGGCGCAGTCCGCTGATGCCTTCGGCCACCGAGGCGTATCCCGCCCGGGACGCGTACGGCCCGGTCTGCCCGTAACCGGAGACCCTTGCCAGCACCAGCCCCGGATTCAGTTCCCCGAGCACGTCGTAGCCGAGACCCCAGCGCTCCAGCGTGCCGGGCCGGAAACTCTCGACCACGACATCGGCCGTGCGCGCCAATTCCAGGAAGATGTCGCGCCCCGCCGGGACACGCAGATCGAGGCTCACGCACCGCTTGTTGCGGGCGTGCACGGTCCAGAAGTACTGGTGGCCGCCACCGGCCGACTGACCCCAATCGCGAAGGGGGTCGGGACGATCCGGCGCTTCGATCTTGATGACGTCGGCCCCCATATCACCGAGCAGGCGTCCGCAGTACGGCCCCGCGATCAGTGTTCCCAGCTCGAGCACGCGGAAGCCGTCGAGCGGTCCGGCCGCCGGGTGCGCGGTATCGGCCTCGCCGTCGCCCGCGTCGGGATGTGCGGTGTCCGGTGGGTCCGTTCTCATACTGCCTCCTGTCGTGTGCGGGACACCCGCACCCGCGAAACTGCCGTTATCTGTCGTCCGGATCGAGACCCAGCGCGCTGACCGACATCTGGTCGAGGGTGTTCAGCAGCGCGTCCTCGTCGGCGTCCTCGCCCTGGATCAGCCACAGGTAGAGGGTGTGGTCGACCATCGCGGACATGGCCCGCGCGGCCAGTTCCGGATCCAGAGACGCGCGAACCAAGCCCTCGCGCTGCCAGCGGGCGATCGACTGCGCGGTGCGCTCGATGAGTTGACGCCGATGTTCGTGGCGCAGCCGCCGGAAATCCTCGTTGAAGGTCGCGACCTGCTCGACGATCGCCATCATCCGGGCATTGCGCCGGTAGGCCGCGTAATAGGACCGATTGGCGGCGATGAGCCGGGCGGCCGGCGAGAGTCCCGCGGGCATGGGTTCGCGACGGTGCATATCGTCGAACAGCCGCGTGCTCAACTCGCCGAACACATGTTCCTTGGACTCGAAATAGCGGTAGAAGGTGCCGTAGGAGACGCCTGCCTCCTCGCTGATCTGTTCCACTCGGGTATCGAGGAATCCGACGGTCTCGAACACCTTGCGCGCCGCGTCCAGCAATGCGTCGCGTGTCTTGCGGCCCCGGGGCGTCAGGTTGTCGACGGGGGTGGGCGCGCTATTGACAGATGACTTCGGCACGGATCACACTATCCACGAACATGACATGACTGTCAAGTCAGTTCAGCCGGGAGAATCCCAGCTCACAGTAAAGGTGCGGACCCGTCACGGAGGTCGAATCGGCACCACAGCGGAAGGATTGCAATGAGCGCCGCCAACCCGAAATACGAACTACGCGGAATCAACCATCTCGCCCTGGTGTGTTCCGATATGCGCCGGACGATCGAGTTCTACTCCGGCACCCTGGGCATGCCGTTGATCAAAACCATCGAGCTCCCGCACAACCTCGGTCAGCACTTCTTCTTCGACTGCGGCGGCGGCAACACCATCGCCTTCTTCTGGCTCGCCGATGCGCCCGATGCCACCCCCGGACTGGCCGCGCCCAAAGGACTTCCGGACGAGGGGGAGTTGGTGAGCGGAGTGGGCTCGATGAACCATGTGGCGTTCGCCGTGCCGCCGGAACTGTTCGACGACTACTACCAGCGGGTGCAGGCCGAGGGCATCAAGGTCAGCCGGGTCCTCAATCACGACGACAGCCCCGCGGGAGTCTCCCGCGATGTGCACCCCGGAACCTTCGTGCGGTCGTTCTATTTCCAGGACCCGGACGGCGTACTGCTCGAATTCTCCTGCTGGACCAGAACTTTCACCGAGGCCGATGTCTCGCACGAGCCGAAGACCGCCGCCGATCGCCGCGCCGCCGCCGAACTCTGATCCCGATCCACCCTCCGCGAAACCGCACTACCGAGAGGTTCGAAACATGCCCCGCCTGCGTGAAGTCCCGCGCGCCGAAGTTACCGACGAGCGGATCCTGTTCTATTATGACCGGCTGTTCGGACCCGACCGCGATCCGGCCGTCGACCACGGCACCGTCCACGCCACCCCCGGCGACTGGTGGACCGTCTTCGCGCAGTCACCGGAGGTGTTCCGGCACGCGGTCCGGGGCTTCGCCGTCTACCGCAACTCCCGCCTCGATCCGTTGCTGCGCGAACTGGGACAGTGCCGGGCCGGATACGCGCGCGGCAGTCAGTTCGTGTTCTCCCAGCACTGCAAGCAGATGCGGTCGCTGGGTGCGCCCGAGGAGAAGATCGCGGCCATCCCGTCCTGGCAGATCAGCGACTGTTTCTCCCAACTCGAGCGCGCGATTCTGGCCTACACCGACTGCCTGGTCCACGATGGCGGCCGGGTGCCGGACGAGGTGTTCGCGGTCCTGCGAGCCAACCTCAGCGATCCGGAGATTCTGGAACTGACCTACATCACCGCGCTGTACGACATGCACGCCACGATGTGCCGCGCCCTGCGGCTGGAATTCGACGATCGCCCGGAACCCGTTGCGGAGGTGCAGATTCCGGAAGGTGTCGAGGTGCGTGATCTGTCGGCCGACCTGTCGGGGGAGTAGCGCGAACCGGAAAGGCCGCCCCGCCGGCATCGGCGAGGCGGCCTTTCCTTGCGGCCGAACGTCTTCGGTTACGCCGACGGGCCGGGGGTCGCCTCGGCGCCGTCACGGAGCGCGGCGATCGTGTCGATCCGCGCGATTGCTTCCTCGATGATGCGGTCGATCAGCTCGGCGACCGTGGGCAGATCGTCGATGATGCCGGCGACCTGGCCCGACGCCAGCACACCCGCGTGCGTATTGCCCTCCACCAGGCCGGCTTTCAGCAGCATGGGAGTGTTGGCGGCCATGATCACCTGGGACCAGGTGAGGTCCTTCTGCTTGCGCATGGCAAGGCCGTCCTTGATCATGGTCGACCATTTCATGCCGGTCATACCCTTGAACTTGACGGCGTTCGAGACCGCGGCGACGAGGCCGCGATAGCTGCCCGAATGTTCCAGCTTGTCGACCAGCTCGGTGTTGAGTACGCGGTGCGGCATACCGTCGACCTTCAGCGAGACGACCGTGTCCTGCAGACCGCGCGAAAGGTACTGCTGTTTCACGGAATCCGGCACACTCGAGTCCTGGGTGAGGAGGAACCGGGTACCCATCGCGACGCCCGCCGCGCCGTAGGCCAGGGCGGCGGCCAGACCGCGGCCGTCGAAGAATCCGCCGCCGGCCACGACCGGAATATCGACCGCGTCCAGTACCGAGGGCAACAGCAGCGTGGTAGCCACCGAACCGGTGTGTCCGCCGCCCTCACCGCCCTGCACGATCACCGCGTCCGCGCCCCATGAGGCGACTTTGACCGCATGCTTGGCCGCGCCGATGGACGGCATGACCACGACGCCGTTGTCCTTCAGGCGCGCGATCAGTTCCTTCTTCGGGGCCAGCGCGAACGAGGCGACCTTCACGCCCTCGCGGATCATCAACTCGATCCGATCGGGCGCGTCGGACAGGTCGGCGCGGATGTTCACACCGAAGGGCTTGTCGGTCTTGGCCTTCGTCTTGGCGATCGCGACCTCGAGTTCCTCGAGCGTCATCGTCGCCGAGGCCAGGATGCCCAGGCCGCCGGCGTCGGCGGTCGCGGCGACCAGACCCGGCCCGGCCACCCAGCCCATCCCGGTCTGCACGATCGGATGCTCGATGCCGACCAGCTCGGTCAGCGGAGTCCTCAGCCGGCCGCTCACGAGGCCACTTCCTTTTCCCGGATTCCCTTGGGATCCAGCACCGTCCGAATGATCCGCAGTTCTTCCTCGGTGGGCGTGCGGGTCACCTCGGCGCTGTCCAGTCCGGCCACCTCGAACGCGGTGTTCTCGGCGACCTCGTCGGCGGTGACCCCCGGATGCAGCGACAGCGCCCGCAGGGTGTGGCCGGGACCGCCGAAGTCGAACACGCCCAGATTGCTGATCACCCGATGCAGGTGGTGGAACCGATACGCCGGATTCTCGGGATCGATCTTGTCGTAACCGATTCCGCACACGATATCGACGGTCTCGCAGAACACGCGCTTGCTGTGCTTGGGCATGAAGTAGCTGGTCGCGTGGTTGATGGTGTTACCCGGTGCGCCGCGCACACCGAACATCTGCCGGCTCGGCTGCTGCAGCGCGCCGAAGGCGGACAGATTCTGGTTGCCGTAGCGGTCGATCTGGTTGGCGCCCATGACGACATGGCGCCGCCCGGAAGCCACGACGTCGAACACCTTGCCGAACGGAATCCAGCCCTCGGTGGGAGCCTTGGCGCCCAGCGCGGGGGTTTCGGCGAGCAGCAGGCTCTCACCGTCGGAGATCAGCAGATCCGGTTCGAAGGTCAGCCGCGCCAGCCGGGCCCCGATGGTGGGGGTCGGCGACATCGGGCTGGCCATGATCTCACCCGCGCCGCGGAAGATCTCGGCGCAGGCGACCGCGCACACCTCGGCGCGGGTCACAGTGGTGGTGTCGCTCATCGGCGCTCCTCGGATCGGACGGGGGCCTGGTCGAAACGCACACTCATCACGCCCGGGCGGGTGAACACCACGCGCATCCGGGTGCGACTCGGGTGCTGGTCGCGGTGTGCGGAAGTGGTTGTCTGCTCGCTCATTTCGCCTGCTCCGCCGCGAATTCGGCGACTGCGGAACGATACTCGTCCTCGGTCACGTCCAGATAGCGGGCCTTGAAGGCCGCCCAGGTCTCGGGATCCTTGGCCGCCTCGACGTAGTGGCGCTGGAACTTCTCGTCGCGGCCGTAGCTGCCGGAGAAGGTGAAGTGCGCGCCGTCCGGCGCCTCCACGACGCCGTCGACCATCATGCGATTGAGGATGATCGCCTGGTTCGGAACGGCTTTCACCAGTTCCTCGGTCTCGACCAGCCGATCCACCGACAGGAACCGCCGCTCGGCGGCCAGGCAGTAGAGATCGTCCATGTACGGGTCGACGCCGGTGTATGCGGCGTTGCCGTGCTTGTCGCCGATGTCGAGGTGGACGAACGCGGCGTCCAGGGTCAGCGCCGGCATCGCGACCAGGGTTTCGGTACGGCCGTCGGCATCCGGATACGGCGACCGCACCGTCCGCAGTTCACCGTCCCAGAACGTCAGCACGTCCGACCCCAGCCCGGCGCGGGTGGGCAGGAACGGCAGCCGGGCCGCGGCCGCCTGCAGGCCGGATTTGACCATGCCCTCGTCCATTTCGCGGGAAACCAGCTCACCGCCGGTGCGCGCCTTGGCGAACCAGGGATCGTAGAACGGCGCCGAATCCAGGGATACGAATCCGTAGTAGGCCTTGCGCACCTTGCCGGCCGAGCACAGCAGACCGAGATCCGGCCCGCCGTAGGTCACCACGGTCAGGTCGGTGACGTCCGAGCGCAGCAGCGCCCGCACGAACGCCATCGGCTTACGCCGCGAACCCCAGCCGCCGAGGCCGATGGTCATCCCGCTGCGCAGCTGGGAGACGGCCTCCTCCAACGACATCCGCTTGTCGCGCATGCTCATCGCACCTCCTGTGTCTTGCGGGACACCCGCACCCGGTCGGCCCGATGCGCGGGCTGCGCATTGTGGCTCATCGTGCCTCCTTCTTGGCGGCCAGATCCTCGTCGAACCGCGCCCGGATCTCATCGGCCACACCGGCGAGATTCAGCTCGAAGGTGAAGCCCTGTTCGAAGCGGTAGCTGCGGTGCACATCCTGCAGATCGATGCCGTTGAGCGCGCGCTTGGCGGCCCGGATGACCCGGCCGTCCTTGGCGGCGATGTTCTTCGCGACTTCCAGTGCGGCGGAATCGAGTTCGGCCCGCGGCACCACCTTGTGCACCGAACCGAAGTGGTGCAGCTGCTGCGCGGTGACGGTGGAGGCGGTATAGAACAGCGTGCGCATCATGTGCTGGGGGACCAGCCGGGCCAGGTGGGTGGCCGCACCCAGTGCGCCGCGCTCGACCTCGGGCAGCCCGAAGGTGGCGTCGTCGGAGGCGACGATGACATCGGCATTGCCCACCAGGCCGATGCCGCCGCCGAGGCAGAAGCCGTTCACCGCGGCGATCACCGGCACCGGGCACTCGTAGACCGCGCCGAAGGCGTCGTAGCAGCCGTGGTTGGCGTCGATGAGCGTCTGATGGCCCGGGTTGCGCTGGATCTCCTTGATGTCGACCCCGGCGTTGAAGCCGCGGCCCTCGGCGCGGAGCACGACGACCTTGGTCTCCGGGTCGCGCCCGGCCTCGCGAATCGCATCGGCCACGCCGAACCAGCCCGCGGTGGGCAGTGCGTTGACCGGCGGATAGTCGATCGTGACGACCTCGATACCCGAGGTCTCGGTGTGACGGTTGATCCCCATCGCATGTCCATTCGTTGGCAAAACAAGCAAGTGCTTGGTAGGTTAGCACGGTGGCAATCGAAGTGGACCTGTCCGGATCGGTAGTTCTCGTGACGGGCGGGGTCAGGGGCGTAGGCGCCGGCATCAGCCGGGTATATCTGGACGCCGGCGCGACGGTCGTGGTGTGCGCCCGCCGCCCCGGTGAGGCGGCGATCGAGAGCTCCGGCCGTACCGCCGAATTCCTGCCGTGCGATGTGCGCGACGGCGAGGCGGTGACCGGGCTGATCGAGACGATCGTGCAGCGCCACGGCCGGATCGACCATGTCGTGAACAATGCCGGTGGGGCGCCGTTCGCCCCCGCCGCCACCGCTTCCCGCAATTTCCATGCCAAGATCGTGGAGCTCAATCTGCTTGCCCCCCTGCTGGTTTCGCAGGCGGCCAATGCCGTGATGCAGCAGCAGCCCCAGGGCGGCTCGATCGTGATGATCTCGAGCGTCAGCGGCCATCGTCCCTCGCCCGGGACCGCCGCCTACGGCGCGGCCAAGGCCGGTCTGGACAGTCTGGTGTCCTCGCTGGCGATCGAGTGGGCGCCGAAGGTGCGGGTCAATTCGGTGATCGTCGGGATGGTCGGCACCGAATCCAGCCATCTGCACTACGGCGACGATGCCGGGATCGCGGCCGTGGAGGCGACCGTGCCGCTGGGGCGGCTGGCGACACCTGAGGACATCGGCCGCGTCGCGGTCTTCCTGTCCTCCCCGCTGGCCGGCTACGTCAACGGCGGATCGCTCATCGTGCACGGGGGTGGGGAACGTCCCGCCTTCCTGGACGCGGCGACCGTCAACGACGCGCAACCGGCCGCGCGATAACAGCCGCCACCTGGCGACCGGGCCCCCGCTTCACGACGAAAACCCTTACCGCACCGAGGAAATGAGAGCAGCAGATATGACCGACAACTCCGAGCGGATCTGTGCAGGACGCACCGTGATCGTCACCGGCGCCGGCCGCGGAATCGGCCGGGCCCACGCGTTGGCCTTCGCCGCGGCGGGCGCCAACGTGGTGGTCAACGACCTGGGCGCGGAACTGGACGGCGCCCCCAGCGCCGATTCGCCCGCCGCGCAGGTGGTCGAGGAGATCGTGCAGGCCGGTGGCCGGGCCGTCGTCAACGGTGACGACGTGGCGGACTGGGCCGGTGCGAAGCGGCTGATCGGCCAGGCTGTGGAAACCTTCGGCGGCCTCGATGTGGTGGTGAACAACGCCGGTATCGTGCGCGACCGGATGCTGGTCAATCTGGCCGAGGACGAGTGGGATGCCGTGATCCGCGTCCATCTCAAGGGCCACTTCGCGACCATGCGTCATGCCATCGAGTACTGGCGCGCGGAATCCAAGGCCGGTCGGGCCCGCGACGCCCGCATCATCAACACGAGCTCGGGTGCCGGTCTGCAGGGCAGCGTCGGACAGGGCAACTACGCGGCGGCGAAGGCCGGTATCGCGGCGCTGACCATCACTGCCGCAGCGGAATTCGGGCGCTACGGGGTCACCGTCAACGCCATCGCGCCGTCCGCGCGCACCCGCATGACCGAAACCGTCTTCGCCGATATGATGGCCCGCCCGGACGACGGCTTCGACGCGATGGCGCCGGAAAACGTCTCGCCCCTGGTGGTCTGGCTGGGCAGCCCGGATTCGACCGGTGTCACCGGGCGCATGTTCGAGGTCGAGGGCGGCAAGGTGGCATTGGCCGACGGCTGGCGCCACGGTGTCGCCGAGGACCGCGGTGCACGGTGGCAGCCGTCCGAATTGGGACCGGTGGTGCGCGAGTTGATCGCCAAGGCAACCGATCCCGAGCCGGTCTACGGAGCCTGAGCACCGCAATCCTCACAGCAACGATCCGCGCCGGTGAGATCGCGTCCCGCCGCCTCCTTTCCGCGGCCGCGATCCGCCCGGCGCCGGTCTGTGAATTCCCTTGTGCCCGTGCCTATTACGTCGCCTCTTCGGTTCGCCGATGGTGAGTGGGCGGGGTCACCGCGGCGGCCGATTCCGGTTTCCGCGACGCGACGGGTGATCGGCCTCACATGATCTCGCTGCGCGAGCAAACTGTCGGCAGTTAAGATGGGCCCGCATTCGTTCGGTCCCGGAGGTTTGTAGCGACCGGGGGAGAAATCTGCGCTGAGAAGTTGAGGGAAGGCAAGCGCATGACCATGGGTCGCATCGCGCGCGTTGTTGCGGTAGCCGGATTGATCGGCAGTTGCGGGGTCCTCGGCCCCCTGGTGGCCAACGCTCAACCAGCCACCCCTGCTACCGCCCCGCACCCCTCGCCGACAGCCCCGCACAGCTCCCCCTCCGGCAATCCGAGCGCCGCGCAGCCCGATGCCGCGACGCCCCTTCGAGATTCCGCAGCTCGGCCGAGTGTCACAGCGTCATCGCCCGATGATCCGGCGGGCCGGGTCACCCCGGTGTCGCAGCCCGCGGCCGGGCCCGGCGTGGTGGCACAGCAGGGGCCGTCCGGTTCGGCGGGGCCCACTCCTTCCGACGACGGCCAATACGACGGCCATCTGACCATCCCCGGACGCTCGACCACGTCGTCGACGCCGGCGCCGTCGCAGGTTTCCGCACCGCCGCCGCCCATCACGCCGACTCCGGTTGCCGGTGAAGGCTTCGCGGGTCTGGCGAGCATCCTGGGCACCGGCTCGGCCGCGGTCGGATCGGCGGCCGCGGGTTCGGCCGCGTCCGGCTCCGCGCTGACCGGCTCGGCGTTGGGCGGAACCGGTTCCGCCGCAACGGGTTCGGTGGGCGCGGCCACGGGATCCGCCCTGGCCGGAACCGGCTCCGCGGCCGCCGGTACCGGATCGGCCGCTGCCGCAACGGGTTCGGCGGCTACCGGTTCCGCGCTCGCGACCACCGGATCGGCCGCCGCCGGAACCGGTGCGCTGCTGGCCGGGCTGCTCGGCACGGGCTCCGCCGCCACCGGATCCGCGCTCGCGGGCCTCGCCGGGACAGGTTCCGCCGCAACGGGTTCCGCGCTGGCAACGCTGCTCGGCACCGGCTCCGCGATCACGGGATCGGCTGCCGTGGGGTCGGCCGCCGCGATGTCGCCGTTGCTCCTTCTGCTTCTGCTGCAGCCGGTTCCGCCCCCGCCGGTACCGGCAGCGCCTCCGCTCGCCATCCCGCCGGTGCCGCCGGTTCCCGCCGTCCCCGCGGTGCCGGGTGCGCCTGTCGTCGCCGCACTCCCGGCGCCCGCCGCGGTCCCGCCTGCGGCGCCACCCGCACCACCGGCTCCTGCCCCGGCGGCCCCGGCGCCCGCACTGGCCCAGTCGAATCCAGCCGTGCGTCCTACCGCGGCCAGTAGCGGCCTGCCCGAGGTCAAGACGCTGGCCCGCGGTGTGCGCGGTCGCCGCCGATTTCGACGCCACCACGTTGGAGGAGGTGGTCCTCGCGATCTCCGCCGAACGCGGCCGCCTGATCGAAATCGCCGACGCCCAGCTCGGACCGGGTGTCTGCGGTCAGCGCCGCAGCTATCCGGACAAGGACGTGATCGTGCTGGCCGCCGCCCTGCCCAGCCGCGACCACACCCTCGCGCACGAACTGGGACATGTGGTCTTCGACCACCCGGGTGAACCGACCGCCGAGGTGACGCTCGAGGCCGGCGACGATCTGATCGCCTACATGCTGTCCCAGCGCGCGCATCAGCGGATCGTCGACGACGGGCAGGACGAACAGTACGAGTGGGAGGCCGAAACCTTCGCCGGCATGCTGATGACCCGCCTGCGCGTCTTCAACAACCGCGGCGCCGGTGTCTCGGTGCTCCGATTCGACGAGGCTCTCGGATGACCGAGGGGCGCCTCGGACATCCGACGACAGGCACGGGGTAGACACATGACGTTCTGGTTGACTGCGCTGTTGGTGTGGATGGCGGCCGGCGCCCGCATCGGCCGTGTCCTGGTGAAGCCCGCGACCACCGCCCGGGTGGCGATCGTGATCGCGGTCGCGGCGGTGGCCACCGCGGCCACCCTCGGCATCCCGGAGATCGCGGTCGCGGTGGATCACGCACTGCCGCACGGGATCAACGGCCAGGCCCTGGCCGACCGGCTGGTGGCGGCGACCTGGCTGCTGTTCGCGGTGGCGACGTCGGTGGTCGCGGCCGCCGCCTGGCCGGTGGTCTCGCGCCGGAATCTTCGTCAAATCGCCTGGCTGGTCTACGGTTTCGGCGCGCTCGTCATCGCCGCCACCATCGGGTGGTCGATTCTGTTCGGCTGGGTCATGACCTTGCTCGGCTGCGTCTTCGTCGCCGTGACCGGCCTGCGCAATCTGGACTGGACGGCGCTGGGGCGCGGTATCGCGCTCTACACCGCCGGCACGGTGGTCGCGGGAGTCCTTGCCGCGCTGTCGATTCGGCGACTGGCGATCGGTGAACAACCCGCGCGCCCCGGCGATCCGGGCTGGTTCTGGCCGGCCTGGCAGCTCGCGAGTCTGCTGATCGCGGTCGGTGCGGTGTGGATCGTGATCGAGCTCTGGGTGCGGGCGCGCCTGCTGCTGCGCCAGATTCGGACCCTGCATCACACCATGATCAAGCGCATCCGCTCGGTGACGAGATCGTCGACGCCCGCTGGATCGCACCGCCGGAGGGATTGAGCCCGCGCGGCTGGGTGCAGGCGATCGCCCGCGCCTTCGAGCGCACCGTGTCCGAGCCGAAACCTTCGGGGCCGAAACCGTCAGGGCCGAAACCCGCAGTCGCGTAGCGTCCCGAGCCGGTGTACGGAGCCTGATCGCGGCAACCCGCTCGGCAACGACACACGCCCGCCGGATCGCGCAACGGTGCCTCCTTCCCATCGCCATGATCCGCACGGGTCGATGATTCCGCGCGCCGCGGCGCGACGAGCATTCGGGCTCAACCGATCTCGCTGCGCGAGCGAACTGTCTGAAGTTAGGATGTGCCGCATCGCGAGGTCCCGGCGATGGGTTGTGGCGACCGGGTAGAGATCTGCGCTGAGAACTCGAGGGAAGGCGAGCGCATGACCATGGGGCGGGTAGCGCGCGTTGTTGCGGTCGCCGGAATGATCTGTAGTTGTGCGGTTCTCGGCCCCCAGGTAGCCGCCGCTCACCCAGCTCACAACAATCCGGCTCGGCCGAATCCGGGTCAGCCCCATCCAGGTCAGCCGAATCCGGGTCAGCCGAATCCGGGTCAGCCGAATCCGGGTCAGCCGAATCCGGGTCACGCCCAACCATCCCATCCGCCCGCATCTCAGCCGAACGCCGCAACGGAGCAGGGCTCCGCAGATTCCCGGCCGACTGGTCCCGGTGCCGAAGCACGGCAGCAGCCGGGCGCGTCCGCACCGGGTGCGGGGGGGCCTACTCCGGCAGACGATAACCAGAACCATGGCAATCTTGACGCCCCGGGAGGCGCTACGACCTCTTCGGCGCCGGCTCCCGCAGGGTTGCCCGGACCGGCGGCCCCTGGTTCCCTCCTGGCCTTGCTGACCGGAACGAGCCCCGCCGCAACGGCTTCCGAATCGGCTATTGTGATCGACCCCGGGCCCCCGGTCACCGGACCGGCCGCGATCAGGGCCGCTGCCGCGAGGTCGCCGCTGCTGATTCTCGTACTGCCGCACCGGGTTCGGCGGCGCGGGGTTCCCGCGCGACCGACGCCGGTGCTCCCGACGATGCCGCGGGTCCCCGCCGGTCCCCTGCCTCCGGTCGACGTCGCCGCCCCACCCGCGCCGGCCGCGGTCCCGATCGCACCGACCCCCGCCCCGTCGGCGTCGGCCGCGGCTCCGGCGCCCGCGCCGGCCCAGCCGAATCCCGCCGGGGACCAGATCGTGACCATTGGCAGACCGCCGGAGGTCGAGATTCCGGCGGTCGCCGGCAATGTCGCGGTGTGCGCGGTCGCCGCCGATTTCGACGCCACCACGTTGGAGGAGGTGGTCCTCGCGATCTCCGCCGAACGCGGCCGCCTGATCGAAATCGCCGATGCCCGGCTGGGGCCGGGTGTCTGCGGTCAGCGCCGCAGCTATCCGGACAAGGACGTGATCGTGCTGGCCACGGCCCTGCCCAGCCGCGACCACACCCTCGCGCACGAACTGGGACATGTGGTCTTCGACCACCCGGGTGAACCGGCCGCCGAGGTCATGCTCGAGGCCGGCGACGATCTGATCGCCTACATGTTGTCCCAGCGTGCGCATCAGCAGATCGTCGACGACGGTCGAAACCAGCAGTACGAGTGGGAGGCCGAGACCTTCGCCGGCATGTTGACGACCCGCCTACGCGTATTCGACAACCGTGGTTCCGGCGTCTCGGTGCTCCGATTCGACGAGGCACTCGGATGACCGAGAGGCCCGGAGGCGGCAGCTTGCGTAAACATGTAGGACTGCTCGGTCATCCGCAGAAGGCTCGGATGACGGTGCATGCCGGTCATCCGACGAAAGGGAAGGGTTGGTAATGATGTTCTCGTTGACGGCCCTGTTGGTGTGGATGGCGGCCAGTGCCCGTATCGGCCGCGTCCTGGTGAAGCCCCCGACCACGGCCCGGATGGCGATCGTGATCGCGGTCGCGGCGGTGGGCGCCGCGGCCACACTCGGCGTTCCGGAAACCGCGGTCGCGGTGGACCACTCACGGCCGCAAGGAATCAACGGTCAGGCTCTGGCCGACCGGCTGGTGGTGGCGACCTGGTTGTTGTTCGCGGTGGCCACCTCGGTGGTGGCGGCTGCCGCCTGGCCGGTGGTCTCGCGTCGAAATCTGCGTCAAATCGCTTGGGCGGTATACGGTTTCGGCGCGCTCCTCATCGCCGCCACCATCGGTTGGTCGATCCTGTTCGGCTGGGCCATGACGCTGCTCGGATGTGTCTTCATCGCGGTGACGGGTCTGCGCAATCTGGACTGGACGGCGTTGGGGCGTGGTATCGCGCTCTACACCGCGGGCGCCATGACCACGGGAGTGCTTGCCGCACTGTCGATCCGGCGGCTGACGGTCGGTGCACAACCGGTACCTCCCGGCGAGCCGGGGTGGTTCTGGCCGGGCTGGCAGCTCGCGAGTCTGCTGATCGCGGGCGGCGCGGTATGGATCGTGATCGAGCGGTGGATGCGGGCGCGGCTGCTGCTGCGACAGATACGAGCCCTGCACCGGACCATGATCAAACGTTTTCCCGAGGTGGTTGCGCACGAGCAGACGGTATCCGCTCGGTGACGAGATCGTCGACGCCCGCTGGATCGCACCGCCGGAGGGATTGAGCCCGCGCGGCTGGGTGCAGGCGATCGCCCGCGCCTTCGAGCACGCCGCAACAGAACGGAAATCTGCGGTCGCGCAGGCAGATTGAGTCTTATCCGGCGCGAAGGGGTAATGCCGGCGCCGATACCGGGCGCGTACGGTGCTGTCGGCGCGGCGACCGATTGGGCGGGCGGTCCGATCGCACAGCGCAGGGCCGTATTGCGCAGCGCAGCGTGAATCGCACAGCGCAGACCGAAGCGTCACCGCTTCGGTCTCAGGTCACAAGACAACACAGTGCGGTTCCGAGTGCCGCACTGTGTTGCCTTGTCCGACTTGCTATTCCGTGCCGTCCGGTGGAACCTCGGGCAGACCTTCACTCGCCCGAAGCTTTTCGGCCATCGAGGTCAGGAGGTTCTGCGACTCTTCGGAGAGATCGAACGCCCTGCTCGACAGCCGACGCAGTCCATAGCCCTGCAGCTGGGACAGCAACTCCAGATCATGGTCGATCTTGGCGGCGTAGATGTCGTTGAAGAAGTAGTCCGGTTTGACCTTGAAGAACTTTGCCAGTGCGGCAACCGTCTCATCTGAGGGGTTCGTCCGCTGACCCGACCGCAACTGCGAGAGATACGGTTTCGAGATCGGATGCCCGGAGGCGGTGAGCGCTGCCGCCACCTCGGCATTGGTGTGCGGCTTACGCCCCGGGGGATGCACGGTTTCGAACAGCTTGTTCAGCCGCGCCGCGAAATCAGCCATTGTGAGCCGCCCAATTCCCTTCGCTGTACTAACAGTCGTTATCTCGGATACGTATCATTGATATTAGCGGCTGAGTAACTGAAAACCTACGCCTGATTCAGGATTTCCTTGAAGCTTCCAGGTCGGCCGTCCGGGAACTGTTCAGCGTCGGCGCGTTTGCGGGGCACCGCACCCTCACTGGTCGAGGGGCAGTACGCTCCGGTTCTGGCCCGTCGAACGAGTCTCGTTCAACGGGCCATTGATAACCGGAAGATAGCTGACATCTCATCCTTTTGTCTGTATCGCAGTTTGTGTGGCGTACGACACGTCTCGGACCTGTGAGGATGAACGTTCAACTACGGATGAAATCTGTTCGGTATTACAACCGCTCGATGATTGTTCCGGTCGCAAGTGCGCCACCGGCGCACATGAGGACCATTGCGATCGACTTGTCGGAGCGTTCCAGCTCGTGCAGGGCGGTGGTGATCAACCGCGAGCCGGTGCTGCCGACCGGATGTCCGATCGCGATCGCGCCGCCGTTGACGTTGACCCGGTCCATATCCGGCTTGTGCACCGACGCCCACGACAGCGGGACCGCGGCGAAGGCCTCGTTGATTTCGAAGAGGTCGATATCGGCGATGCTCATGCCCGACTTCTCCAGCAGCCGCGTCGTCGCCTGTACCGGGCCGTCCAGGTGGAACTCCGGCTCGGCGCCGACGAGGCACTGGGTGACGATGCGCGCCCGCGGCTTCAGTCCCGCACGCGCGGCGGCCTGTTCGTCCATGAGCAGCACCGCGGCGGCACCGTCGGAGATCTGCGACGAGGTACCGGCGGTGTGAATTCCGCCCTCCAGCACCGGCTTCAGCTTCGCCAGGCTCTCCCGGGTGGTCTCGCGCAGTCCCTGGTCGCGGTTGACGTCGAGCGTCTCGCCGGTGAGGGTGCCCTCCTTGTCGACCTGCGGCGCGCCGGCGATGGTCAGCACCTCGCGATCGAAGCGCCCCTCCGCCCAGGCCTGCGCGGCCAAACGCTGTGAGCGCACGCCGAATTCGTCGATATCGTCGCGGGTGATGCCGCGCCGCTTGGCGATTCGCTCGGCCGCCTCGAATTGGTTGGGCATATCGATGTCCCAGCTCGCCGGGCGGCGGGGCCCGGCGTTCTCGCCCACGTTCGCGCCCAGCGGGACGTGGCTCATGGATTCGACGCCACAGGCGACGCCGATGTCGATCGCGCCCTGGGCGATCTGCCCGGCGATCAGGTGGTTGGCCTGCTGGGCGGACCCGCACTGGCAGTCGACAGTGGTCGCGCCCACCTGCCAGGGGAGTCCGGCGTGCAGCCATGCGGTGCGGGTGACGTTATTGCCCTGCTCGCCGACCTGCATGACGCAGCCGCCGATGACCTGTTCGACCAATGCCGGATCGAGCTGTGCGCGCTCGAGGACGCCGCGCTGCGCGGCGCCGAGCAGCTCGGCGGCGTGCAGGCCGGCCAGCCAGCCGTTGCGTTTGCCGATCGGGGTGCGCGCGGCCTCGACGATGACGGGGGTGCCCATAACTTCAACCTTTCGAACAGGATCCGTATCAGCACAGAAACTGGAACAAGTTCTGTGGATGTACTGAGGGCGGACTATGGCTTCTTTACTACTGATACCACCTATGCTGCAATGAAGGTAGAACGTGTTTCAGTTAGTCGAAGGAGACAACTGGTGGTTGACACCCATGTAGCTCCGAACCTCCCCGAGGGGTTCGACGCCACAGATCCCGATATGTGGGCCCGCGGCATTCCCGTCGAAGAGTTCGCGGAGCTGCGCCGGGCCGCGCCGATCTGGTGGAACCCGCAGTCTCCGGAGGTCGGAGGGTTCCACGACGACGGCTTCTGGGTCGTGTCCAAGCACGCCGATGTCAAGGAGGTCTCGCGGCGCGACGATTTCTCCACCTACGAGAACACCGCGATTCCCCGCTTCAACGACGACATCCCGCGCGAGGCCATCGAGCTGCAGCGCCACATCCTGATCAACAAGGATGCGCCCGAACACACCAAACTGCGCAAGCTGATTTCCAAGGGCTTCACCCCGCGCGCGATCAACGGGCTGCGCGCGGAGCTGTCCGCTCGCGCCAAATCGATCGTCGACGCGGCCGCGGCCAGCGGCGCCGGCGACTTCGTCACCCAGGTGGCCTGTGAGCTGCCGCTGCAGGCGATCGCCGAACTGATCGGCGTCCCCCAGGAAGACCGGATGAAGGTCTTCCAGTGGTCCAACGAGATGACCGGCTACGACGATCCGGACACCGATGCCGACCCGGCCGCCTCGTCGATGGAGATCCTCGGCTACGCCTGGCAGATGGCGGAGGCCCGCAAGGCGGAACCGGCCAACGACATCGTCACCGCTCTGGTCAACGCCGATATCGACGGTGAGGCGCTGACCTCCGAGGAGTTCGGCTTCTTCGTCATCCTGCTGGCGGTCGCCGGAAACGAGACCACCCGCAACGCCATCACCCACGGCATGATCGCGTTCCTGGAGAACCCGGAGCAGTGGGAGCTCTACAAGCGCGAGCGGCCGGCCACCGCCGCCGACGAGATCATCCGCTGGGCCACGCCGGTGAGCTCGTTCCAGCGGACCGCGCTGGTCGACACCGAACTGTCCGGGGTGCAGATCAAGAAGGGCCAGCGTGTCCTGCTGATGTACCGCTCGGCCAATTTCGACGAGGAGGTGTTCGAGAATCCGTACACCTTCGACATCACTCGCGATCCGAATCCGCACCTGTCCTTCGGTGGTACCGGCGCTCACTTCTGCATCGGCGCCAACCTGGCCCGCCTGGAGATCGACCTGATCTTCAATGCCATCGCCGACCATCTGCCCGATATCACCAAGCTCGGCGACCCCAAGCGCCTGACCTCGGGCTGGCTCAACGGCATCAAGGAATTCCAGGTCGACTACAAGACCAAGGCCTGATTCGCACCCTGAAACACGGACAGGGCGGGCACCCGATGGGTGCCCGCCCTGTTGTTCGTGCGGCCCACGTTTCGTGCCGCACTGCCTCACTGCTTGCGCATGGTCCCCATCGCGCGATCGGTTTCCCAGAACGCACGCAGTGCCACGATCTTCCCGGCGTCGTCGACCTTGTAGGTGAAGACGCCCTCGGCGTCGATGACGTGTCCGCCCAGCTGGGTGCGGATCAGCCCGGTGAAGGCCACCTCGCTGCCGCAGGCGAAGGAGTCCCCGAAGAGGAAGTCGATGGATTCGGTGGGGGCGATGGCCTTGTCCCAGAACGCCGCGATGGCCTCGTGGCCGCGGTGGCCCACGCCCTCGGGGTCGAAGACCGAGGGGCCGATCGGATCCTCCACGATGCCGTCGGTGGCGAACAGTGCCAGCCACGCGTCCTTGTCCCGGGCGCGGACCGCGGCCTGTGAGGCCCGTCCGGCGAGGCGTGCCGGATGTTCGGTGGTGGTGGTAGCGGTCATGTCGAACTCCCGGCTCGGCGGTATCGGCGAATTTGCTGATGGAATTGCAAATGTGCTTTCCGCCGGCAATCCGGTCACCCGGAAATGCCGGCGGAATTGCGCGTCACCGTGGTTCCGAGCCCACTACCCACATCGAGAAGTACTGTGATCCGCCACCATAGGCGTGGCCGAGGGCTTTTCGAGCACCCTCGACTTGGTAATCGCCGGCCCGGCCCATTACCTGCTTGGCCGCCTCGGCGAAGCGGATCATGCCGGACGCGCCGATCGGATTGGAACTCAACACGCCGCCCGAGGGGTTGACCGGCAGCTTCCCGCCGATCTCGGTCTCGCGCGCGTCGACCAGCTTCCAGCCCTCGCCCTCGGGGGTGAAGCCCAGGTTCTCCAGCCACATCGGCTCGAACCAGGAGAACGGGACGTAGATCTCGGCCGCGTCGATCTCCTCGAGCGGATTGGTGATCCCGGCCTGCTTCCACAGTGCGGCCGCGGCGTCGCGTCCGGCCTGCGGATTGACCTGGTCGCGGCCGGAGTAGGCCAGCGGTTCGGTGCGCATGGCCGTGCCGTGCACCCACGCGACCTTCTTACCCGACGCCTCGGCAGCCTTCGCCGACTCCTCGTCGCCGATCACGATCGCGCACGCGCCGTCGGAGGACGGGCACGTCTCGTCGAAACGCACCGGATCCCAAAGCATTTGGGACGCGAGTACCGATTCCATGGTGATATCGGGCTGGCGCAGGTGTGCGAACGGATTCTTCGCGCCGTTGCGGCGATCCTTCACCGCGACCATCGCGCCGATGTGCAGGGGAGCGTTGGCCCGGCGGATGTACGCGCGCACGTGCGGTGCGAAGTATCCGCCCGCACCGGCGCCGACCGGCATCGTGAACGGCACCGGATTCGACAGCGCCCACATGGCATTGGATTCGGACTGCTTCTCCCAGCAGATCGCCAGCACCCGGCGGTACACACCGGCCTGCACGTGGTTGGCGGCCACGACGCCGGTCGAACCGCCGACCGAACCCGCCGTGTGCACGCGCAGCAGCGGTTTTCCGGTGGCGCCCAAGGCATCCGCCATGAACAGCTCGGGCATCATCGAGCCCTCGAACAGATCCGGCGCCTTACCGACGATCACCGCGTCGATATCGGCCATCGTCAGATCGGCATCTTCGAGTGCGCGATCGATTGCCTCGCGGCACATACCGGCCATCGAGACATCGGTCCGTTTCGTCACGTGATGGGTTTGTCCCGTGCCGAGTACGGCGGCTTGCTGCGTCATCGTCCTGCCTCCAGGATCGCCACCAAGTTCTGCTGCAACGCCGGACCACTGGTGGCGTGTGCGAGGGCTCGCTCGGCGGTGCCGTTCATGATTTCGTTGGCCGCGTAGCCGATTCGTTCCAGACCTGCGGCGAACATCGGGTTGCCCGCCAGCGCACCACCCGAGGGGTTGATGCGGGTGGACTCGCTCAGCCCGATGGCCTGCTTCAGGATCAGCTGTTCGTGGCTGTAGGTCGCATGCAGTTCGGCGACATCGAATCCGCTCGCATCCCCGCCGAGCACCGCCTTGGCCGCGGCCGCGGTGGAGGGGGAGGTGGTCAGATCGCGGGCGCCGATCATCGGGGTGTCGATGCGATGCGCCATGCCGGTCAGCCACGCCGGCCGCTCGCACAGCTCGCGGGCCTTGTCGCCGCGGGCCAGCACGATCGCGGCGGCGCCGTCGGTGATCGGTGCGATGTCGTGCTCGCGCAGCGGAT
Organism: Nocardia sp. NRRL WC-3656; assembly: GCF_000720265.1. Lineage (NCBI taxonomy): Bacteria > Bacillati > Actinomycetota > Actinomycetes > Mycobacteriales > Nocardiaceae > Nocardia > Nocardia sp. NRRL WC-3656. The sequence continues at coordinate 23,623 of NZ_JOJF01000043.1, read as the reverse complement.
TCGCGACATACGGTGCGGCGAGGCGCTTCTCGATCTCGGCGTCGTCGGCGGCCGAGACCGCGGCCATATCGCGTTCGGTCCAGTTCCCGGCGTCGAGTCCGGCCCGGGCCTGCAGTCCGGCCACCGAAACCGCATCCGGCCACAGCGGGGCGACCAGGTACGGATCCATCTGCATCGTCAGCACCTGCCGCAGCGTGCCGGCCGAAGGCTTGCCGAAGCCGTAGACCAGGGCGGTTTCGGCCTGTCCGGAGCGCAGCTTCACCCACGCCTCGTACAGCGCCCAGGCGGCGTCCATTTCGACGTGCGATTCGTTGATCGGCGGCACGGCGCCGATCGCATCGATCGCGGAGATGAACGAGAAGGCCCGTCCGGCAAGGTAATCGGAGGAACCCGAGCACCAGAAGTCGATATCGGACACCCCGATGCCGAGCTTGTCGTAGAGCTGCCGGAAGCACGGGACCAGCATTTCGACACCGTTGGTGGTGCCGTAGGTTTCACGGACATGCGGGGCGTGGGCGAAGCCCACCACCGCGATATCTGTTGCGTTGTCGCTCAAGGTGTTTCGCTCCTAGAGGTGGTGCCGGTAGCTGTCGTAGTCCGCGTCCGGCTCGCCGTTGGGCTCGAAGTGGTCCACGTTCTCCAGCGTGTAACCCCACTCCTCGCGCGGCTTCCACACCGCCTTCACGCGCATACCCATGCGGACTTCGCTGGGATCACAGCCCAGCACCCGGTGCAGCACCGGAATATCGGCGCCGTCGAGCAGTACGTACGCGGTGACGTACGGCGGCTTGATCTTCTGACCCATGAACGGCACGTTCACGATGCAGAACGTGGTGATGGTGCCGGTATCGGGCAGGTCGACCATCTCGTCGGTCGGGCGGCCGTCGATCGGATCGGCGCCGCGGGGCGGGAAGTACACCTTGCTCTCGGCATCGGCGCGACCGCCGATCAGGCGACCCTCGGCCAGCGCCTTCAGATACCGCGTCTCGGTGGGCGAGGCGGTGTGCTTGTAGCGCAGGTCGATGGGGGTGATGATGCCCGTGACCGGCTCGGCCGCATCGGTATCCACCGAGGTGGAAGTGGCTGGGGCCGAAGAGGTCTCGCCCGGTTCCACGCAGGCGATGTCGTGGATGCTGCCGCTGCGCTCGTCGGCCCAGCGCACCCGCACGCGCATCCCGCTGCGAACCTCCTCGGGGGAGGACACGTCGAGGGCGTGCAGCATCGCGGTATCGGCGCCGTCGAATTTCACCAGTGCCCAGGCGAAGGGGCGGTCGAACGGCTGCCCCGGCAGCGGATCGGCGACCCAGCTCCAGCTCTGCACCGTGCCGACATCGGAGACGTCGACGAAGTCGGTCACCCGCTCCGCGGTCACCGGATCGAATTCCGCCGGCGGCACGATCACCCGGCCGTCGCTGCCGCGGACGCCGACGATCCGGCCCTCGCGCAGCCCGGTCAGGAACCGGCCGATGGTCGGCCCGACCGATCGGGTGTAATCGAACTTCATCCGTAGTTCGGCGCTGAGTACCTCGGGTGCGGGTTCCGCTTCCGGACCGCTGCCTTTCGCGATTACGCCGGTCATGGTGTTCCCATTGGTCACGATATCGAGTAGAACAGGTTCTTATTCTGGTGGCAAGGGCTACCTGGAAAGGTGTCCGGCAACGGGCTCGGTGGAAGGAGTCGACGATGCGCTTCGGATTGCAGCTCGGATATTGGGGTGCGGGACCGCCGCCCAACGCCGGGGAGTTGGTGGTGGCTGCCGAGGAGGTCGGTTTCGACGCGGTCTTCGCCGCCGAGTCCTGGGGTTCGGATGCCTTCACGCCACTGGCCTGGTGGGGCTCGTCCACACACCGGGTCCGGCTCGGGACATCGGTGGTGCAACTGTCCGCCCGCACGCCCACCGCGACCGCGATGGCGGCGCTGACCCTCGATCATCTCAGCGGGGGCCGTCACATTCTGGGCTTGGGTGTTTCCGGTCCGCAGGTGGTGGAGGGCTGGTACGGCCAGCCCTTCGCCAAACCGTTGCAGCGCACCCGCGAGTACGTCGGGATCATCCGCCAGGTGCTGGCCCGGGAGGCGCCGGTGGTGAGTCAGGGCGCACAGTACCGGTTGCCCTACGACGGGCCGGGCTCGACCGGTCTGGGTAAACCGCTCAAGCCGATAACCCACCCGCTACGTGCGGATCTGCCGATCTGGCTCGGCGCCGAGGGGCCCAAGAACGTGGCGCTCACGGCCGAGATCGCCGACGGCTGGCTGGCGATCTACTACACCCCGCGACTCGCCGGAATGTACGACGAATGGCTCGACGAGGGGTTTGCCCGGCCCGGTGCCCGGCGTTCTCGGGAGGACTTCGAGATCGCGGCGAGCTGCCAGGTGATCATCACCGACGACGCCCGCGCCGAGATCGATCGGATCAAGCCGGTGATGGCGCTCTACATCGGCGGCATGGGCGCCGAGGAGCTGAACTTCCACGCCCAGGTCTACCGCCGGATGGGTTACGGCGCCGAGGTCGACGAGATCACCAGATTGTTCCGCTCCGGCCGTAAGGGCGAGGCCGCCGCCGTGATCCCGGACCAGCTGATCCTCGACACCGCCATCATCGGCGACGAGGACCATGTGCGCTCCCAGCTGAAGGTCTGGGAGGCGGCGGGTGTCGGAATGCTCCTGGTGACCGTTCGGGACGTGGCGCAGCTGGACCGCCTCGCCCCCCTTGTTCAGATGTAGAACACGTTCTAGATTCGAGGAGTGACTTCGATGGAGCCGGCGCAGAAGCTGGGACTGTGGAATATCGCTGCCACCGACCCCGATCGGATCGCGGTCGTCGATCCGTCGGGGCGGGAGGTCAGCTACCGGGAGTTGTCCGACCAGGCCGACCGCATCGCAAGAGGCCTGCAGGCCAAGGGGTTACAGCCCGGCGATGTGCTGGTGTCGATGGTGCACAACACCACCGATGCGCTCGGCGTGTACTTCGCGGCCTATCAGGCCGGGCTGTACATCGTCGCGGTGAACTGGCATCTGACCGGTCCGGAGATCGCCTACATCCTCGGTGACAGCGAGGCGAAGGTGTTCATCGCCGACGAGCGTTTCGCCGAAGCCGCGACGATCGCCGCCGACGAGGCGAATGTGCCTGCGAGCGCGCGCTATTCGGTGGGCGACATCGCCGGTTTCCAGCCCCTGGCCGAGCTCGGCGCGGGGGAGTCCGGACGCCCCGACGTCCGGACCACCGGTGCGCCGATGCTCTACACCTCGGGAACCACCGGCCGCCCCAAGGGGGTTCGCCGCCCGCTGACCGGCGCCGATCCGGATGTGGTGGGCCCGCAGGCGACCGGCTTCTTCGGACTCTTCGGCATCCAGCCCTTCGACGACCACGTGCACATCTGCGGTTCGCCGCTCTATCACACCGCCGTGCTGAACTTCGCCTCCATCTCGATCCAGCTGGGGCACAAGGTGGTTCTGATGGACAAGTGGGATCCGGAGGAGATGCTGCGGCTGATCGATACCCATCGGGTGACACACAGCCATATGGTCCCCACTCAGTTCCACCGCCTGCTCGCGCTCCCGGAGGAGGTGCGGGCGCGCTACGACGTCTCCTCGCTGCGGTGCATGATCCACGGCGCCGCGCCGTGCCCGCAGGAGACCAAGCGCAGGATGCTGGAGTGGTGGGGCCCGGTCGTCACCGAGTACTACGCGGCCACCGAGGGCGGCGGCACGTCGATCTCGGGCGAGGAGTGGTTGCGCAAGCCGGGTTCGGTCGGCAAGGCCTGGCCGTACGCGGTGGTGAAGGTGCTCGACGAGCAGGGCAACGAGGTCGCGCCCGGCGAGGTCGGCCAGGTGTACATGAAGATGGGCGGCTCCAACTTCGAGTACCACAAGGACAAGTCGAAGACCGAGGACGCGCGGGTGGGCGATCTGTTCACCGTCGGCGACATCGGGCACATGGATGCCGACGGCTATCTGTTCCTGCACGACCGGCGTTCGGACCTGATCCTGTCCGGGGGTGTGAACATCTATCCGGCCGAGATCGAGGGTGAGTTGATCACCCACCCCAAGGTCGCCGATGTCGCGGTCTTCGGCATCCCGCATCCGGATTGGGGTCAGGAGGTGAAGGCGGTCGTGCAGCCGGCGGAAGGAGTCGCCGCCGACGACGAGCTGACCCGGGAGCTGATGGAGTTCGCCGCGGCTCGCCTGGCGAAGTACAAGCTGCCCAAGAGCATCGACTACCTGCCCGAACTGCCGCGCGATCCGAACGGCAAGTTGTACAAGCGCAAGCTGCGCGAGCGTTACGTGCCCGCGTAGCCGCAGTCTCGCCGATCGAGTCCGGACGCCCTTTCCGTCCTGCCCTGTGTGGGGCGTCCTCGGTCGCGAGCGCCCAACGGGGTCAAGGCCCGTAGGAGGCAGCGAAGCGTCACCACGCAGGGCCTCCCCGTTGGGCGGAGCCGACACTGCCCTCGAGCCCGCCCGGTTGTGACCGGCGGGCTCGGCGGCGTTGCAGAATACGCGTTTCGGCGAAACCCACTGCCGATTCGGCCGAATTAGTAAACTGTGTAAATCAAGTCTTGTCAGGCGTAAGAACACGTTCTATTTTGGTCCTGTGAGCTACAACATAGCGGACCTTGTCGAACACACCATCGACCTCGTGCCGGACCGTGTCGCGCTGGCCGACGACGTCCGCTCGGTGACCTATGCCGAGCTGGAGGATCGGGCCAACCGATTGGCGCACTACCTGCAAGAACAGGGTGTGCAGCCGGGTGACAAGGTCGGCATCTACTCGCGCAACACGATCGAGGCCGTGGAGGCCATGGTCGCGATCTTCAAGGCGCGGGCAGTAATGATCAACGTGAACTTCCGGTACGTCGAGAACGAGTTGCAGTACATTTTCGACAATTCCGATATGGTCGCGCTGATTCACGAACGTCGCTACAGCGACAAGGTCTCGGCCGTGCGACCGGACACGCCGAAGTTGAAGACGGTCATCGCCGTGAACGACGGTACCGAAGCCGAGGTGTCGCTGCCCGCGGATTCGGTGGAATACGAAGCGGCGCTGGCGGCTTCGCACGGTGAGCGCGACTTCGGTGACCGCTCCAACGACGACATCTTCATGATCTATACCGGCGGCACGACCGGCATGCCCAAGGGCGTCATGTGGCGCCACGAGGACTGGTGGCGGGTGCTCGGCGGTGGCATCAACTTCATCACCGGCGAAGCGATCGAGGACGAGTGGCAGCAGGCCAAGGCCGGCGCCGCCGGCGGCCAGATGGTGCGCTACCCGATCCCGCCGATGATCCACGGCGGTTCGCAGTCGGCGACCTTCCACGGCCTGTTCGACGGTGGCAAGACGATCATGCTGCCGGAGTTCGGCGCCCACACCGTGTGGCAGGCGATCGACCGCCACGGCGTGAACCTCATCTTCATCACCGGTGACGCCATGGCGCGGCCGATGCTGGACGCGCTCAAGGAAGGCCATCCGGAAACCGGTGAGCCGTACCAGCATGCGAATCTGTGGGCGATGGCCAGCAGTGCGGCGCTGTTCTCCCCGGCGCTGAAGGACGAGTTCATCGAGCTGCTGCCGAATACGGTCATCACCGATTCCATCGGCTCCTCGGAGACCGGTTTCGGCGGGCTGTCGGTGGCGGCCAAGGGTGCCACCCATACCGGTGGTCCCCGGGTCAAGATCGACGCCTCCACCGCGGTCATCGACGAGGAGGGCAACCCCGTCGCGCCCGGCTCCGGTCAGGTGGGCGTGCTGGCTCGGACCGGCAACATCCCGCTGGGCTACTACAACGACCCGGTGAAGACCGCCGCGACGTTCAAGGAGTTCAACGGCGTTCGCTACTCGATCCCCGGCGACTTCGCCCGGGTCGAGGAGGACGGCACCGTCACGATGCTGGGCCGCGGTTCGGTCAGCATCAACAGCGGCGGCGAGAAGATCTACCCGGAGGAGGTCGAGGGCGCGCTCAAGTGCCATCCGGAGATCTTCGACGCGCTGGTGATCGGTGTGCCGGACGAGCGCTGGGGGCAGCGGGTGGCCGCGGTCGTGCAGTGTCGCGGCGCCGACCGTCCGACGCTCGAGGAATTGCGTCCGGTGCTGACCAAGGAGATCTCCTCCTACAAGCTGCCGCGCAGCCTGTGGTTCGTGGACGAGATCAAGCGTTCGCCGGCCGGTAAGCCCGACTACCGCTGGGCCAACGAACACGCCCGGTCGCGTCCGGCCGACGAGGAATCCCAGGCCGCGTCGAAATAGCCACGCCGCGAAAGCCACGTCGAGATAGATAGCTCGCCGAAGTAAATAACTGGCAATCGATATCGCCGCGCCCGGCATCGCACCGCCGGGCGCGGCGATTTCGTGTCGCCGAAACGCGGTGAGTTCTGTGCACCGCCGGTCCGTCGAGTGCCATTGCATGGCCGCGGCCTGCTGAGCACGGCGTTCGTGTCGATGCCCCTACTTCCGGGGTGTTTTCTGTCGGTGGCCTGTGCCACAGTGATCCGCATGAGCGAACAAGCTTCCGCCGGCACGGTCGACGACGTGCTGCAGCAATTCGAGAGTTACCGGCGGGAGCTGTGTGCTTACGCCTATCGGATGTTGGGTTCCTCGTTCGAGGCAGAGGACGCGGTTCAGGAGACTTTCACTCGGGCCTGGAAGGCCTACGACTCGTTCGAGGGGCGGTCCAGCCTTCGGTCGTGGCTGTACAAGATCACCACGAACATCTGCCTGGACATGCTCGACGGCCCCCAGCGCCGGGCCCGCCCGATGGACCTGTCCGGACCGTCGAGCCCGGACAGTCCGCTGCCGCCGCCGCAGCCCGATTACGTCTGGGTCGAGCCGATTCCGAACGCACTGGCCTTCGGCGCCGACCCGGCCGAGCATGCCAGCACCAAGGATTCGCTGCGGCTGGCGTTCGTGGCAGCCTGTCAGCATCTGCCGGCCACCCAGCGAGCGATCCTCATCATGCGTGAGGTGCTGCGGTTCTCGGCCAACGAGACGGCCGAGATGTTGATGATGTCGCCGGCCTCGGTGAACAGCGCACTGCAGCGGGCCCGCGCGACGATGTCGAAGGTGCAGCCCTCGGAGTCGGGAGGCTACGACGAATCCGACGACAGTCAGCGCAAACTCGTCGACGGCTTCGTGCGCGCCTTCGAGGCCTACGACATGGACGCGCTCACCTCGCTGCTGAAAGAGGATGTGGCGCTGTCGATGCCGCCCATCGAGCTGTGGGTCTCGGGTCCGGAGAACGTCGCTCGGTTCATGCTCTCGCCGGGACCCTCGGCCTGCCGGGGTTCGCGGCTCGTTCCCCTCGAGGGCGCCAACGGACTTCCGGCCTTCGGTCAGTACAAACCGACCGAGGAACCCGGGGTCTTCTCGCCCTGGTCGATCACGGTGCTGGAATTCGACGGTTCCGCGATCAGCGGACTGAACTTCTTCCTCGACACCGACCGGTTGTTCCCGCTGTTCGGATTGCCGCCGGAGTTGCGCGACTGATCCGTCGTGGATCGTGCAGGGCCCGCCGGTCGAAAGACCGGCGGGCCCTTCCTTTTCGTGGCCGCGGACCTTCCGCTTCAATATACCCCTTGGGGGTATGACCTGAATCACACGGGCGTTCCGTATCGGACTTATACCCCATGGGGGTATACAGAGCGGGTCGGAAATTCAACGGGCGCAGCGGATGTGCCCGCAACCGAGGAGTGAGGATTTCTATGTCCACTCGGGTATCCGCGCCGCCGTCGCGGCGCTGGTTCGCATTGGCTCTGATCGCGCTGGCTCAGTTCATGGTCATCATGGACACCTCGATCATCGGGGTGGCCCTGCCGAAAATGCAGGAGTCTCTGGGCTTTTCGCAGGAGGGCCTGTCCTGGGTCTTCAACGCCTACGTCATCGTGTTCGGCGGATTGCTACTGCTCGGCGGGCGGCTGTCCGATATCTGGGGCGCCCGCCGCATCTTCCAGGCCGGCTGGGTGGTGCTCGGCGCCGGCTCGCTGGTCGCCGGGCTCGCCGGCTCGCCCGCGCTCGAGCTGATCGGCCGGGGTGTCCAGGGAGCCGGCGCGGCACTGATCGCCCCCTCGGCGCTGACGCTGCTGATGATGGTGTTCGGGTCGAATCCCAAGGAGCTGACCACCGCATTCGCGTTCTACGGCGCCGCCGCCCCGGCGGGCGGTACCGCCGGCGTATTCCTCGGCGGCCTCATCACCGAGTACGCCTCGTGGCCGTGGGTCTTCTACATCAACATTCCGATCGCCGCGCTGGCCGTCGTCGCGGCCGCGGTGCTGGTCCCCGGCGGGGCAGCCGCGGCCGGCGGTTCGGTCGACGTGCTCGGCGCCCTGACCGCGACGCTGGGCTTGGGTGCGGCCGTCTTCGCGGTCGTCCGCGCTCCCGAGGTCGGGTGGGGGTCCGGATCGACCTGGGCCGTCCTTGCGCTCGCGGTCGCCCTGTTGGCGGCGTTCCTGGGCCTGCAGGCCCGTCGCAGCGAACCGCTGATGCCGCTGTCGATCTTCCGTGCGCCGAATCTCGGTGCGGCCAACCTGGCTCAGGTGCTGCTGGGTGCGGCCTGGGTGCCGATGTGGTTCTTCCTGAACCTGTATCTGCAGCAGGTTCTCGGCTATTCGGCGTTCCCGTCGGGCGCTGCGCTGCTGCCGATGACCGCCCTGATCATGGTCGGCATGATCGCGGTGTCACCGAAGTTGTTCGCGCGCTTCGGGGCTCGCGCCATGATCGTCACCGGACTGCTGGTCCTGGGGGCCGGGCTGGTCTGGCTGACCTTCATCCGAGCCGACGGCACCTTCTGGATCGACGTGCTGCCGGGATCGCTGCTGGCCGCATTGGGCATGTCGCTGGCGTTCGTCCCGTCGCTGCAGACCGCCATCTCCGCGGCGCGGCCGGAGCAGGGCGGCCTGGCGTCCGGACTGGTGAACACCGGCTATCAGATCGGATCGGCGCTGGGGCTGGCAGTGGTCACCGCGATCGCCTCGGCCGCCGGAGCCGACCGCATCGATGACGCCGATGCGCTCACCGACGGGTTCTCGGCCGCATTCGGTGCCGCGGCGGGGATCGCGGTGCTGGCGGCGGCGCTCGCCTGGGCGACATTCCGGTCGGCTCGGCGCGAGCGCGTGCCGGCCGATGTGTGACCGCGCTGCGAACGCTGTGGCCCTCGACCGCCGGTCGGGGGCCACTCCGCCTGCGCGGGCACGAAAACGTCTGCGCGCCTTCGAGGTACTAGTCGATCGCCTTGGCGGTCAGCCAGATCGTGATGACGACTCCGGCGGCCACCGCCATGCCGATGTGGCCGGGGGAGCGTGCGTAGTCGTAGCTCGAGAGCGCCGCGACGGCCGCCATGACGAACATCAGCGAACGTTTCACCCTGTCCCCCCACCTCTCGGGGTTCAAGCATACGAGAGGCGGAAGTGGTTGCGCCACAGGAGAATACCCGCATCGTGCCGCGCTGCCGTTGCGAAGTGTTCGCCGATGACCGAGGGGCAACTGTGGCACGCGAATAGCTCGGTGGCTCGATCGGCTCGAGCTGGGCGCGACGGCGGATCGTGCGATGGCGCGGACGAAAGATGCTGGGGCGGAGAAGATTCGGTCGTCGTCGTGCGACGATCAGGCGGTCAATCGGGCACGGTGTGGCAGGCCTCGATGAGTGCCCGCAACTCGGCGCGCGGCGGATCGGGCCGCACCGCGAGATAGCTCGGCATCCTCGGCTCCGGGTTGCGCAGCGGACGCCAGACCACACCCGGGAACGACAAGTGCGCCGCCTGGGCCGCGTAGTACACGGTCCAGCTCGGCGCGCCGAAGCCGATCGCGGCCAGCGTGTCCTGTTCGGTGGTGAACTCCGGTCCGAAGACCGGTGCGAAGCCGGCGTGCCGGCACGAGTCGGTGACCAGGTCGTAGAGGGCGGGATTGCGCGTGCGGCCGACCAGCCGCAGTGGCAGCTCCGCGAAACGCGCGAGATCGATCTCCCGCAATACCGCGAGGTCGTGGCGAGCGGGAATCGCGGCCACGAGGCGGTCCGACCACAGCGGCAGCAGTTCGAGCCCGGGTTCCTCGCGCGCACCGCGCACGATCGCCGCGTCCAGTTCACCCGATCGCACCCACTTCATCCGATCTGCGGTCTCGGCGTTGACCAGTTCGAGGTGGGCGTGCGCGGCGCGGTGGGCGAAGGCGACGAGAATGCTCTCCAGGCGGGTGCCCAGACCGGTGCTGGTGCCCAGCCGGATCGTGCCGGTGCGTTCGATGCGCAGGTCGTCGATGGCGGCACGGGCCTGCGCCACCGCGGCGAGTACCTGTTCGGCGTGCGGAAGCAGCCGCCGCCCGCCCTCGGTCAGGCGCACGGTGCGGGTGGTCCGCTCGAACAGCGCGACGCCCACTTCCCGCTCCAGGCGGGTGATCTGCTGGCTCACGGCCGACTGCACGATGTGCAGCCGCTCGGCCGCGCGTCCGAAGTGCAGTTCCTCGGCCACGGTCAGGAAGTACTGCAATTGGCGGAGCTCCACGGCGCGAGATTAATCAGTTTCGGTGAACAGTGCCAGCGCGGTTCGACCGTTTTTCGGCGCGGCCGAACGCGATTTCCTGGTCACAGCACATCGGAAACCGCACCGGGAGTGATGACCATGCCGTATCTCACCGTCGACGACATCCAGCTGTACTACGAGGATCAGGGAACCGGGCAGCCGCTGTTGTTCCTGCACGGCTGGGGTACCAGCGGCCGGGTCTGGGGCGCTCAGCAGGCGGCGCTGGTCACCGAGTTCCGGGTGGTCACCGTCGATTGGCGCGGCTGCGGGCGATCGGACCGGCCCGTCGCCGGCAACAACCTGACCGGTGTGATCGCCGACCTCGTCGAGCTCATCCGGCAGCTCGGGTTGCATCGCCCCATCGTCGTCGGATCCTCGGTCGGCGCGACCTTCGCGACCGAACTGGCGCTGGCTCATCCGGATCTGCTCGGCGGTGTGGTCGCGGTAGACGGTCCGGCCTACTGGCCCGGGCAGGGCATGCCGCTGGCCGAGATCATCGGCGAAATGCGGGATCACCGAGCCGAATTCGTCGCGCGGTGGGTGCCGAACTGGTATGCCCCGGGAACCTCGCCGGCGCTGGTGGACTGGACTGTACGACAGATCCTCGATTCGGGTGTGTACATCGACGAACTGTTCCACCTCTTCGCGACCTACGATCCCCGCCCGCGACTGCCGCACCTGCGTACGCCGATCCACTACCTGCACGGCGAGCTGGACGCCGAAATTCCGGTGGCGGTGGCGCGGACGTGCGCGGCCCTCACGCCGGGCGCGCGAGTCGGCGTGATCGACGGCGCGGGCCATATGCCGCAACAGGAACGAGCGGCCGAGTTCACGGCCGCGCTGCGCGCGGCGATCGCCGACTTCACTCTGCAGGCCGCGGCCTGATGACCGAAACACCTACGACACAAGGAAATTCGATGACATTCGCAACCACCGCAATCACCGGGGGTACCGCCGAGGTCGCCTACCACGTGACCGGAACGGGTCCCGCGGTCGTGCTGGTCCACGGCACGGCGGCCGCACGCGACCAGTGGGCGTCGCTGACCACCGATATCGCCGACCGCTATACCGTTGTGGCACTGGACTATTCCGGTTCGGGCGACACCGTCGACCACGGCGGCCCGCTCACCGTCGCCGATCTGGCCGCCGAGGTGCGCGCCGTCGCCGATCACGCCGGGCTGGACCGGTTCCATCTGGTGGGGCATTCCCTGGGCGCGGTGGTGGCCGCGCACGTCGCCGCGACCGCACCCGACCGGGTTCGTTCCCTGCTGATGCATGCGGGCTGGGTTCGCACCGACGCTCGGATGGATGCCGAATTCCGTTACTGGATCCAGGTGCTGCGCGCCGACGCCGCCTACGGCACCAGCCTCTTCGCGCACATGCTGCCGCTGATGGCGTTCGGTCCGAGCTACTGGGAGCGAACGAGCGCGGAGGAGAACGCGACCCTGGTCGAGCAGCTGGCGAAGGTGATCGCGCGCGGTGCCGCCCGCCAGACCGAGGTGGATCGCACCGTGGATCTCACCGATCTGCTCGGCCGCATCACCGCGCCGACGCTGATCCTCGCCAGTGCGCACGACCGGGTGGTGCCGGCGGCGCAACAACAGCGGCTGCTCGCGGCGATACCCGATGCCCGCTACGCCGAGATCGACGCCGGCCACGGCGCTCCGGGCGAGGATCCGGCCGGCTTCCACGCCAAGATCATCAATTTCCTGGACGCGCAAACGGCGTGACCACCCGGTCAGTTGCTGCCGGGATAATCCATCCAGAAACCCTCCCAGTGGTGACCGTCGGGGTCGACGAAGGCGCGGCTGAACATGCCCACCGCCTCCTCCTGGGCGCGCTTGTCCTCGCTGACCTCCTCCGTGGCCCCGGCGGCGACCGCGGCCGCGATCAGCGACTCGACCTCCGCTCGACTGCCCAGCGACAGCGCGTAGATGGAACCGGTGGCCGCCCGGGTGTCGGCGATCGGTCGGTTGGTGAAGGTGTCGAAGTACTGCCGGACCAGCAGCATCACGCAGATGTTGTCGTCGACCACCACGCACGCGGCGTTCTCGTCGGTGAAATCCGGATTCACCTTCCAGCCCAGCGCCTCGTAGAACGATATGGACCGCTCCAGATCCTCGACGGGGAGATTGATGAAGATCATCTTGCTGGCCATGCTCGGTCCTCTCGCGGCATCGGTACGTGTCGTCTGTAGAGACGCGGTGGGCGCGGCAAACTCATCGGACGCCTCGGCGTACCCGCTCTGAGCTGCACCGATGCGGCATCGACCGGGAAAATCGCTCGCGGTCGAGTGTCCTGCGCGATACCGTCCGGCCATGACGAGTGCCGTCTATCTCATCACCGGCATCCAAGCGGCCGGAAAGTCGACGGTCGCGCAGGCCCTCGCCGAACGACTGCCCCGTTCCGCCCACGTGCGCGGTGACGTGTTCCGCCGCTTCGTGGTCGGCGGCCGCGCCGAGATGTCCGGCGAACCGAGCGGAGAAGCCGTGCGGCAGTTGCGGTTACGCCACCGCCTGGCGGCCGCGACGGCCGACGAATACGCCGCCGCGGGATTCACGGCGGTGGTCCAGGATGTCGTCCTGGGTGAACTGCTGCCGTGGATGATCGAGCAGATCCGCACCGACCCGCTGTACGTGGTCGTGCTGACTCCGCGTCCGGCCGCGGTGGCTCGGCGTGAGGCCGGACGGGACAAGAATGCCTACGGGGTCTTCACCGTGGAACAGCTCGACACCGTCCTGCACGGGGAGACGCCACGCGTCGGATTGTGGCTGGACACAACGGATCTCACGGTCGAGGAGACCGTCGAAGAGATTCTCGCCCGGGCCGAACCGGTGGAGCGGCGGATCGGCCCGGGCGAGCGCCTGCGTTAGTGGGCCTCGGCCAGGAGGGTGCCCAGCGCACGCAGGTGGTCGGTGGCGCCGCCGAGCGCGAATTCGTTGTGTTTGGCGGCGGTGAAGTAGCACTGCACGATGTGGTCGCGGTCGATGCCGACGCCACCGTGCACGTGCACGGCGGTGTGGGCGATGCGGTGACCGGCCTCGGCGGCCCAGAACTTGGCGGTGTGGATCTCCGCGTCCGCCGGCAGCCCCTCGTCGACCCGCCACGCGGCCTGGGTGACCGCCAGCCGCAGCCCCTGCAGATCGATGTAGCCGTCGGCCAGCCGCTGCGCGACCGCCTGGAAGCTGCCGATCTTGCGATTGAACTGCTCACGCTCGCGGCCGTATTCGGCGACGAGTTCGACCGCGCGCTCCAAGGTGCCCAGCTGCTGCGCGGCCAGGCCGAGCCAGCCGTGGTTCAGCAGCCACGCGAGGATTTCCGCGCCGTCGTCCACGGTGCCGATCAATTCGGCAGGGGTGGAATCGAATTCGATCTCGGCCTGCGGGCTGCGGTCGACCACCTGCTGCGGCGTGATGCGCGCGTCCGCCGGGTCGACCAGGAATACCGCTGCCTTGCCGGAGACCGTGGCGGGCACCAGGATCCGCCCGGCCTGCGCGGCGAAGGGAACAACCGTCTTGGCGCCGACCAGCTTCCAGCCGCCGTCCTCGGTCGCGGTCGTGGTGGGCTTCGCCGGCTCCCAGTTGCGTTCCTCCGACAGCGCGACGGTCAGAATCGTCTCGCCCGCACCGGCTTTCGCCGCCAGTTCGCGCTGCGCTTCGTCGCCCCAGCGGGCCAGGGCGCCGGCGCCGAGCACGACCGACCACAGATAGGGGACGGGGGCGGCGGATTTGCCGATCTCCCGAAGAATCGCGGTCTGCTCCAGCGCGCCCAGGCCGCTGCCGCCCACCGATTCCGGCAGCGCCGCCGCGAGCACTCCGGTCTCGGCCAGCGACCGCCAGAGCTGCTCGTCGAAGCGGACCTCGGCCTTGTCCAGTTCCCGCAGCCGGTCGGCGGTGACCAGTTTGGTGCAGACCTCGCCGGTCAGCCGCGCGAGATCCTGCTGCCCCTCGGTAAGTGTGAAATCCATCGTTGTTCCTAGTTCTTCGGCGTTTCCGATGTTCCGACCGGTCTGCGGCTCAGCGGGCGGCAGCGGGCTGTTTCAGGGCGGTCATCGCGATGATGTCGCGCTGCACCTCGTTGGTGCCGCCCCCGAAGGTCAGGATCAAGCAGGCGCGATGCATCCGCTCGAGCCGTCCGCGCAGCTGCGCGCCGGGGGAGTCCTGCCGCAGATAGGCCTGCGGGCCGAGGATCTCCATCAGCAGTCGGTAGGCCTCGGTGGCCAATTCGGTGCCGAGCACCTTGCAGGTGGAGGCATCCCACGGTCGCGGCGCGGCGTCTCCGCCCGCATCTGCGCCCGAGGCGATCTCCCAGTTCAGCAGCTTCAGGAATTCGACCTTGGCGTGCACGCGCGCGAGGTTCAGCCGCACCCACTCGTTGTCGATCACCCGCGCACCGGTGGAATCCTTGGTGTCGCGCGCCCACTCGGTGGTCTGCGCGACCGCCAGCGCCAGCGGCGCCGCCGAGGTCAGCGCCACCCGCTCGTGGTTGAGCTGGTTGGTGACCAGCGCCCAGCCGCCGTTCTCGGGGCCGACCATCGCCGAATGCGGCACCCGCACGTCCTGGTAGTAGGTGGCGCTGGTGTCGGGCCCGGCCATCGTGTGCACGGGCGTCCAGGAGAAGCCCTCGGCCGAGGTCGGCACGATGAACATGCTGATGCCCTTGTGCTTCTTGGCGGTCGGGTCGGTGCGGGCGGCCAGCCAGATGTAGTCGGCGTACTGGATGAGGCTGGTCCACATCTTCTGGCCGTTGATCACCCAGTCGTCACCGTCGCGGACCGCGGTGGTGCGCAGCGACGCCAGATCGGTGCCCGCGCCGGGCTCGGAATATCCGATGGAGAAGTGCAATTCGCCCGCGGAGATCTTGGGCAGGAAGAACTTCTTCTGCTCCTCGGTGCCGTAGTGCATGATCGTCGGCGCCACCGAGTTGATGGTCAGGAACGGCACCGGCGCACCCGCGACGGCCGCCTCGTCGGTGAAGATCAGCTGATCCATCGTCGAGCGATCCTGGCCGCCGTACTCCTTGGGCCAGCCGAGGGTGAGCCAGCCGTCGTGCCCCATCTGCTGAACGACCTCGCGGTAGACGTTGCCGTGCCCGTACTCACCGGTCTGCGACGACAAGGCCTCGCGGCGCTCCGGCGTGATCAGCTTGGCGAAATATTCGCGGAGCTCGGCGCGCAGCTGCTCCTGTTGCTCGGTATAAGCAATCCGCATGGCGGTTACCTCGTACTCGGTGATGGTGATGGCGGATGTGACGACATCGCCCCTGTGACGATCAGCGCCGGGGCCGATCTGCCCTGACGTCGATCATTGCATATCTACTGAAACATGTTCCAGTATGGAAACCGAATCCGGCCGCTTCGGCCGCAGCGGCCCGGCCGGGCTTGTAGGCTCGGCACTACCTGGTGGTGAAGGAGTTATCAATGAAGGTCAGTGTGGATTTCGACCAGTGCGAGGCCAACGGTATTTGCGTCGGAATCGCCCCCGACGTCTTCGAACTCGACGATGAGGATCAGCTGCACATCCTCACCGCCGACGTGCCCGAGGACCGGCTCTCCGATGTCGAGACCGCCGTCGCGCAATGCCCCAAGGCTGCCCTGCGGTTGCAGTGAAATGGATGCTTGCCGATAACTGGAACACGTTCTAGAGTCACGGCGTGAGTGAATCGTCGAATCAGTCGGGGACGGATCTGTCCGGCAAGGTAGCGATCGTGACCGGAGCCGGCGCGGGCCTCGGTCGGGCCGAAGCGCTGGCGCTGGCCGGGGCCGGCGCCTCGGTGGTGGTCAACGATCTGGCCGAGAACGATGCGGTGGCCGCCACCCTCGCCGATATCCGCGCGCTGGGCGCGAAAGCGGAATTCGTGGGTGGCAGTGTGGCCGAGCGCGCCACCGCCGATGCCCTGATTCGCACCGCGGACGAGACCTTCGGCGGTGTGGACATCGTCGTGAACAATGCGGGAATCGTCCGTGACCGCATGCTTTTCAATCTCTCCGACGAGGACTGGGACGCGGTCCTCGCGGTCCATCTGCGCGGCCATTTCCTGTTGTCGCGGAATGCCGCCGCCTACTGGCGCGGTAAATCGAAGGAATCCGGTGCTCCAATTTACGGGCGCCTGATCAACACATCGTCGGAAGCCGGTTTGCTGGGTCCGGAAGGTCAGCCGAATTACGCGGCCGCGAAAGCCGGAATCACCGCGCTGACGCTGTCCGCCTCGCGCGGTTTGTCGCGATACGGCGTGCGTGCCAACGCCATCTGCCCGCGGGCCCGGACCGCCATGACGGAATCGGTCTTCTCCGCCGCTCCCGAAGGGGATGTGGACCCGCTGTCGCCGGATCACGTCGCCCGGCTGGTCGCCTACCTGGCCTCTCCCGGCGCCGATGCGATCAACGGTCAGGTGTTCGTCGTATACGGCCCGATGGTCGCGCTGATGGCCGCGCCCGAAGTCGAGGCCCGCTTCGATGCCGCCGGCGCGGAATGGAGTGCGGACGCGCTGGCCGACACACTCGGAACCTACTTCGCCGAGCGCCCCGCCGGGCGTACGTTTTCTGCGAGTTCGCTGCACGATCTCGGCTGATTATCAGGTGCAGGTCATCCGACCAACTCCGGTTGATCGGCGGTCTCGCACTTGGTAGACATGGGGGTCGAAGGTTGTGGGGTGCCTCACAAAGGCGTTCTGTACACCGTATGAACCTGTTCTAGCTTCCGAGATGAAGCTCGGATGAAAAGAGCAGGTCAAAAATGTCAAATTCTCTTCCGATTCGATGTGAACGTGTTCTAATCTTCGGAGCGGAAGAGGTGTGGAGGCTCGCTTGCGCAGTGTTGCGCGTACGGGTCGGCAAGGAGGAATCGCGGAATGAACGAGGTTCTTGCCGTGCCGTTGCGTGCGGTCGGCGGGTTCTTCGAACTCGTGGCCGCTGTGGCGCGGGCCTTGATACGTCCGCCATTTCAGCGACGGGAATTCGTCGACCAGTCGTGGTTCGTCGCACGGGTGTCGATCATCCCGACCATCCTGGTCGCGATCCCGTTCACGGTTCTGGTGAGCTTTACGCTGAACATTCTGCTGCGCGAAATCGGCGCGGCCGATCTCTCGGGAGCGGGCGCCGCATTCGGAACGGTCACCCAGGTCGGTCCGATCGTGACGGTGCTGATCGTCGCAGGCGCCGGTGCCACCGCGATCTGCGCGGACCTGGGTGCGCGCACGATCCGGGAAGAAATCGACGCCATGAAGGTGCTCGGTATCGATCCGATCCATCGCCTGGTGGTGCCCCGCGTACTCGCATCGATGTTCGTCGCGGCGCTGCTCAACGGCCTGGTCTCGACGATCGGCATCGCCGGCGGCTTTTTGTTCTCGGTTCTTCTGCAGGGAGTCAACCCCGGCGCCTTCGTCAACGGGCTCACCCTGCTCACCCATACGCCGGAGCTGGTGATCTCGGAGGTCAAGGCCGCGCTGTTCGGTCTGATCGCCGGTCTGATGGCCTGCTATCTCGGTCTCAACGTCAAGGGCGGTCCCAAGAGTGTGGGTGACGCGGTCAACCAGACGGTGGTTTTCTCCTTCATGGCTCTGTTCGTGGTGAACGTCGTGGTCACCGCCGTCGGCATCAAGTTCACGGTGCGGTGATCCGATGGCGTTCGTAATCCAGTCCCGCTTCCCCCGTACTGTTCGACGTGTGCGGCGGGTTTCGAGTTCGATGGACGGAATCGGGCATCACGCCCAGTTCTACGCGAAGTCACTGGCCTCGGTGCCGAAGGCGTTCTCGCACTACCGCACCGAAACCATTCGCCTGATCGCCGAAATCAGCATGGGCACAGGCGCTTTGGCGGTGATCGGCGGCACGGTGGTGATCGTCGGCTTCCTCACCCTGTTCACCGGCGGCACCATCGCGGTGCAGGGCTACAGCTCGCTGGGCAATATCGGTGTCGAGGCGCTGACCGGATTCTTCGCCGCATTCCTCAATGTGCGCATCGCGGCACCGGTGATCTCGGGCATCGGGCTCGCGGCGACCATCGGCGCCGGCGCGACGGCCCAGCTGGGCGCGATGCGGGTGGCCGAGGAGATCGACGCCCTGGAATCCATGGCGATCCGGCCGATGCCCTTCCTGGTGGGCACCCGGGTGCTGGCGGGCATGATCGCGATCGTTCCGCTCTACGCGCTCGCGGTCATCGCGTCGTTCGTCGCGAGCCGCTTCGCCACGGTCGTCATCTACGGCCAGTCGGCCGGTGTGTACGACCACTACTTCTCAACATTCCTGATTCCCAGTGACATTCTGTGGTCGTTCGTACAGGCGATCCTCATGGCCTTGGCGGTCATGATGATTC
Source organism: Nocardia sp. NRRL WC-3656 (assembly GCF_000720265.1). Classification (NCBI taxonomy): domain Bacteria; kingdom Bacillati; phylum Actinomycetota; class Actinomycetes; order Mycobacteriales; family Nocardiaceae; genus Nocardia; species Nocardia sp. NRRL WC-3656. The sequence goes on along the minus strand of NZ_JOJF01000043.1, from coordinate 4,814 downwards.
ACACCTATTACGGCTACAACGCGACCGGTGGACCGGTCGGTGTCGGAATCGCGGTCGGTAACGCGGTGCGCGCCTCGCTGGTGGCAGTGGTGTCGGTGACCCTGCTGATGTCGCTGGCGATCTACGGCACCTCCGGCAACTTCCATCTCTCCGGGTAGGCGGTATGGCGGCAAATAAACTCGTCGAAAAGGAAGGCGCCGGCAAGTTTTTCGGCGCCGGATGGGGTGTCAAGCTTTCGGGGGTGGCGCTGATTCTGTTTCTGGCCGCGATCGTCGCCGTCGCTTTGACGATGTTCGTGGGCGGATTCAGCACGTCGAAACCGGTCTATCTCGACGCCCCGCGGGCCGGCCTGGTGATGGACAAGGACGCGAAGGTCAAGATCCGCGGTGTGCAGATCGGCCACGTCTCCGATATCGCGTATACCGGCGACCAGGCTCGGCTGACCCTGGCGATCGAACCCGATCAACTGAAGATGGTGCCGGCGAACGCGACCGTGGATATTCGGTCCACCACCGTCTTCGGCGCCAAATACGTGAACTTCGTCGAGCCGGAGGTTCCGTCCGCGCAGCATCTGCAGGCCGGCGCCACGCTGACCGCGCAGTCGGTGACCGTCGAATTCAATACGCTGTTCCAGCATTTGACCGATGTGCTCGGCAAGATCGCGCCGGAGAAATTGAATGCGACGCTGACCGCGCTCGGCACGGCATTGCAGGGTCGCGGCGACAAACTCGGTCAGCTGCTGGTCGACAGTGACGAATATCTGCGCGACATCAATCCGAGCCTGCCCGATCTGCAACGCGATCTGCAGACGTCGGTGGGAGTCACCAATCTGTATGCCGACACCGCGCCGAACCTGTTGCGCACCACCGACAACGCGGCCGTGACGAGCAAGACCATCGTCGACCACCAGGACAGCCTCGACGCGGTGCTGCTGAATCTGATCGGCCTGGCCGACACCACGGGCGCGGTGCTGAAGGAGAACGAGAACGGCCTGTCGACCGCACTGGATCTGCTGCGCCCGACGGCCGAACTGCTCAACGAATACAACCCGGCGCTGTACTGCCTGGTCGAAGGTGTCGCGGGCGCGATTCCACGAGCCAACGAGATCTTCGGCGGCACCGGACCGTGGGTGACGTTGAACGCCAGTTTCATGCCGGGCGGCACGCCCTACACCTATCCGAAGGATCTGCCGAAGGTGAATGCGACCGGTGGCCCGCACTGCGAGGGCATCCTCGACCGTAAACCCGGTAGCCACGCAAACTATCTGGTCACCGACACCACTGAGGGACGGGTGTACACGCCGGAACTGTCCACCCATCTGAACGGGCCCCGAGTCTTCCAACTGCTGTTCGCGGGGCTGCCGGGGGTGGGTAATCCGTGAGCATCAAACCGCACGCCACCGGCGTCAAACTCGGAATCTTCACGCTCGTGATGGTTCTGGTGCTGGCCCTGTTGGTCGTCATCTTCTCGCAGATGCGCTTCGCCCGGGAGAACGGCTACCACGCGGTGTTCACCAGTTCCTCGGGCATGCTGCCCGGGTCCAAGGTGCGCATCGCGGGTGTCCCGGTCGGATCGGTGAAGAGCGTCAAGGTCGGCAAGGACCATCTGGCCCATGTCGATTTCGACGTCGACCGGCAGTACAAGCTCTATGTCAGCACCCATGCCGCGGTGCGCTACGAGAATCTGGTGGGTGACCGGTATCTGGAACTGATGGACGCCCCGGGCACCGCGCAGGTGCTGCACTCCGGCGGCACCATCGGTCTGGACAAGACCAAGCCGGCGCTGGACCTGGACATGCTGCTGGGTGGTTTCAAGCCGCTGCTGCGCGGCCTGGACCCGCAGCAGGTCAACTCCCTGACCGAGGCGCTGCTGCAGGTCTTCCAGGGCCAGGGCGGCACCCTGGTCGCACTGCTGAACAGCTCCGGCTCGTTCGCCAAAACCCTGGCCGACCGCGACGCCCTCATCGGCAGCGTGATCGAGAATTTGAAGACGGTGCTGGCCACCATCGACGATCACAACAAGGAATTCGACACCACGCTGACCGAATTGCAGCGTCTGGTGAGTGGCCTGGCCGCGGACCGGGATCCGATCGGCGCGGCGCTGCCGCGACTGGCCGGCGCCACCGGAGATCTCACCGATCTGCTGAAGCAGGCGCGCCCGGACCTCAAGGCGACCTTCGACCAGCTGGGCCGGCTCTCGGACAATCTCGACCAGAAGTCCGACGATGTCGAGTGGGTCCTGCAGAACCTGCCCACGACCTACAAGGAGCTGGTGCGGCTCGGTTCGTACGGCTCGTTCCTGAACATGTACGTGTGCGGAACGAATTTCCTCGTGGACGGCCCGGACGGTAAGCCGATGCATGTGAATCTGCCCGGTCTGCAGACGACCGGAAGGTGTTCGACGAAGTGAACCAGACCTCCCCGCTCATCAAACACGGCGTCGTCGGCGTCGTCCTGGCGGTCGCGATCGCGTTGTCCGCCCTGCAGTTCGACCGGCTTCCGTTCATTCGCAGCGGCGCCGAATTCACCGCGTATTTCGCCGATGCCGGCGGTCTGGTGACCGGTGACCAGGTTCAGGTCGCCGGTGTCCGCACCGGTCAGGTCGAGGATGTCAGCCTCGACGGTCCCAAGGTGAAGGTCCGGTTCAGCCTCGACGAATCCATAGTCCTGGGGAAGAAGACGACCGCCGCGATCAAGACCAACACCGTGCTCGGGCGCAAATCCCTGGAGGTCGATCCGCAGGGGTCCGGTGCGTTGCGCAGCGATCAGCCGATTCCCTTGGAGCGCACCACTTCTCCGTATTCGCTCAACGACGCCCTGGGCGATCTGAGCAATACCGTGAAGGGGCTGGACACCGACCAGGTCAACAAGACGCTGGACGCCCTGTCGGACGCCTTCGCCGACACCCCCGCGCCGATGCGTTCCGCCCTGGACGGCATCACCCAGCTCTCGCGCAGCCTGAACGCCCGCGACAAGGCGCTGACCGAACTGCTCTCGCACGCGCAGAACGTCACCAAGGTGCTCTCGGATCGGTCGAACCAGATCAACGCCCTGCTGCTGGACGGCAACAACCTGCTCGGCGAGCTGGACGCCCGGCGCACCGCTCTGAGCCAGTTGATCGTCTACGTCAACGGACTCGCGCAGCAGCTGACCGGCTTCGTCAACGACAACGAGCAGAGCCTGAAACCCACACTGGACAAGCTGAATTCGGTGCTGCAACTGCTCGAGCGGAACAAGAACAACCTGAACCAGGCCCTGGACGCCCTCGGACCGTTCGAGGCGGCGCTCGGTGAGCAGGTCGGCAGCGGCCCGTACTTCCAGGCCTACGTCTCCAACGCCACGAGTATGACGTTGCAGCCGCTGGTGGACGCGCTGGTCTGGCCCCAGCATGTACCCGAATCGTTCTGGAAGTACCTGACCACCCCGCCGCCCTCGATCGGGCCCGCGATCCAGGAGCCGCCGCGATGAACGCGATTCGCACGATCACGAAGGTGCCGAAATGGGTCCGCGTCGTGGCCGCCGTCCTGGTGGTGGCGCTGGCGGGCTGGATCGTCTACGGCGCGGTGAGCAATATCGGCAAGACCCACATCACCGCCTATTTCCCGTCCACCACCGGGCTGTACGCCGGTGACGACGTGCGGGTGCTGGGCGTCAAGGTCGGCAGGATCGATTCGATCGAGCCGGGCCGGGACAAGACCAAGGTGACGATGACGGTCGACCGCGGCGTCGACATCCCCGCCGATGCCAAGGCCGTCACGGTCTCGCCGAATCTGGTCTCGGCACGCTTCGTGCAGTTGGCGCCGGTCTACACCGGCGGCCCGAAGATGCACGACGACGGCGTGATTCCGATCGAGCACACCGCCGTGCCGGTGGAATGGGACGACATCAAGGCCGAGCTGAGCAAACTGTCCAAGGCCCTGGGGCCGATCGGTGAGGATCAGCAGGGCTCGTTCGGCCGGTTCGTCAACACCGCGTCCGACAATCTCGCAAACGGGAACGCCCAGGCGCTGCGGGACACGCTCCACGAGTTGTCGAGCACGCTGAATACGTTGTCCGACGGTCGCACCGACCTGTTCGGCACCGTCCGCAACCTGCAGCAGTTCGTCGACGTGCTCTCCAAGAGCAACGATCAGATCGTGCAGTTCGGCGGGCGGCTGGCCTCGGTGTCCTCGGTGCTGTCGGGCGTCTCCGACGACCTCGGCGCCGGATTGGACAATCTCGACTCGGCGGTGGCCGACGTCAAACGCTTCCTGGACGAACGCGGCGGCCAGCTCACCGAGAGTGTGCAGAATCTGGCGCAGGTGACCCAGATCCTGGCCGACAAGCGTCCGCAGCTCGAGCAGGTCCTGCACTCCGGCCCGGTCGCGCTGGCGAACTTCTATCAGATCTACAAGCCCGCGCAGGGCACGCTGACCGGCGCCGTGGTGCTGCCGAACTTCCGCAATCCGTTCGCGTTCCTGTGTGGCGCTGTCGAGGCGCTCGAGGACAACGGTTCGCAGCGGACCGCCGACCTGTGCAAACAACAGGTGGCGCCGGTGATCAGCTCACTGATGATGAATTACCCACCGCTGCTGGTGAATCCGGCGTCCGGGCAGCAGGCCTTCCCGAGCCAGCTGACCTTCTCGCCCCCGAGCCTGGCCGACCGCGTCGAGTATCCGGCGCCCGGCGAGGCTCCGGCCGAGGTGCCCAGCGGTCTTGCCGGCCTGGCGATTCCGGGAGGAGGAATCTCAATGAGGTTGTCAAGTCCTACTGGTGATTTCCGGGTTTGCTGATGGGGTCAGGTTGCGGGGGCGGGCTGGTAGGTCTTGTGGTCGC
>NZ_JOJF01000042.1:0-55263 GCF_000720265.1 Nocardia sp. NRRL WC-3656 | reverse complement strand
CGCTTACGTCCTGCCATGTCTTTCAGTGTCCCTTCCAGCCCTTCCAGGGCCAACAAGGACTCTAAAACCAAGCGGCCCTATTCACCGGGGACAGGCCAGACCCGGCCGGCAGTCGGGTAGCGCAGTTGAACGACTGCCATGACGTGCAGAACACGGTTGGTCTTCCGGTTGCCGGCGCGGGATAGCCGATGCCGCTGTTGCTGGCCGGACGACGCGTCCAGGGGTGCGGTGCCGTTCCAGGACGCGAACCGGTCCCGCGTGGCGAACCGGTGGATGCCATCGATATCGGCGAGCAGCCGCGCGGCGCCGGACGGGCCGATCCCGTCCAAGTCCATCAGGGTCGACCCGCGCTCCAGCACGAGCTGCTTGAGTTCCTTGTCGGCCGCTCTGGCTTTCCGATCGACGACCTCCAGATCATCGATCAACTCCAGCACCAGCCGCAGGCGAACTCTGGCTGCGGGATCGGCAGGGATGATGGAGTCGGCCAGGGCGCGCATCGCGGACAGGAATCGTTTCGCGCCACTGGGTATCAGCTCCACGAGCAGCCGGTGGATCCGGTTCAACAATTCGGTGCGGGTGCGGCCGAGTTTGTCACGCCGGTCGACCAGCAGACCCAATGCGATAAGTTCCGGATCTGCCTGCACTCGTCGCAGATTCGGTGACCGCAACGCTGCCAACGCGACCGAGTGGGCGTCGACCGGGTCGGTTTTGCGGCCGTTGCCGGTGGCGAACACTCGCACCTGCGCTGACAGTTTCGCCGGGACATCGATCACGCTCTCGCCGTCGTGGATCAGCCGGTGCGCCAGGTGCCGGCCGACACCGTTGCAGCCCTCGATCGCCCACACCCGATCCGGAAATTGTTGTGCCGCGGTGACCATCTCGCGGTAGCCAGCGGCGTCAGTGCCGTAGCGGCCGGTCGCCAAGATCGTCGCGGACTGGTTGATGATTTCGATGGTGGCCGAGCGTTTGTGCGGGTCCATCCCGATGATGACCGTCACCAGCGTCCTTCCTGGATATCCGAACGAACAGGTATCCGTGCAGGAAGGCACCGCTACTTCGAGCCAGGGCAGACCCCTTTCCAGCCACGCCCGCACGGTAACCCGGTGGGACGCAAGCCATTAGCGAGCCACACCAAACGATCGGCGGGCAGCCGCATAGGGAGCCTCCCACCGGGTACCTGGCCGGGACCAAACCCGGACACCAGTCTTAAGTAGCCGCATACCGCGCTGACCGAACCGGACATCGCACGGCGCCGGCGAAACGACCGAGCCCGCTATACGTTGAAGCGGAACTCGACCCTCTTGACGTCTAATATCTGCACGTCAAACGCCCTGCTCGAATCACCACTCGAGTTCCGGAGCCGAATAACCTCTGCTAGGGAACCAGCGATCCGACCACCGCCGGCAGTCCCCCACGCGACCATCCCATCAAGCTGGCTCTAACGCACTCGAGTGCGCGCTCATGCCGAGTTCCGGTCGTACGCGGGTTGGGGAGAAGGCTTGAATCATGCTGTGCACGACCCTAATCGAGCGCGGCAGCTGTTCGTTCGTGGGCCATGATCAACTGTGGCGGCCCGCTCTGGCCGTCGAGTCGTTCGGCGTGTTTGCGGTGAGGACAGCGAGTAGATCCGCGGCGCTGTCGGCCAGAAGCTGGGCGTGATCGGCATCCTCGTCTGCCATCCACCGCCGACCGGTCTGGCGGAGGATCGCCATGCCCGCGTCGGTGGCCAGCCGCGCGGTCCGAGGCTCGACACCGCGGCGCTCCAGGGCGGAGACCAGGGCCTGGGAGAGGGCGGCGAGTTTGATCAGTTCGCGTTCCAGCAGGGGCGGATTGGCGGCGATGACCGCGGATCGCTCCCGCAGGAACTCGCGGGGGCGGATCACCTCGGGCGCCTTGCCGAACGCGGCCAGCAGCATGGTCAGCGGGTCCGCGCCCTCGGGAGCCGCTTCGATGGCGGCGACGAAGCACTGCTCGAGCTCCTCGCCGCCGAAGAGCACCTCGCGCTTGTCGGGGAACCAGCGGTAGAAGGACCGTTCGGTGAGGCCCGCGCGCTTGGCGATCTGCGCGACCGTCGTACGGTCGTAACCCTGTTCGGCGAACAAGTCCAGTGCGGCTCGCTCCAGTCGTGCGCGCGTATTGCCTTCCCATCGTGCCATGCCCCCAGCATAGTGACAGCAGATGCTGTCGTCAGTTACAGTGAGTGATGACAGCATCTGCTGTCACTGATCAGGAGACCTCATGCGCACCCTTCGCTTCCATGAATACGGCTCACCCCTCGAGGTCGTGCGGCTCGACGAGGCCGAAATTCCCACCCCGGGTCCGGGCCAGATCCGGATCGCCGTCCAGGCCTGCGGGTTGAACCCCGCCGACTGGGCGCTGTGCGATGGCCTGTTCGCGGGCGCCCTCCCCGCGGCATCGGCCTCGAGGTGTCCGGCATCGTCGATGCGATCGGCTCCGGCGTGACCGGCGTCGAGGTCGGCGACCCGGTTCTCGGCCCGACACCGTTCCGGGGATCGACAGCCGGCGCATCCGACCACGCGGTCCTGGACCGCTGGTTCCCCCGCCCACCGGGCCTCGAACCGGTTGCCGCCGCCGCGCTGCCGATGGCGGTCGAGACGGCCCACCACGGCCTGACCGGTCTCGGCGTTCCCGAATCAGCCGACGGCATCACGGTGTTCGTGAATGGCGCGGGAACCACCGTCGGATATGCCGCGGTGCAGATGGCGTTAGGACGGGGAGCCCGCGTGATCGCCTCCGCAGGCAAGACCTACGCCGATGCGCTGCGCGCATTGGGCGCCCAGGTCACCGACTACGGCGAGGGCATGGCCCAGCGGGTCCTGGAGTTGGCCGGAGGCCGGATCGACCTCGCCTTGGATACAGCCCCGGTGAGCAACAGCCTGCCCGAGGTCGTCCGAACAGTCGCCAAACCAGCAGACGTGCTGACCATCAGCGACTTCGCCGCAGCCCACCAACTGGGCACACGAACCCAGTTCAGCGAGAACACAATCCACGACCCCGGCCAGGTGCTGGGCGACTACGCCCGGTTGGCGGCCGACGGCAAGTTCACGGTGCCGATCGCCCGCATCTTCCCCTTGGAGGACTGGCGCGCAGCCGCCGAACTGAGCCTGTCCGGCCGATCCGGCGGCAAACCGATCCTTCGTCTGGCATGACCACAAGGCCCGGATATTCGACGAACATGCGTTTTGGAATGCAAACGTCGAGAAAGCATGCGCCCCAGCACATTCTCGTGGCATATGAGTGGTCACCGTCGGCTGTGAGCCGACGGACATGCCGTTGATCGTGCTATCCAGACCCGCCGGCGGCCGGCGACCACCGAAATGACTGAGCCCCATCCGGATTCCGGACGGGCTCAGCTAGCTCGGGCCTCTCACCAACCCTGTTGCTACTACTTGCTCTTCGACGGTGACGCTACCCCAAGCTGATCGCGGCGCGCCGCCGCGACCGCAACCGCCTGGGCTTCGCCCTGCAATTGACGACCATGCCCTATCTCGGAATGTTCCTGCACGACCTTCTCGACGTCCTGGCGAAACTGGTTGACTACCTTGCCAAACAGCTCGATATCGTGGATCCGAGTGCGTGCGCGTCTACACCGACCGGGACAAGACCAAGCTCGAGCATGCGTAGGAGATCCAGCGCGAGTACGGGTTACGCCCGGACTTTGAGGTCGAGGCCGAGCTGGTGGCGTGGATCGGTGACCAGGCGTGGATGACCGGTGACGTGGCTGCTGCCTCAGGGTGTGACCACGCTGGAATGTCTTGTTGCCCAGGGCCGTCAGACCGCTGATCAGCGGCTGTGGGCGAAGCTGGCCGGGTCATTGACGCTGGTCGATACCCGGCTGCTGCTGGGCATGTTGGAGCCGAGGGCGTGGACTTCGGAGCGACCGGAGAGGCGAGGCCCGTACTCGCAGCCATGGGAACCTGGGAAACCGACCGGCGGCGAGAATGGGCAGATGACGGGAGTGGACGTGAACGTCGAGGAGATGCTGGACCGGCTCGGCGCGGTGATCGGGCCGCCGCCTGCGGACGGAGTGGTACCGGTCCCGTGGGAGCTCGGGCCCGAGACGCTCGGCTTCCAACTGCCTGCGGACTACCGGGCGTTCGCCGACCGGTACGGGACGATCAGCATCAGAGGCGAACTACACATCTACACCCCGTCAGCAGCCCCCGGGCCCAAGCCGGAGCAGCCGCTCGGCTTCGAGGGGTTCCTGTACAACACGACGGATCCCTACGGATACTGTGCCATGTTGGCCCAGGCATACCGCGACGAGGACTACGACGAGTGCCCGTATCCGCTGTTCCCGGCCGAGGGCGGGCTTTTGAAGTGGGGCAACAACTGGAACTCCGACCATTTCTTCTGGCTGATGCGGGGCCCGGACCCGGACCGGTGGCCGGTCGCCGCCAAGTTCGACTCGATGCGGGAGTGGGACCTGTTCGAGGGCGGCTTCCTGGAGTTCCTGCTGGTGGCGCTAACGGAACAGTACCCGTACCACGGGGACGTCGTTCCCGGCGGGACGAAGCAAGTCGGTGACGGCCGTGCCTATCGCCCCTGGGGTGACTGGTCGGAGCAGCTTTGGCAGTGAACCCGCGAACATGGTCAACCTCCTGTGTCGGGGCCGAGGTCCTGGCCGACTTTCCCGACCATCGGAAGACGAGAGCATCGAACGTGTCGATACGCCCACGCATGTGGAAGTGCCGGACGGATGGAACCTTGTCTTCCGACGGCGTGAATCGAATCGTTGATCACCGCGTACGTCCGCTACTGCCGCATACCGCGCTGATCGAACCGGCCGGCGGACGGTCCCAACGGAACGACAGAGCCCCCGCCCGGACATCGGACGGAGGCTCAGCAAAGTCTCTACCAGCAGCGATACACGCGCTGCCCTACTTCTTCGCAGACGCCAATCCGCTGCGGAACTCGACTACGTCGCCGTCGTGCATGACGTAGTCCTTACCTTCCATCCGCACCTTGCCGGCGGCCTTGGCGGCGGCCATGGAGCCGGCTTCGACCAGGTCGTCGAAGGCGACGATTTCGGCCTTGATGAAGCCGCGTTCGAAGTCGGTGTGGATGACACCGGCTGCCTTCGGGGCGGTGTCGCCCTGATGGATGGTCCAGGCGCGGGCCTCTTTCGGGCCGGCGGTGAGGTAGGTCTGGAGGCCGAGGGTGTGGAAGCCGGCTCGGGCCAGGGCGTGCAGGCCGGGTTCGGTTTGGCCGATGGATTCCAGCAGCTCGAGGGCGGACTCGGCGTCCAGTTCCAGGAGTTCGGCTTCGACCTTGGCGTCGAGGAAGACCGAATCCGCCGGGGAGACTGCGGCTTTCAGCTCGGCGACGCGCGCCTCGTCCGTCAGGACCGACTCGTCGGCGTTGAAGACGTAGAGGAAGGGCTTGGTGGTCAGCAGCGACAGTTCGCGCAGGAGGTCGGCGTCGAGCTTGTCGCGGACCGCGTACAGGGTCTTGCCCTCGTTGAGGAATTCCTGGGCCTGCTTGGCGGCGTCGGCTACCGGTTTGCGGTCCTTCTTGACCTTGGCTTCCTTGTCGAGGCGGACCACCGCCTTCTCCAGCGTCTGCAGGTCGGCGAGGATGAGCTCGGTTTCGATGACCTCGATATCGCTGAGCGGGTCGACCTTGCCGTCGACATGGACCACGTCGTCGTCGGCGAAGACGCGGACCACCTGGCAGATGGCGTCGGCTTCGCGGATGTTGGCGAGGAACTTGTTGCCCAGGCCCGCTCCTTCGGAGGCGCCCTTCACGATCCCGGCGATGTCGACGAACGACACGGTCGCGGGGACGATGCGCTCGGAGCCGAAGATCTCGGCGAGCTTGTCCAGCCTCGGGTCGGGCAGCGGCACCACGCCGACGTTCGGCTCGATGGTGGCGAACGGGTAGTTCGCCGCGAGCACGTCGTTGCGGGTCAGCGCGTTGAACAGCGTCGACTTTCCGACGTTGGGCAGGCCGACGATACCGAGGGTGAGACTCACGAGTGCAAGAGTCTACGCGGCGCACGTTCAGCAACCGAATCTGCCCAGGTCGCGACCACTGGATGGAGCGCCCCGGCCCGGCGACCGCACCGACCTGATCGAGCATCTCGTGGACGGCGGAGTGCGACCAGCACGCCGTAGCTGTCCGCTATCCGGACGTGTTCTGTCACCCGCGCGCGACCGGCTACTCAGAAAGTGGCGGGCAGCGCGAGCGTGCTCTCGATCGCCGCATCCAGAATCGCGAGAGTGTCACGGCGGCGTGCGAGCGGATTGCGATAGGAGCGGCACCCCTCGGCGCCGCGCGTGCGGAGGTGGAGGCTCTCGGCGATGATCGGCTGCCAACGCGGGTCGAACGACCGCAGCGCATAGCGGCCTGCTCCGCATTTGGAGGTCATCGGTTCGGTCGCGAGAACATGGTGAGGGCGACTCACTCCGAGCACTGCCCTCGGCCGCAGGAACGAATCGGAAGACTCACTCACCGGAGCGCGCGCTCGCTCCGCTATGCGGCTGAACAAACATACACTGCCGCAATGGATTCGACGATCCACACCGCAGCCCGCACACTGCGGCCACACCGGGCTAAGGTCGTTTCATGGCGCAGATCCCTCGACTTCCCGGATTGGGCTTGGCCGATGCCGATTGGCTGGTGACGGCCGCGCTGGCGGTGGCCTCCGAACATCGATTTCCGCCGCTGGCGGTGGCGGTTACCGATGTGAGCGGTGCGGTGATCGCGCTGCGCCGAGCGGACGGCGGGATGCCGATGACGAGTCGCCTCGCGGTGGCCAAGGCGCGCACCGCACTACTGACACTGCATCCGTCGGGACAGCTGCCCCTGCCGGGTGAGATCGTCGACAGCATTCAGCATCTCTACGACGGTGATTACATTCCGTTCGCGGGCGGGGTGCTCGTCACCGAGAACGGGGTGATTCTGGGGGCCGCCGGGGCTTCGGGTGCTCATGCGACACAGGACGAAGAGGCCGTGCAGGTCGCCGTGCAGCGCTGGCACGAATATCGTTCGCACACAGCCTGATCGAGACACTTGCACATGCTCTGGTAGCCAGGGACACAGAGGGATCCGACCATGCAACCGGCGCAGTTCCGCGCGTGGCACCACGCCCGCCGGCGGTCTGCTACACCGAGTCCGGCGTCGGCCGACCAGAAGCCAGCCCGAACTCGGCGCACTCATCGTCCTGTTCGGGCCGACCGCCGCTCACCGCGACCGCACCCACCACGACGCCGTCGCGACGGATCAGCCGAGAGCCCGCGCCCACCACGATCGGCGTCGGCGACAGCTGATCGATTCGATCGAACAGAGCCGGCCACGCCGCCTGGAGTTGCTGCAGTTCACCGCCGTCGCGATGAAACAGGGCGACCCCGGCCGCCTTCGCGGGAGCGATTCGGGCCGACAGCGGTGGCGCACCGTCCATCCGGTCCAGCACTCGCACGTGTCCACCCTCGTCCACGACGGCCACGGTCACTCGTGCACCCAATTCCCCAGCGCGAGAGCGTATCCGAGTGCTGATGGCGTGCGCTTCATCCAGCATGAGCAACATCTTCTCCACCTTCCGATAATCGTTGGCCGCACCAACGGTTCACGCAGCCGACGCTACCCGACATTCGTTGGATCGTCCAACGAATCCACTAGACTTCACGCATGGACGACACACCCGCGCGCCTGCGCGGCAAACCGAGCTGGCTGGTCAGCAAGACCGCCGCACTCGCCCAGCGGCGCATCGGAGAAGCCGTGTCGGCGGTCGGCGCCCGCGGCTACCATTTCGCGATTCTGGCCACACTCGACGAGTTCGGGCCCGCCAGTCAAGTGGCGATCGGCCAGCGCTGCCGGATCGACCGCAGCGATATGCACGCCATGCTCGCCGAGCTCGAGGAGCAGAAATACGTTGCGCGAGAGCCGGATCCGGACGACCGCCGCCGCAACCTCATCACCCTCACCGCGGCCGGCGAGCGGCGACTGCACGAACTGGATGCCACGTTGACTGCCGCCCAGGACGAGATATTCGGCGAGCTGACGAAAGCGGAGCGCGAACACCTGGTCAAGCTGCTGACCCGCGTGCTGGACAACCGGCAGACTCAGACGCGCGGATCGCGGCCGAGGTAGCGCAGCAGTGTGTCGACGGCGGTATCGCCGGGCTCGGCATCCAGCACGGCCGCGTACGCGCCCCATTGGCGCAGCGGTTCGATCAGATCGGTTGCGGCAGTGAGGAGATGAGTGGCCAGGGTGTCGGTCAGCGGAGACGGCCGGCCGGTGGCGACCGCGATGTCCCAGGCGTGGACGGCGGCATCCAGGGCCGCCATGACGGCGGCGACGGGGGTCGGGAGGGCGCCGTGCGGAAGCGGGGTGGGAACGGTTTCGGCGTCGTCGGTGACGGTGGCCCAGGCGGCGGCGGTCTGGTCGATGGCGGCCGAGACCAGCTGTGCGCCGGTGCCGTCGAGCGAGCCGGAGGGGGCGAAGGGGTCGTAGGCGGGGCCGGTGCCCATCCCGAGCGCGGCGGCGAAGGCGAGCTGATCACCGGCGGCGTGCTGCACGACCTGGGTGACGGTCCACTGCGAGCAGGGAGTCGGCAGGTCCCACTGGGCGGCGCCGATTCCCGCTACCGCGTCGGCGAGGGCACGGTAGGAATCGGCGACGACGTCACGCCAGACCGGGGCGAGAGCGGCGGCGGGGGACACGGAGGTGCTGTTCATCGGAGGGCCTTTCGTTCTTCATTTTCGGCGTTGAACTCAGGTTATGCGCCAATTAGGCTTGTTTTCTTCCTAATAATTCGCTGACGGAAAGTGCCTCGATGTGACCTCCACCACAACTCGTGTGCTGCGGCTGCTGTCGCTGTTGCAGGACCGCACCTATACCGGTCGGGAGCTGGCGCAGCGGCTCGATGTCAGCGACCGGACTCTGCGTCAGGACATCGCACGGCTGCGGGAACTGGGGTATCCGGTCCATGCCGAGCGCGGTGCGGTCGGCGGCTATCGGATCGGTCAGGGCAAGACCATGCCGCCGCTGCTGCTCGACGACGACGAGGCGGTCGCGGTCGCGGTGGCGATCGGCCTCGCCGAGGACGGCTCCACGGGGATCGCGGATATCGACGAGAACGTGGCGCGGGCGCTCGCCAAGCTGGAGCGAATTCTGCCGGTTCGGTTGCAACGCAAGGTGACAGCGTTGCGCACGGCCACCGAGATCGGTCCCGCGACGACCGGCTCACGCGAACCCGATGCGCCCGTGCCGGCGCAGACTCTGGCCACCATCGCGTCGGCGATACGCGGTACCCGGGTCCTGAACGTCGACGGCGGACGCCTCGAGCCGTATCGGCTGATCAATTGGCAACGCCGGTGGTATCTCGTCGCTTACGACCTCGAAAACCATTGCTGGCGCGCCCTTCCCGTGGCCTCCGTCGACGACGTCGTGACCGGCTCCCACCACTTCGCGGCCCGCGCGCTGCCCGACGACGATCTGGTGGCCTTCGTACTGCGGGAAATCGCCAGGGCCGGTTGGCGAGTCCACGCCCGGGTCACGGTGCTGGCGCCCGCCGAGACCGTGATCGCGCGCATCAACCCGGCCGTCGGTGTGGTGGAACCCGTCGACGCGCAATCGTGTGTGTTGTACACCGGTGCGGACACTTTGGAGACCATTGCGATCTACCTGAGCATGTTGATGATGGACTTCCGCGTCGACGAACCGCCGGAACTCGTGGACCACATCCGGACACTGGGCCGTCGTTATTCGTCGGCTGTCCCGCCCGAATAGCGCTTCCGATGGCCCAGGAAAGGGCCCGAGGACAGCGCTGTGAGGTGCCGATACGGCACTAACAGCGTTCGTACAGACGAACGAAGGGCTCCGCCTCGGCCGAAACTTTTCGGCCGGGATCCGGGCAACCGCCTACCAGGACCTCGAAGCCGAAGCCTTGGTGCCCGCGGAGGGTGTACTCGACCACGGCACCGGACCGAGCGAGGCGGGGAAGGTGCTGACCGGCCAACTGTGCAGCCTGCTCCGCACTGAACACCTCGCCCGCCCGCGGAAGAATCGCGACGCCCAATGTGCGGCCACCCACACCGGGCGGGTCGTACATACGGATGTCGGCGAAGTACGGGAAGGGCTGATCGGTAACCAACCACTCCCACAACTCGAGTTCACTGTCGGACGGGAAGCGGGTACGGCGGCTCGTGCTCGAGTCGGGTCCCAGACTCGAGCCCACGATCGAGAGATCGTGGTAACCGGAGGCCACCGTCCAGTCGCGGGCCGCCAGTTCGGGAAACTCGCCGGCGATCTTTCGCATCGCCGCGGTGGCGCTCGAGAGTTCGGTACCAGAACTCGTGGCCACGATGACCTTCTCGGCCGGGCCTTCGACGTTGGCTGCGAATGTTCCGCCGTCACTCCAATGGATCTCGGCTCCAGGCCGGCTCGCCGACACTCGGGCCCAGGTGTTTGCTGCTTCGGCTTTCCTGGTGGTGTCGCCGCCGAAACGCCAGGACGCGAAATACGAGTCCGTCATCCGGACCATCTTCAGCACCGTCGAGTCCCCTCGGTACTGCGGCGGTAGCTGCTGGGTGGCCATCACGCGCACCACGGCCTCTGCCTGCGGAGCCGTTGCGTCGTCTTTCAACCGAACATCGAGGCCGGAGCTGTAGTCACCGTACCGGTGGTACTGGAACGTGTGCGATGCGTCGGCCACCCCCGGCAACGCCTGTATCGCGGATTCGATCACCCGCGACCAGCTATCACGCTCGGCTTGGTCAGGCCCCTGCATCGGCCTCGAACACCCGATCACCGAAGCCGCTGCGATCAGCATGATGATCGCCGACAACACCGAACGCGCAGTCCTCACCCACCTATACAACCGCAGACCGGATCCGAAGCTACGGATCGCACCCGCACCCGGCCCGAACGACACGCGGCCACCTGCGGTTTCGCCTCGGACGCCGGGATCCGGTCCGATGAACAGTTTCTGAACGGGGTGCGGATCCCACGGTGGGCTCGCCCGATTCGGCGGGATTCCGCTACCTTGAGTCAGTTCCACCTGATGTCCGGCCGGGCGGGGAAACTCGTCGCCGATCGGACCTACACCAGCACGGGAGAGTAGCTCGCATGGCGACCATCGAATACCTCCGAACCGAGCCGGACCTGCCTCCCGTCGGGATCGTCGACCGCCGGCCGATCACGCCCGCCAAGAAGGCGATCTTCGCGGCCATCGCCGTCTTCGGTGCGGTCGCCTGGGCGATTCTCGCCGTCGCTCGTGGCGAGAACGTCAACGCGGTATGGATCGTCATCGCGGCGGTGTGCACCTACATCATCGCCTACCGGTTCTACGCCCGGCTGATCGAATGGAAGATCACCACACCGCGCGACGACACCGCCACTCCGGCAGAGGAACTTGAGAACGGCACCGACTACATGCCGATGGACCGGCGGGTCCTGTTCGGTCACCATTTCGCCGCCATCGCCGGCGCCGGGCCGCTGGTCGGGCCGGTCCTCGCGGCGCAGATGGGGTATCTGCCGGGCACGCTGTGGATCGTGATCGGCGTCGTGCTCGCCGGTGCAGTCCAGGACTATCTGGTGCTGTGGGCATCGGTGAAGCGCCGCGGCCGCAGCCTCGGGCAGATGGCCCGCGACGAACTCGGTGTGGTGGGCGGTATCGCGGCGCTGATCGCGGTGCTGGTGATCATGGTGATTCTGCTGGCCGTGCTGGGCATCGTGGTGGTCAACGCGCTCGCCGCGACCAAGGGGGCCGACGGGCAGCTGCACGGCGGCAGCCCGTGGGGTGTGTTCTCGATTTCGATGACGATTCCGATCGCGCTGCTGATGGGCCTGTACCTGCGCTATGTGCGGCCGGGCAAGGTCGGCGAGATCTCCGTCGTCGGCTTCGTGCTGTTGCTGCTGGCCATCGTCTCCGGTCGTTGGGTGTCGGAATCCGGCTGGGGCCGTGACCTGTTCACCCTCTCGGGTACCACCATCGCGTGGATGCTGATCATCTACGGCTTCATCGCCTCGGTGCTGCCGGTGTGGCTGCTGCTGGCCCCGCGCGACTATCTGTCGACGTTCATGAAGGTCGGCACGATCGTGCTGCTGGCGCTGGGCGTGGTGATCACCATGCCGGTGCTGCACGCGCCCGCGGTCTCCCAATTCGCCGGCAACTCCAAGGGTCCGGCGTTCGCCGGCAGCCTGTTCCCGTTCCTGTTCATCACCATCGCCTGCGGTGCGCTCTCCGGATTCCACGCGCTGGTCTCCTCCGGCACCACGCCGAAACTGCTCGAAAAGCAGTCGCAGGCACGGATGATCGGCTACGGCGGCATGCTGATGGAGTCGTTCGTCGCGGTGATGGCGATCATCGCGGCCAGCATTCTCGACCAGCATCTGTACTTCGCGATGAACACCGGCGGCCTCACCAGCGCCCAGGCCGCCGCCGACAAGGTGAACGCTCTCGGGCTCGGCGGCACACCGATCACCGCGAACGAGTTGAACCAGGCCGCTCACGACGTGGGTGAGCAGGCGATCTACTCGCGCACCGGCGGCGCGCCCACCCTGGCCGTCGGTATGGCCGAGGTGATGCACAACTTCATCGGCGGCGCCGCGATGAAGTCGTTCTGGTATCACTTCGCGATCATGTTCGAGGCGCTGTTCATCCTGACCACCATCGATGCGGGCACTCGCGTCGCGCGCTTCATGCTCTCGGACACGCTCGGCAATCTCGGCGGCCCGGCGCGCAAATTCAAGGATCCGTCCTGGCGGCCCGGAGCCTGGCTGTGCACGTTCGTCGTGGTCGCGGCCTGGGGTTCGGTGCTGCTGATGGGCGTGACCGATCCGCTCGGCGGCATCTACACGCTGTATCCGCTGTTCGGCATCGCCAATCAGCTGCTGGCCGCGGTCGCGCTGACGGTGGTGCTGGTGATCGTGATGAAGAAGCGGCTGTGGAAGTGGGCCTGGATTCCGGCGCTGCCGCTGATCTGGGATCTCATCGTCACCATGACGGCCTCGTGGCAGAAGATCTTCTCCGGCGACAAGAACATCGGCTACTGGACCCAGCACCGCATCTACAGCGACGCTCGTGACGCCGGGAAGGTGCTGGCGCCGGCCAAGAGCATGGCCGATATGGACAAGGTCGTGCGCAACACGTTCATCCAGGGCTCACTGTCGATCATTTTCGCGGTGCTGGTGCTGATCGTGGCGGCGGTCGGTGTGATCGTCTGTGTGCAGGCGGTGCGCCGCGGCGGTGGGGCCACCACCGAGACTCCGGAGGTACCGTCGAAGATCTTCGGGCCGTCGGGTTTCGTGACGACGAAGGCCGAGAAGGAGGTGCAGCGCGAATGGGCGGAGTACGAGCGTTCGGGCGCGGCGAAGGTCCCGGGCGCGGCGGCCGCGGCGATGCCGGAACCGGCTTCTTAGCAAGCGAATTCGAGGATCTCGGCACGGCGGAAGGAGCCGTGCCGAGTCCGCCCGCCGCCACGGATGCGGCGAAGGCGCACCGACGGACCGGCGCTGTGCTGTGGGCTCCGCTGCGCGCGGTCCGGGCGGGAGCCCGCTATATGAACGCGGTGCTCGGCGGGCAGGACTACCCGCGATATGTGGAACATCTGCGGCGTCGGCATCCCGACCGGCCGATTCCGACCGAGAGTGAATACTGGCGCGAACGGCACGCGGCGGCCGATCGCAACCCCGGGACCCGGTGCTGCTGAGCTCGCCCCGCCGCTGATCGGCGGCGAGCGGTCGACCGGGCAACCGGAAGCGGTTCCAGGCATCCGGCTCGCCTCGGTCGCCGCACCCACCCCTCCAGCGAGCGGTCGGTTCCGGTGCGATTCGCCCGTCCACACGCGGCCCCGGCGGCCGAAACGTTCGCGTGTGATCTGCGACCAACCGTTCACACCTCCCCCGCCCGCTCCGGCCGACCCGAAACCCTTGCGACGCTGCGGAATAGGCCCTTTACGGCGGTTATACCCAGCTGCTCTTACCCAGCGCACCGTTGATAGCCGACAGCTATGTTGCTGAAACGTTGACCATCCGGGGTAGTTGTCTGATTCCCGCTAGCGCAAGCGGCCTCGGGCTGACAAGGTGGACTGCGTGAGTGTGAACGGTCTGGACTTCGAGCGCTGTTATCGAGCGGTGGCCACCCGCGATGCCCGTTTCGACGGGCAATTCGTCACGGCGGTGCGCACCACCGGAATCTACTGTCGGCCATCGTGTCCTGCTATCACTCCGAAGCGTACGAATGTCACGTTCCTCCCCACCGCGGCCGCCGCGCAGCAGAACGGATTCCGCGCCTGCCGCCGGTGCCTGCCCGATGCCGCGCCCGGCTCACCCCTGTGGAACACCCGCGCCGATCTGGCCGCGCGGGCGATGCGACTGATCGCCGACGGTGTGATCGAACGCAGCGGCGTTCCCGGCCTGGCCGACAAGCTCGGCTATTCGCAGCGGCAACTGACCCGGGTACTCACCGCCGAACTCGGCGCCGGTCCGCTCGCCCTGGCTCGCGCCCATCGCGCTCACACCGCCCGGCTGCTCATCCAGACCACGCGAATGCCCATGTCCGACATCGCCTTCGCGGCCGGCTTCGCCAGCATCCGGCAGTTCAACGACACCGTGCGCGAGGTGTTCGTGGTGAGTCCGACCGTGCTGCGCGAGGAGGCGCGGCGGCTGCGCGGCGACGCACTGCCCGCCACCAACGGCGCCCTCACCCTGCGCCTGCCCTATCGCGAACCGCTCGACGCGAGCTGGCTCGAATGGTTCCTCTCCGCGCATGCGGTCCCCGGGCTCGAGAGCTGGGAGGACGGCGTCTACACGCGCAGCCTGCGTACTCCGCACGGGCATGCCACGGTGCGCGCGAGCATCCACCCCGGCCATGTGCGGGCCAGCCTGGCGCTGCACGATATGCGCGATCTGGCGCCGACCGTCGCGCGGATCCGGCACCTGCTCGACCTGGACGCCGATCCGGTCGGGATCGATGCCGCTCTCACCGAGGGCTTCGGGCCCGGGGCGCCGGCCATCGGCGCGGGCATCCGCGTACCGGGCTGCCTGGACGGCTCGGAGTTGTTGCTGCGCACCATGATCGGACAGCAGATCTCGGTGTCGGCGGCGACCACGCACACCGCCCGCCTGGTCGACGCGCTGGGTGAGAACGTCAACGGCCCGATGCCGCGCCTGTTCCCCACCGCCGAAGCCATCGCGGAACGGGGCGCCGACGTACTGACCGGACCCGCCCGGCGGACCGCCTCGATCGTGGGCGCCGCCCGTGCCCTCGCCTCCGGTGACCTGCGTCTGCATGCCGGCCGGACCGCCGCCGACGTCCGCCGCGATCTGCTCGCCCTCGAAGGGGTCGGCCCGTGGACCGCCGACTACGTGACCATGCGCCTGCTCGCCGACCCCGACATCCTGCTGCACACCGATCTCGTCGTCCGGCAGGGCGCGGCCCAGTACGGCATCGATCTCACCGATACGTCGCGATGGGCGCCGTGGCGGTCGTATCTGTCGATGCATCTGTGGAAGCGCGCGCTCTCCGAACGCACCGCGGTGGCCGGCGCCGCAACCGCGCGAGCTGCCCTCGCACGCAACGGTGGATACCCCGCCGGCCGCGACGACGCCACCCGGCCCGCACCCGCGCGCAGCACGCTCGACCGTCGTGGCGACGCCGCGCGCACCGGAGTCGCGGCCGCCGAGGCCGGCCGTCGCGCGGCCTATCTGGGCGCCCGGCGATGAGCACCGCCGATTACGCGACCGTCCCGACCCCGATCGGGCCGTTCACGGTCATCGCCGATGCCGACGGCGCGGTCCTGGCCTCCGGCTGGACCGCCGACGCGGAAGGTCTGCGCGGTCTCGTCCATCCGCGGCTGCGGCCGGACGCGTTGCGCCGCTACGACGCGCTGGACGAGCTCACCGACACCGTCGAGCGGTATCACCAGGGCGAGCTGGATGCCGTCGACGGAGTGGCGGTCCGGCAGGTGTCCGGTCCGTTCCTCGAACACGCGTGGTCGGTCCTGCGAGCGGTGCCGGCCGGCGCGCCGATCACCTACACCGCCTTCGCCGTTCGGTCCGGCCGCCCGGAGGCCATCCGCGCCGCCGCCAACGCCTGCGCGCGCAATGCCGCCGCCCTCTTCGTTCCGTGCCACCGGATTCTCCGCACGGACGGCTCGCTCGGCGGCTTCCGCTGGGGGCTCGGCTGTAAGCGCTGGCTGCTCGCCCACGAGCGCGCGGCGGAGGACAGCGCCCACCTCGGCCGCTGAACGCTCTCCCCGGATCCCCCGCGCCGAACTCGTGTCGAACCCTCGCTTCGGCGGGCAGAATGCGGAACGACGAAGGAGTTCTGCATGGAAGCGATCGTGTCGGTCACAGGTGGCAAGGTCCGGGGCAACACCGAGAACGCGGTGAGCACATTCCTCGGTATTCCCTATGCGGCCGCGCCCGTCGGTCCGGCCCGGTTCGACCTGCCGCGGCCGGTTCCGGAGTGGGACGGCGTGCGCGATGCGCTGACCTACGGGGCGACCTGTGTGCAGTCGCAGTACCCCGCGCCGATCCACGCCCTGATCGGCAGCGACGGGCTGCCCGGAGACGAGTACCTGAACCTGAACGTGTGGACGCCCGAGGTCGGCGGCTCCGGTCTGCCGGTCATGGTCTGGATTCACGGCGGTGCCTTCACTCGCGGCTCCAACGCCCGGACCATGTACGACGGAAGTACGTTCGCCCGCGACGGGGTCGTGGTGGTGTCGATCAACTATCGGCTCGGGATCTCCGGCTTCGCCGCCGTGCCCGGCGCACCGCTCAACCGCGGGCTGCACGATCAGATCTTCGCGCTGCGCTGGGTGCGCGACAATATCGCGGCGTTCGGCGGGGATCCGGACAATGTGACCGTCTTCGGTGAATCGGCGGGCGGGATGAGCGTGGTCGATCTGCTGACCGCGGCTCCGGCGCGCGACCTGTTCCGTCGCGCGATCGTGCAGAGCGGCAACGGATCCGCGGTCGCCGAGGCCGAGGACGCGGTCAAGGTCGCCGAAAACCTCGCTCGCACACTGGGAATCGAGCCGACGGCGGCGGCCTTCGGCGAACTCGGACCGGATCGACTGCGAACCGCACAGGACGCGGTGGCGCTGGAGTTGATCACCAATCCCGATCCGAATCGGTGGGGCCGCACGATCATCGACCACGGTCTCGGGCTTCTGAGTTTCTTCCCGGTGATAGACGGTGAACTCATCGAGAAC
Source organism: Nocardia sp. NRRL WC-3656 (assembly GCF_000720265.1). Taxonomy (NCBI): domain Bacteria; kingdom Bacillati; phylum Actinomycetota; class Actinomycetes; order Mycobacteriales; family Nocardiaceae; genus Nocardia; species Nocardia sp. NRRL WC-3656. The sequence goes on along the minus strand of NZ_JOJF01000042.1, from coordinate 38,077 downwards.
CGGCCGATCGATGTGCTGGAGCGCTCCACCGCCCACGCGGTGCCGTTGCTCATCGGCTGGACGGCCGAGGAATTCCGGTTCTTCACCTTTCCGACCGGCATCGCGGCCACGCTTACCGACGAGACGCTGGGGCCGGTCCTGTCCCGCTACGGCGTCGACCCCGCCGTGGTGCAGGTGTATGCCGAGCATCGGCCGCAGGCCACAGCCGCCGACCTGTTCGCGGCCGTGATCACCGACGTGGTCTTCCGCGACGATTCGATGCGCATCGCGGCGGCCAACGCCGCCGCCGGTGCACCGACGCACGTGTACGAATTCGGCTGGCGCAGTGGGGTTCCCGATCTCGGTGCCTGTCACGTGCTGGAGATCCCGTTCGTCTTCGACAAACTCTCCGAGGCGCATCCGCTGACCGGACCGAACACACCGCAACCACTGGCCGACGACGTCCACCGGGCCTGGGTGGATTTCGCGACGCACGGCGACCCGGGGTGGGCACCGTTCGGAACGGACCGGCAGGTGCGGATGTTCGACTTTCCGAGCTCGGCCACCGTGCCCGACCCGCACGCCGCGGAACTGCTGGCGCTGCGCGAATCGGGGAGCAGATTGCGCCGCGGGTGATCAGGCGACGATCGTACGCAGCCGCGAGCCGGTCGGTTCCCGGATGACGTGGAGCCGGCTGGGGATACGCTGTCGCATCTCGTCGACGTGGCTGACCACGCCGACAACTCGTCCACCCGAACGCAATTCGTCCAGTACACCCATCACGGCGTCGAGGGTGTCGGCGTCGAGGCTGCCGAAGCCCTCGTCGATGAACAGGGTGTCCAGTACCAGGCCGCCGGATTCCGCCGCGACCACATCGGCGAGGCCGAGCGCCAGTGACAGCGAGGCCATGAAGGTTTCACCACCGGACAGGGTTTTCGCGGGACGGACCGCGCCGGTGTAGTCGTCGCGGATGTCCAGGCCGAGACCGCCACGGCGCCCGCGCGGGCCGGCCGCATCGGAATGGACGAATTCGTATCGGCCACCGGACATCCGTCGCAGGCGTGCCGAACCGGCGATCGCGACCTCTTCCAGTCGCGCGGCGAGCACATAGGAGCGCAGGGACATACGGCGGTTGTTGGCGCCGCGGCCCGCGACCACGTCGGCGAGACCCTCGAGTTCGGTGTGCGCCTGCTGCAGGGGGGCGATGCGGTCGGCCGCGGCCCACAGCTGACTGCCGAGTTCCTCGAGTTGGGCTACGCGGCGGGTGCTCTCGGCGTGCGCGGCGACCGCAGCGTCCAGCGCGCGGCGGGCCTCGGCCACGGCCGCCTCGACCTCGGTGAGGTCCACGGCGTCGGCATCGGCCGCGGCTCGGACCTCGGGTTCGGCCAGAACCGCTTCGGCGTGGGCGCGACGGCGGTCGGCGGCGACGAGCTCGGCCTCCATCTCCTTGCGCTGCTGCGGTGTACGGGTCGCGGCCGCAACGACTTTCGCGTAGGCCGCGAGCACGGCGTGGTCGGGCGCGCCGGACGCGGGACGCTCGGGTTCCGGAGCTGCCGGCAGGTCGGCGGCGCGGGCGGTCTGTTCGACGCGGCGGGCGAGATCGGCGAACTGGTCGTCGGCGACGGCGGCGTCGGTGCGGGCGGTGAGCAGATCCGTGGCGTCGGCGATGAGCGCGTCCAGCCGGGCACGGCGACGCTCGACCGTGCCGTCGGCGCCGGCCGCCACCCGGACTCGATCCGTCAGTTCGGCCAGCCGGCGGTCGGCGGCCAGGATGCGTTCCTGCACTGCGCTGGACCGGCTTTCGAGTTCTCGGAGGCGGCTGTGCAGTTCGCTTTCGGCGGTGCGCAGCCGCTCCACCTCGGCGCTGCGATCGGCGGCGGCGCTGGCCTTCTGCTGTGCGGAGCGGAACTGCTCGGTCGCCGCGTTCACGGCGGCGGCCAATACCGCGGGGTCGCCGTTGCCGCCGCGCTCCCCGAGCAGTTCGATCCGGCGTTCCAGTTCCGTGCGACGGGTGAGGGCGCGGTCGCGTCGTTGTTCGGCGTCGCGTTCGGCCTGCACCGCCGCGTCCTCGTCGGATTTCGCGACGGTGACGGCGGTGGGCCGGGCGGGAGCCGGATGGTCGGCGGAACCGCACACGTTGCACGGCTGCCCTTCGACGAGCGCACCCGCCAGCTCCGCCGCCATTCCGGCCAGGCGACGTTCGCGAAGATCGAGGGTGCGCTCGCGCGCATCGGTATGGTCCGCCCGGGCCCGCTCGAATTCCTCGGTCGCTGTGGTTAATTCCTTCCGTGTGCCCACGAGCTCGACCGCCGCCTGCGCCGCGGCGCGTGTTCGCTCGCATTCGCGTTCCAGCCCCGGCAGCGCCGCCTTGGCATCCGCTGCCTCCCGCAGCGCCACCTCGGCCGATCGAATGGCCTGCGGCAACTGCTCCCTGCGCTGCGACAGCTGTTCCAGCTCGCGCGATACGGTGGCGTATTCCGTTCGCAGCCCGGCCAATTCGGCGGTCACGCGGACGGCCGACTCGGCGTCCGCGCGAACCTCTTCCAGGGAGCCGATATGCGCGGACCACCGTTGTACCGCGGCGTCGAGACCGCGCGGGGTTGCGGAGTTCATATCCGCCGGACGCGGGCTGTCTTCCGCTTGGCGCGGGTTCGCGCTCCCACCCATTGCACCGGCGACCTTCTGCCCGCCCGACCGGCCCGGCTGGTTCTGCGCACCCGCATCGGACCGGTTACCGCGCGACTCCGGCGCCGACGCGGGCCGGACGAGGTCGATGGAGAACAACTCCCATTCGATCGGTACGTCCACCGCACCGGGCTCCTCCGGCGAGGGTGCCGTGGCCACCACACCGTCGTCGGCGGCGGCGCGACCGGTGTCCGGAATGGCCGAGAGTTCCTCGGCCATATCGGTATCCGTCAATTCGACGGCAGCGAGATCGGTTGCGGCCCAAGTCGTTCCCGGAATCTCCGCGGATTCGGGTTCGAGCAGGCGGACGGCCAAGCGTTCGGCCAGGTCGCGGGCTTCGTCGGTGCGGCGGCGCAGGGTGACCGCGGCCGTGCGGGCGTCGGCGAGTGCAGCCGCCACCGGTTCGACGCGGCGGGCGCGGTCCAGATCGGCCTGGACGCGATCGCGGTCGGGCGCGCCGGCGGCGTAGTCGTCGAGTTGGCGGCGGGCGATCGCGGCGCGTTCGCGACGCTCCTGGACCCGGCGGTGTTCCTCGGCAGCGGTGTGCCGCTGGGCCGAATCCTCTTGGCAGCGAGCCAAATCCGTCGCGGAGCGTTCGGCCTCGGCGCGAGCCTGCGCGAGGAGCTGCTGTGACCATTCCACGGCCTCGAGCGGCCCGACGGCTTCGGTGGCGCCCAGGCCGGCAGTGATCGCGACCTGAGCGATCAGGCGGTCGACGCTCTGGCGGTGATTGTCCAGTTGCGCGGCGCTCTCGCGTCGCCGCTGCGCCAGCCATTGCTCGGCCGTGCCGAAGCGTTCGGTGTCGAACAGCCGCTCGAGCAGCTTCTCGCGATCTTCGTTGTCCGAGCGCAGGAACCGCGCGAAATCGCCTTGCGGAAGCAGCACGACCTGGAAGAACTGATCGGCGCTCATCCCCAGCAGCCGGCTCACCTCGTCGCCGATATCGGGGATGCGGGACAGATGTTGCCCGCGCCCGTCGAGCCACTCCAGTGTCGCCGCGGCCTGTTCGGTCCGCATTCCGGTGCCGCGCTTCTTCGGCCGCTCGAACTCCGGCGACCTGGTCAAGCGCAACCGGCGGCCGCCGAGCGTCGCCTCCAGCACCACCCGGGGCGCGGTCTGCGGATCGGCGTGGTCGGAATGCAGGCGTTTGCTCTCGCCGCGGGCCCCCGGCACTCGGCCGTAGAGCGCGAAGGCGATCGCGTCGAGCACCGTCGTCTTCCCGGCGCCGGTATGACCGTGCAGCAGGAACAGCCCGTCGGCGCCGAGCTCGTCGAAGTCGACCCGCGCCGTCTCGGCGAACGGCCCGAAAGCCGTGAGCTCCAGCCGATGCAGCCTCATACGCCACCCGCCCGGGCGCCGGTCATGCCGACAACTCCGCCGAGGCCGCCACCACTTCGGAGAGGGGTTCGCGCCGAGCCGCCGACAGTGCCTGCTCGATCAGCGCCATCTCCCCCGCCGTCGGTTCACCGCGCACATCGCTGAGGAAGCTGTGCGCGATCTCGCTGTCGCGGCGGCCGTGCACCCGCTCGCGGTAACGCAATTGCGAATTCGCCTCCGGGCGGGTCCATTCCACATGCACCGCGTGCGGGAAGCGTCCGCGTAGCCGGCGCAGCGCGTCGACCGGACGCGCGTGATCGGTGAGCACCGCCGAGACGTAATCGTCCTCGGCATCGGCATATTCGGCCGCGGACAGCAGCTCGTCCAGCACGCCGGTCAGCTGACGCAGGCCCCGTACCACCGGAAGTTCGTGCCGCTGCACCGATGCCAGCCCGTCGGCGTCCAGATCGACGATCCACACCGCCTTGCGATGCGAACGCTCCGCGAACGAATACGGCAGCGGCGAGCCGGAATATCGGACCGCCTCCGACAACGTCTGCGGCGAATGCAGATGGCCCAGCGCCACGTAGTCGATGCCCTCGAACGCGCTCAGCGGCACGGTCTCCACCCCGCCCACGGCGATCGAACGTTCCGAACCGGTCGCCTCGGCACCGACCACGAAGGCGTGTGCCAGCACCACGGTTCGCGGATCGCCGCGGCGTTGCCGGTCCGCCCGGATACGGGCCAGCGCGGCATCCAGGATCTCGGCGTGCGAACGCGCCTGCGGCACATCCAGTTCCGCGCGGGTGATTTCGGGTTCCAGATACGGGATGCCGTAGCAGGCGATCGGTCCGTGCTCGTCGGCGAGCATCACCGGCCGGTCCACCTCCGCCACCGACGTGCGCAGATGCAGTCCGCCCGCCGCGGCGAAGCTGCCCAGGGCGCCCAGCCGGGTCGGCGAATCGTGATTACCCGAGGTCGCGACGATCGTCGCCCCCGCGGCGCGAATGGCCTCGAAGCCCTTGTTGCACACCGCTATCGCGTCCGCACTCGGAATCGACCGGTCGTAGACGTCGCCCGGTACCACGACCACGTCGACCTGCTGCGCGGTCACCAGCTCCGCCACCGCCTCCAGCGCACGCGCCTGATCGGCCAGCAGGTCGACACCGTGAAAGGTGCGCCCGATGTGCCAGTCCGAGGTATGCAGCATCCGCATGTGGCAAGAGGCTAAGCCATCTCACCGACAAGGTTGAATCGCTCCGGCGTGTCGACGAGTGGTGCTGGGGAATTGCCGGGGTTCGCGAACTTGTCGGTGGGATAGGGCACTATCGGGCTCATGACCGCATCGATGCTGTTCGCGTTGTTGTTGGTGTTCTGCGCGGGGGCCGGCCTCGGGTGGCTGGGGCATGCCGCCCGGGCGGGGCAGCGGGCGGCCGCGGCCGAAGCTCAACTCGCGGCGCTGCGGGAGAACGAACAGCTGCTGCGGCACTCGCTCGGCGCCGCGAGCGCCGATGCGGCACGGCACAATTCGCAGGCCATCGGCACGCTGGTCGAGCCGCTACGCGAGGCGCTGGGCAGTTTGAACCAGCACATCCAGCAGGTCGAGCACAATCGCATCAACGCCTACTCCGGGCTCCGCGAACAGGTCGCGGGGATGCAGCGGATCTCCCAGCAGTTGTCCACGCAGACCGGTGAGCTGGTGTCGGCTCTGCGGGCGCCGCAGGTGCGCGGGCGCTGGGGTGAAATACAACTCGAGCGGGTCGTCGAACTGGCGGGGATGGCCAAACACTGCGACTTCGACACGCAGGTCACCGCGAGCGGCCGCGACGGCCTGATCCGCCCGGACCTGGTGGTCCGGCTGGCCGGTGACCGCCAACTGGTGGTCGACGCCAAGGTGCCGTTGACGGCCTATCTGGACGCCACCGGCGAGACGGATCCGCGCCGGCGCACCGAGCATCTGGCCCGGCACGCCAAACACCTGCGAGCGCACGTCGACCAGCTGGCCGGCAAGGCCTATTGGGAGGCATTCGATCCCAGCCCGGAATTCGTGGTCCTGTTCATCCCCGGCGATCCGTTCCTCGACGCCGCGCTGACCGCCGATGCCGGTCTTCTCGAGTACGCCTTCGGCCGCAACGTGATCCTCGCTACACCGACGACCCTGATCGCATTACTGCGCACCGTCGCGTTCGGCTGGCGACAGGAAGCACTTTCCCGAGATATGGCAACCGTTCAGCAATTGGGCCGGGAGCTGTACACCCGGCTGTCCACCACGGGCAACCATCTCGACAAGCTCGGCACCCAACTCGGTAAGGCCGTCGACGCTTTCAACCACACAGTGGCCTCGATCGAATCCCGCGTGATGGTCACCGCGCGCCGGCTGCACGAACTCGATATCGGCGATCGCGCCGTACCGGCAATTGCTCCCGTCCAGTCGTGGCCACGCGCGGTAGGCTTCTCGGACACCAACGAGTAACTCCGGCAGCAGCCCGGCCTCGACACACGTTCCGGCCGCGGCAGATAGTGTGCTTTACGTGGCAGCTACCCAACGCGAGCGATCCGATGTACCCGCCTCGCACCTCTCGATCGTCCCGTCGGTGCCCGGCATCCCCGCCGGCGCCGCGGTATTGATCGCGGTGGCGTGCACTTTCATCGGATTCTTCATCGACTCCGGAAACAGCGGCAAGGAGCTGACCCATGTGTTCGCCGCGTTCTACATCATCGGATGTGTGATCGCGGCATGCGTGGTGCGCTATCGCGGCCTGTTCACCACCATGGTGACTCCGCCGCTACTGCTGTTCATCGCCGTCCCGCTGGCCTATCAGCAGCTGACCGGGCACAGCTCGACCTCGGTGAAGGACATTCTGCTGAATCTGGCGATTCCGCTGGTGAACAGATTCCCGACCATGGCACTGGCGACGGTCCTGGTGCTGGGCGTGGGCGCCCTGCGGGTGTGGCTGTACCGCAATGCCGACACCACCGCGCGCCCCGGCCGGGAACGCACGCGCGGCAGCGACAGCTGGAATCCACGCTCGGCCGCCGGCCGGGCTCGTCGCACGCGGAGCGAAGCCGGCGCCGAGGACACCCTGCGGCGTAGTTCCCGGGGTCAAAAGCGCGGGGCGGAGGCCACCAAGACCGCCAAGACTCCCAAGCGTGGCGATTCGGCCGCTCGCGGGTCCGGGGCGGCCAAGCGGAGCGCGGAGCCGGAACCCGCCCGCGCGGCACGCCGCGCGGGCGGCAAGGTGGCCGAACGCCCGCCGCGCGTCTCCGCCGCCGCGGCCTATCCCCGCACGGGTGAGCGCACCCGGACCGCCGAACGCACGCGAGTCGCCGAACCGCAGCCCCGTCGCGGCCGGCCGCAGCCGCCGAGTGATGTGCCCCCGCATCCTCGGCCGAACGTGCGCTACCGCGACCGCTGAGCCGAACGTCGCGGGCGCCGAACCGGTTACGGCTGCGCCCGCGGTGGTCATCCCCGAATTCCCCACGCCCACTCATCGTCTCGATGGCGCGCGCCGTTACCGGTGCCGCGAAACAGCACGCTCCCAACGTCGTTCGAGGTCGGGAAGCAGCGGCATCGACGAGCCCCCCGCACAGCTGAGCGACACGTCCCGGACGTGAACGGCAGCCGTATCGTCGGACGGCGCCGACCGTCCCGCGAGCGAACCGGCATCGCGACCGCCATGCGAGCGAATCGACATCGTGTCCGGCCACGCGAGCGTCGCCGGACAATGGCACGCCCCGGCGTTGCCGAGGGCCTCCTAGGACCCCCGCTCGCTCAGCGGCGGCCTGTGGTGCGCAGTTCGCGCGGGAGGGCGAAGACCAGGGTTTCGTTCGCGGTGGTGACGGGCTGGACCTCGCCGTAGCCGTGTTCGGCGAGCAGGTCGAGTACGCCGCGCACCAGGATCTCCGGGACCGAGGCACCGGAGGTGACACCGACGGTGGTCACGCCCTCGAACCAGGCCGGGTCGACCTCGCGGGCGAAATCGACCAGGTAGGACGCGCGGGCGCCCGCGTTCACGGCGACCTCGACCAGCCGCTTGGAGTTGGAGGAGTTGCGGGAGCCGACGACGATCACCAGATCGCATTCGGGCGCCATCGCCTTCACCGCGACCTGGCGGTTCTGGGTGGCGTAGCAGATGTCGTCGCTGGGCGGGTCCTGCAGATTAGGGAAGCGCTTGCGCAGCCGCTGCACCGTCTCCATGGTCTCGTCGACCGAGAGTGTGGTCTGCGACAGCCAGATCACCTTGTTCTCGTCGCGCACCTCGACGCCGTCGACCGCGTCGGGGCCGTCGACCAGCTGCACGTGGTCGGGCGCCTCACCGGCGGTGCCCTCGACCTCCTCGTGGCCCTCGTGGCCGATGAGCAGGATGTCGAAGTCGTCGCGGGCGAAGCGCTTGGCCTCCTGATGCACCTTCGTCACCAGCGGGCAGGTCGCGTCGATGGTGTGCAGGTTGCGAGCCGCCGCGGACTCGTGCACCGCCGGCGACACGCCGTGCGCGGAGAAGACCACCACCGCGCCCTCGGGCACCTCGTCGGTCTCGTCGACGAAGACCACGCCGCGCTCGCGCAGGGTCTCCACCACGTGGCGGTTGTGCACGATCTCCTTGCGCACGTAGATCGGCGCACCGTGCTTCTCGAGGGTGCGCTCCACGGTTTCCACCGCCCGGTCCACACCCGCGCAGTAGCCGCGTGGTTCGGCGAGCAGCACCCGCTTGCCCGCGCCGACGCCGGCCGCATCGGCCGACCGGGCGATTCCGACATTCAGGGGGATAGCCGAGGACATGTCCACAGCTTACGTGCGCCGGCCGACGGGGAAAGTCCCGCCCGCGTACAGCGGGTGCGGCGGTGTGACGGGACGCGCGAGAATGGAACACGTGAACTCTGTTCTTTGCATCACCGGCCGTTTCGGGCAGGCTAGGGACATGTTCCGACCTCCCTACCTGGCCAGGGTCGCCGCTGGGGCCGCCGTCTACGCCCTCGAGGAAACTCGCCGGTTACCCACTGTGGCAATCCATCTGCCGATCACCGCGATCAGCCAGTTGCTGCAGACCTCGATGCATCTGCAGCAGTTCGTGACCAGCCTCGCCCTCAAGGGTGACGAGGTCTTCGACAGATTGGCCAATCGCCCGGTGGAGCAGCCGGAATGGGCCACCTTCGACGAGGATCTCGACGACGAGCAACCGTTCGGCAGCGGCGATTTCGCTGCGCGGAGCGACAGCGATTTCGCCGCACGGCTCAGCCGCTTCGATCTGTTCGCCGAATCCGACCCGGTCGAAGGCGTCCCGGAACCGACGGACTCTGTCACCCCCTCGGCGACCAACGGCTATGCCGCATCTCACACTGCGGAGTCGGACACTACCGAAGCGGCCACCGCGGAAACGGACGCAGCGGAGAGCACCGCCGCCGAGGCGGCCGACGCGGGGGCCACCGAGGCGACCGGCGAGGACACGGACACCGCCGGAACGGGCGACGCCGGCACTGCGGCGTCCGCACCGGCGCAATCGCGCGGTGTGATCGAACCCGAGGTCGCAGGCCGGTACGACTACGCGAACATGACGCTGGCTCAGCTGCGGGCCCGGCTGCGCATGCTCAGCGTCGAGGAACTGGCCGACCTGCTGGCCTACGAGCAGCAGACCCTCGACCGGGCGCCGTTCGTGACCATGCTGACGAACCGGATCGCCACCGTGCAGGCCAAGTGACCGACTCACACGCCGACGCGCCGGCCGCCGGGGCTCGAGCCTCCGGGGAACCGGCGCGTTCTGCTGCCCGCCCCGCCAACTCGGCCGAACAGCCGTGGCCGGTGCGCACCATCGCGATGAAGGTCGCGCAGTGGATCGATCGACTGGGCAGCGTCTGGGTGGAGGGACAGATCACCCAGATCAATCTGCGGCCCGGCACCCGCACCGCATTCCTGGTGCTGCGCGATACCGCCGCCGACATGTCGCTGTCGATCACCTGCGATCCGCAACTGCTGCGCGCCTCGGCCGTCCCGCTGCAGGAGGGCAGCCGGGTGGTGGTCTACGGCAAACTGTCGTATTTCACCGGCCGGGGCACGATCTCGTTGCGCGTCACCGAGATTCGCCCCGTCGGTATCGGCGAACTGCTGGCCCGCATCGAACGGCTGAAGGCGCTGCTGGCGGCCGAGGGTTTGTTCGATCCGCGGCTGAAGCGGCCGATGCCGTTCCTGCCCAAGGTGATCGGCCTGATCACCGGCCGCGCCAGTGCCGCCGAACACGATGTGGTGACCGTGGCCCAGAAGCGCTGGCCCGCGGTGCGTTTCGAGATCCGCAACACCGCCGTACAGGGCCCCACCGCGGTGCCGCAGATACTCGACGCGCTGGCCGAGCTCGACGATCACCCGGAGGTCGAGGTGATCGTCTTGGCGCGCGGCGGTGGCAGTGTCGAGGATCTGCTGCCGTTCTCCGACGAAACCCTGTGCCGCGCCATCGTTTCCGCGACCACCCCGATCGTCAGCGCGATCGGGCACGAGCCGGACAATCCGCTCTCTGACTACGTCGCCGATCTGCGCGCGGCCACCCCGACCGATGCGGCCAAAACGCTGGTCCCCGACGCCGCGGCCGAACTCGCCGGTGTCCGGGAAATGCGCGCCCGCTCGGCCGCCGCCCTGCGCGGCTGGGTCGATCGCGAGGCGCGCGCGTTGCAGCAGCTGCGGTCGCGCCCGGTACTGGCCGATCCGCTACGGATTCTGGAGCAGCGCCACGACGAGATCGAGCGGCTGCGCACCGCGGCCCACCGCGCGGTCGAGCACTGCCTCACCACCCAGGCCACCACCGCGCGGCATCTGCGCGACAAGCTCACCGCGGTGGGCCCGGCCGCCACCCTGGCGCGCGGATACGCTGTCGTACAACGGGTTACCGGTACCGAACGCCATGTCGTGCGCACCGTCGCCGACTCCCCGCCGGGCACGCAGTTGCGTATCCGGGTCGCCGACGGCGCGATCAGCGCCGCGGCCCTGGGCAGTCAGGCCCTCGCGAATCCCCTGCCGGCTCAGCGGGTTACGGACCGGCCGGCACCGCCATCCGAACAGGAGGAGTCGTCATGACCGAGAGCGACGTCGCCGAAATCGCGACCTTCGGCTACGAACGCGCCCGCGACGAGCTGGTCAACGTCGTGAAGATGCTCGAACAGGGCGGAATGGACCTCGACGATTCGCTGGCCCTGTGGGAACGCGGTGAGGCACTGGCCAACCGCTGCGAGGAACATCTCGCCGGAGCCCGCCGCCGGGTCGAGGACGCCCTGTCGCGGCGCGGCGCAGAGCAGGATTGAGCATGGACATCCGTCGTGTCGTCCCGGATCTGCGGGTCGCCGATATGGCGCGGGCGCGCGCCTTCTACCGGGCGCTGGGCCTGGACGAGGTGATGGATCTCGGCTGGGCGGTCGGGCTGGCCTCACCGAGCAATCCGACCGCGCAGATCCTGCTGATCGGCGCGAATGCCGATGAGCCGCAGCCGGATATCAGCGTCGAGGTCGCCGATGTGGACGCCGCGCACGAGACGATGGTCGCCGCCGGAGCCGAGGTGGTCTACGCGCTGCGCGACGAGCCGTGGGGTGTGCGGCGATTCTTCGTCCGCGATCCGGACGGCACGGTGGTCAACGTCGTGAGCCACCGCTGAGCTACGGGGCGGCGATCCTCAGGGCTGCAGCGGGGCGGCCGCGTCGACGGCCTGCGCGAGCGTCAGATAGGCCGCCTCGTTCGCGGCGCCCTTGAGCAGCACGCGGCTCTGCCCGAAGTCGGAGACCCAGGCCGATTCACTGCCCTGCACGTGGTAGACGGTCCACTTCTGGTTGCCCACCATCCGGGACCCGGAAGGACTGCGGGTGTCGACGATGTGGGCGGCCAGCGCGCTCTCGCTCGCATTGCTCTGGCTCAGCTGCAGGTAGGTGCCGTTGGAGGTGATGAAACCGACGGTGCTGACGGTGCCGCCACCGGTTCCGGTCACAGTGTCGCGACTGCCGGAATTGGCCTTCCAGTCCGCCGGAACCGCGGGGTCGCGGATCGGGAAGGGCAGCGCCTTCGCGTCGTCGTGCAATGCCGATTGGACATCGAAATTCGGCACCTGACCGGGCGTGGGCCCGTGCGCGGAGAAGCTGCACTGACTGGCCACCGCGGCCAGCACCACGCAGATCAGTACCAGCGGGATCAGCGACCAGATCAGATCCCGGTAGTCGTTGAGGATGCGTGGTTTCTGCGACACGTCCCAAGTATCCACACGCGGCCGAAGCCGCCGAGCCTCGCCCTCCGGCCACGAGGCCGACATCACAGCCGCCTTCACCGGCGCGGACGCTCTTCCCGCGAAGTGGAACAGCAGTACCTGAATGGCGGATCCGACCGTTCTGCGACAATTCACGCAGCAAAACACAACTCGAGGAGGCACCGTCATGACGGCACCCACACCCGCAACCAGTCGCCGCCGCGAGGCCCCGGACCGCAACCTCGCACTGGAGTTGGTCCGGGTGACCGAGGCCGGTGCGATGGCCGCGGGCCGCTGGGTCGGCCGCGGTGACAAGGAGGGCGGCGACGGTGCGGCCGTCGACGCGATGCGGCAACTGGTGGCCACCGTCTCCATGCGCGGCACCGTCGTGATCGGCGAGGGCGAGAAGGACGAGGCCCCGATGCTCTACAACGGCGAGGCCGTGGGCGACGGGACCGGGCCGGAGGTCGACTTCGCGGTCGACCCGATCGACGGCACCACGCTGATGTCCAAGGGTTCGCCGGGCGCCATCGCGGTGCTCGCCGTGGCCGAACGCGGCGCCATGTTCGACCCCTCGGCGGTGTTCTACATGGAGAAGATCGCGGTCGGCCCGGAGGCGGCCGACGTCATCGATCTCTCCGTTCCGATCGCGGAGAACCTGCGCCGGGTGGCGAAGGCCAAGAATTCGCTGGTTTCCGACCTCACCGTCTGTGTGCTGGACCGGCCCCGCCACGCGCGCCACATCCAGGAGGTCCGTGACGCGGGCGCGCGCATCCGCCTGATCTCCGACGGCGACGTGGCCGGCGCCATCGCCTGCGCCCGTCCCGAGTCGGGCACCGACATGCTGGTCGGCATCGGCGGCACCCCCGAGGGCATCATCGCCGCCGCCGCGCTGCGCTGTATGGGCGGTGCGCTGCAGGGCAAGCTGGCCCCCACCGACGACGCCGAGAAGCAGAAGGCGCTCGATGCCGGTCACGACCTCGACCGCATCCTGACCACCGAGGACCTGGTCTCGGGTGAGAACGTCTTCTTCTCCGCCACCGGCGTCACCGACGGCGACCTGCTGCGCGGTGTGCGGTACTACAGCGGCGGCGCCTCGACCCAGTCGATCGTGATGCGCTCCAAATCCGGCACCGTGCGCATCATCGACGCCTACCACCGCCTGACCAAGTTGCACGAGTACGCCTCGGTCGACTTCGTCGGCGACGAGACCGCGATTCCGCCGCTGCCGTAATATCGGCCTCCGCTTCGCTCCGGCGGGGTTTCGGCCTCTTGGCCTCGATTTTTCACTCCTCCGGTCAGTCGCTGCGCTCCCTCCCTCCGTCGCTGCAAAATCGAGGCGGCCGAAACCCGTCGGCAGGTATCCGCCTCGACAGGCGCTCCAGGGTGGGAGCGCAGTGCCGGGTTTGCGCCTCACTGCGCCGATTCGATCAGCAGATACTCGAGGCGGGCAGTCTCGTCGCCGTCGTCCCCGACGTCGACGACGGCGACGAACTCGTGGTCACTTACTCGGCGCTGCAAAAGACTCCACGAGTTGGCGAGGTACCAGCTCGCCCCGGTGGTACCTCTCGGTCCCAAGCCGGCGCAGAAAATCCGGTATCGGCTGCGGTGCAACGCCGGGCTCGGCCGCACTCGCGCGATGATGCCGATGCTGTGTCCTCCGCTCGGGCCGAATCGGCTTCCGTCGGTCAACGCCAGTTGCTCCGATCCGGCGGGGCTGTCGTCGAGGGTGAACAGCGGCCGGTCGGCGGTGTCGAGATACCTCCCTGTGCAAGCGTTTCCGGTCAGCCCGAAGCTGACGTAGGGCCGGTCGTCGTGCGCGACAACCTCCCGGTCGCTCCGGACATCGGCCGAGAGACCGGTCCGGCGCTGAAGCATGGACAACACGTACAGCAGTCCGCGAACCTCCCGCTCCGGCAATGCCGCAAGCACATTCAAGCGATGATCGGCCGCGAACGCGCGGAGTTGCCCCTCGACTGCGCACAGGTCGGCAGTATCGACCACCCGGTGCGCCGGCACGGATCGCAGAGGCAGCTCCAGGGACGGGTAGACGAGAGTTATTCCGCCGGAAATCATCTCGGCGCCGAGAAATGCCTCGAGTTCGACGTCGATCACGGGACCCGTTTCGCGCGCTCCCGTGCCGAGGGGTGTGGCATCCGCCGTCCGAAACAGATTTTCGACCGTCCAGCCGGGGAACATCTCGGCCAGCACCCGACAGTGGTAGTCACGGGGAAGGCCGAGCATCTTGCCCGAAAGCCACTGGTAGTACTGGGTCTTCGCCGGACCGTAGCCGGGCGGGATGGGTGGATCGAGGCGCGCGGCGCAGGTGTCGTACGCGGCCAGGAAATCCGCGTGGCTGGTGAGATGCTGCTGCGCCAGCAGCATCTTCAGAACGGTAGCCAAGGAAACCCCCTTACCCCTGAAACCACCGCCCCCGCGGCGGCTCGATCGACAACCGCACCTCACGCGGGGCCGCCGACGCGTACCGCAACCGGCTGGAAGCCGGTACAGCGCCGGCACAGGTGCAGGAAATTCCGTTACCGATCCCGCCCATCACGACCACGATGAGCTGCGCGACCTTTTTCCGGGCACGGCGAACGCGATGATCCGCGTGTCCGCATACCGGGTGGTTGCCTTACTCGATCGGTGGCCCGCTTTCCATTAAGCCCCCTAACACCGTTGGGCAGCAACGGATCTCCGATCCGTTTTCGTCCGTTTTCCACAACTGCCACGGACGCCCCGATCGTTCGTCCTCTCGGAGCACGGCCGCACCGACGCCGAAACACGCTGCGGCACAAGGTGCTTGCTGATCTTGGAACAGGACGGAAAGGCGATAACGGACGAAAACGAACCGGGCAGAGCGTCCCACAGCATGTTTCACGGACGTTAATTGAAGTAGCGGAAGCACAGAGCAACCCGGGCAGCTATCCGCGCTGCCCATCACAGCAGTCAGGAGGCAAATGCCGTGCCTACCATCACCTCACTCTCGCCGACGTCCGGACCTGCGACCGGAGGAACCAGCGTCACGATCACCGGTACCGGGTTCACCGGCCCCACTACCGTGCGATTCGGCGCTACCGCAACGACTTTCACGATCGATTCGCCGACGCAGATCACCGCGATCGCGCCTTCCGGATCCGTCGGTACCGTACAGGTCACCGTCACCACGTCGGCGGGCACCAGCAACGGATTGCCGTATACCTACCTCGCCGTTCCCGCATTGAACAGCATCAGCCCCAGCCAGGGGTCGACCGCGGGCGGCACGACGGTCACTCTCACGGGGTCGGGCCTCACCGGAGTCACGGCAGTCAATTTCGGTGCGACTCCGGCGACCTCGTTCACTGTCGATTCCGACACTCAGATCACCGCTGTCGCCCCGGCGGGCACCGGAATCGTCTCCGTGACGGTTACCGGACCGGGCGGCACCAGCAACCCGGTGACCTACGTCTATGTCGTCGTTCCGACCATCACCTCCATTTCCCCGACCGCCGGCCCCACCTCGGGTGGGAAC
Source organism: Nocardia sp. NRRL WC-3656 (assembly GCF_000720265.1). Lineage (NCBI taxonomy): Bacteria > Bacillati > Actinomycetota > Actinomycetes > Mycobacteriales > Nocardiaceae > Nocardia > Nocardia sp. NRRL WC-3656. The sequence goes on along the minus strand of NZ_JOJF01000042.1, from coordinate 22,375 downwards.
AACGTCACGATCACCGGCACCGGGTTCACCGGCCCGTTGACCGTCCGGTTCGGCACTACCGCAACAACTTTCACCGTGAACTCGCCAACGCAGATCACTGCCGTCGCGCCCGCTCATGCGGCCGGCACGGTGCAGGTCACCGTCACCGGTTCGGGCGGCACCAGCAACGGGGTCGCCTACACCTACGCCGCAGTGCCCAGCACACCGGCCACCTCGTTCACCGTCGACTCCGCCACCCAGATCACCGCCGTCGCCCCCGCCCACGCGGCCGGCACGGTCCTCGTCACCGTCACCACCCCAGGCGGAACCAGCAACGGCGTCCCGTTCACCTACGCCGGCCACCTCGTTCACCGTCGACTCCGCCACCCAGATCACCGCCGTCGCCCCCGCCCACGCGGCCGGCACGGTCCTCGTCACCGTCACCACCGCAGGCGGAACCAGCAACGGCGTCGCCTACACCTACGTCGCCGTACCGGTCCTCACCACAATCGCTCCCAGCTCGGGGCCGATCGCCGGCGGAACGACGGTCGTTCTCACCGGGACCGATCTGACCGGCGCCACGAGTGTCAGCTTCGGTGGCACACCGGCCACGTCCTTCACCGTCAACTCCGCCACCCAGATCACCGCCGTCGCCCCCGCCCACGCGGCCGGCACGGTCCTCGTCACCGTCACCACCCCAGGCGGAACCAGCAACGGTGTCGCCTACACGTATCTCCTGGTGCCCACGTTGACCGCGATCGTGCCCAACATCGGATCGGTGACCGGTGGGACCACCGTCGTCCTCACCGGAACGAACCTCACCGGCACCACCGCGGTGAGTTTCGGTGGCACACCGGCCACCTCGTTCACCGTCGACTCCGCCACCCAGATCACCGCCGTCGCACCCGCAGGAGCGGCGGGGACCGTACAAGTCACCGTCACGACACCAGGTGGTACGAGCAACGGCGTCGCCTACACCTACATCGCCGTGCCCACCTTGATCACAGCTGTGCCGAACGTGGGCCCGGTAACCGGCGGAACCACCGTCGTCCTCACCGGAACCAACCTCACCGGCACCACGGCAGTGAATTTCGGTGGCACACCCGCGGCTTCGTTCACCGTCGACTCCGCCACTCAAATCACCGCCGTCGCACCCGCGGGAACGGCCGGGACCGTGCAGATCACCGCCACCACCGCGGGCGGCACGAGCAACGGCGTCGCGTTCACCTACGTCGCGGTACCCACCCTGGCCGGCATCACTCCCCCGGCGGGATCGGTGACCGGCGGGACCACCGTCGTCCTCACCGGAACGAACCTCACCGGCGCCACGGCGGTGAGTTTCGGTGGGACACCGGCCACCTCGTTCACCGTCGACTCCGCCACCCAGATCACCGCGGTCGCGCCGGCGGGGGCTGCCGGGGCGGTGCAGGTCACCGTCACGACACCGGGTGGTACCAGCAACGGTGTCGTCTACACGTACGTCGCGGTGCCCACGCTGGTCGCGGCGGTACCCAACGTCGGATCGGTCACCGGCGGAACCACCGTCGTCCGTGCCCACCCTGGTCGCGGCGGTACCCAATGTCGGATCGGTCACCGGCGGAACCACCGTCGTCCTCACCGGAACGAACCTCACCGGCACCACGGCAGTGAGTTTCGGTGGCACACCGGCGACCTCGTTCACTGTCGACTCCGCGTGCCCACCCTGGTCGCGGCGGTACCCAATGTCGGATCGGTCACCGGCGGAACCACCGTCGTCCTCACCGGAACGAACCTCACCGGCACCACGGCAGTGGATTTCGGTGGCACACCGGCGACCTCGTTCACAGTCGACTCCGCCACTCAGATCACCGCCCTCGCACCGGCCGGAACAGCCGGGACGGTGCAGATCACCGCCACCACCTCGGGAGGTACCAGTAACGGCACTGCCTACACCTACATCGCCGTACCGACCCTGCTCGCGGCGGTACCCAACGTCGGCCCCGCCGCCGGGGGGACCACCGTCGTTCTCGCGGGGACGGATCTGACCGGCACGACCGCAGTGGATTTCGGCGGCACACCGGCCACCTCGTTCACTGTCGATTCCGCCATTCAGATCACCGCCGTCGCACCGGCGGGAACGGCCGGGACAGTGCAGATCACGGCCACGACCCCGGGAGGCACCAGTAACGGCGTCGCCTACGTCTACATCTGACAGCGAGTGCGGCAGGGCCGTCGGCGGGCATCGCCTGCCGGCGGCCCGGCCGCGCCGCGATCCGAACGAACCGCCGGTATTCCGCCGGTTCCTGTGCGAAAAGCCTCAGGCGTGGCAGCCCACTCGCTCCGCCAACCGGCTTAGTGTCGAGTTATGACCGACGACCAGACGCAGTACCGCATCGAACACGACACCATGGGCGAGGTCCGCGTTCCGGTGAACGCACTGTGGCGGGCGCAGACGCAGCGGGCGGTGGAGAACTTCCCGATCAGCGGCCGCGGCCTCGAACGCGCTCAGATCCGCGCCCTCGGCCTGCTGAAGGCCGCGTGTGCGGTGGTGAACCGGGATCTGGGGCTGCTCGACGGTGTGAAGGCCGAGGCGATCATCGCCGCCGCGAACGAGATCGCCGAGGGCCGCCACGACGACCAGTTCCCCATCGACGTCTTCCAGACCGGCTCCGGCACCAGCTCGAATATGAACGCCAACGAGGTGATCGCGAGCCTGGCCGCCGCCCGCGGCATCACCGTGCACCCCAACGACGACGTGAACATGTCCCAGTCGTCCAACGACACCTTCCCCACCGCGACGCATCTGGCCGCCACCGAGGCCGTGGTGAAGGAACTGCTTCCGGCGCTGGATCATCTGCGGCTGCGACTGCTGGACAAGGCCACCGAATGGCGGACCGTGGTGAAGTCCGGCCGCACCCACCTGATGGACGCCGTTCCGGTGACGCTCGGCCAGGAGTTCAGCGGCTACACCCGCCAGGTCGAGGCCGGTACCGAACGCCTGGTCGCCGCGCTGCCGCGGCTCGGTGAATTGCCCATCGGCGGCACCGCCGTCGGCACCGGACTCAACGCACCGGCCGGCTTCGGCGCGAAAGTCGTTGCGGAACTGCGCAAGACGACCGGGCTGGACGAACTGTCCGAGGCCCGCAACCACTTCGAGGCCCAGGCCGCCCGCGACGGTCTGGTCGAGATCTCCGGTTCGCTGCGCACGATCGCCATCAGTCTCACCAAGATCGCCAACGATATCCGCTGGATGGGGTCCGGACCGCTCACCGGGCTCGCGGAGATCCAGCTGCCGGATCTGCAGCCGGGCTCCTCGATCATGCCCGGCAAGGTGAATCCGGTGCTGCCGGAAGCGGTTACGCAGGTCGCCGCCCAGGTGATCGGCAACGATGCCGCGGTGGCATGGGGTGGCGGCAACGGCGCCTTCGAACTGAACGTCTACATTCCGATGATGGCCCGCAACGTGCTGGAGTCGATTCGGTTGCTGGCCAATGTGTCTCGCCTCTTCGCCGACAAGTGCGTGGCCGGCCTGACCGCCGATACCGAACGGCTGCGCCGGCTCGCGGAGTCCTCGCCGTCCATCGTCACACCGCTGAACTCGGCCATCGGCTACGAGGAAGCGGCCGCCGTGGCCAAACAGGCACTGCGCGAGAACAAGACGATTCGCGAGACGGTCGTCGATCGCGGATTGATCGGCGAGAAGCTGTCGGAAGAGGAGCTCGATCGCCGGCTGGACGTGCTGTCGATGGCGAAGGTCGAGGAACAGGACTGATCACACGGTCTCCGGGTCCGGCCGCCGGGGCGCGCCGGGAGGTCGGATCCGGAAGTGCGTTTCAGGCCGCCACCAGCGCCGGATAGTCGCGCAATTCGATGTCGTTGGCGGCATTGTCGCTGTACTTCAGCATCAGGTCGAACATGCGCGAGCCGAGGAACCAGTTGCGCATCCGGATCCCGCGGGCGGTGCGCGGCGCGAGGAAGCGGCCGGCGTTGCTGTTGCCCGCGATCTTGGCGTAGCGCTTCATCAGTTCGTCGTACCGCGCGAAGGCCGCGGTATGGTCGCCGTCGGCCAGCGCCAGCTCACCGGCCAGCACATAGGCGCCGACCACCGCGAGCCCGGTTCCGAAGCCGCCCAGCGTATTTCCGTACGCGGAGTCGCCGACCAGCGCGATCCGGCCCGTGGTGTAGCGGCCCTTCATCCGCACCTGCCCGATCGAGTCCAGGTAGAAGGAGTCGAGTCCGGACAGTTCGGCCATCATCGCCGGGACCGGTCCCCCGGCTCCGGCGAAGGCCCCGGCCAGCACCCGCCGCTGCGCCGCTTCGTCGCGCCGGTCGTAGCTGAGCCGATCGGCGGCGAACATGTACATGTGCGCGGCCTTGTTGCCGCCGCGGACCGCGAGCCGTCCGGGTTCGCTGTAGGCGAGCGAGCGGTTGCGCTGCCGCGGCCCGTTCGGATCGTGGCCCCAGCCGGCCGCACCGGCGGTGCAGTAGTAGTAGCCCAGGTGCTTGACGTAGTCGGCCTCGGGACCGAAGGCCAGCGCGCGCACCCGGGAGTGGATACCGTCGCATCCGACCACCAGGTCGAAGGTGCGGGCGGGCGCGTTCTCGAATTCCACCTCGACACCGGTAGCGGTCTCGCGCAGCACGGTCACGGAATCGCCGAACAGGCATTCGCAGCGGTCCGCGGTGCGCTCGTAGAAGATCTCGGCCAGGTCCCCGCGCAGGATCTCGACATCGCCACCGGTGAAATCGCCTGACATGACAGCCAATTCGCGGCCCTCCGCGTCGGTGAGGACCATATCGGTCTTGCCGGTCTGCCGGCGGTGGATCTCCTCCCAGACGCCCATCCGCTCGAGCACCGTGCGGTGGGTCGCGCCCTTGAAGTCGACGGCCTGACCACCGGGCCGCAATTCGGGCGCCCGCTCGACGACGGTGACGGCGAAGCCGTAGCGCTGCAGCCAGTAGGCCAGCGCCGGGCCGGCGATGCTCGCACCGGAGATGAGAACTGTCGTATTCCGCATGAGGACCCCTCGGTCAGTAACTGTGTCTATCGGACGCTGATTAGCGTATGTTGGACGCAGTTTCCCGTCAAGCCCGGATTCGGAGAGGATGGCGTCATGACCGGACCGACTGCCCACGAACTGCTGTGGGGTACTTCGCAGCGCCCCCGGCGTGGCCCCAAGCCGTCGCTGTCGTTGGAGCGCATCGTGACCGAGGCCATCGCGCTGGCCGACGCCGACGGGATGGCCGCGGTATCGATGCAGCGGCTCGCCGAGCGGCTGGGCTGCGCCAAAATGGCGCTGTATCGCTACGTGCCCGGAAAAGCCGAGCTCACCGCGTTGATGCTGGACCACGGCATGGGGCAGCCGCCGCAGGTCGAGGCCGCCGAATCCGACCCCGAACCCTGGCGCGAGGCGCTGCGGCAGTGGTCCTACACGATGTACGAGCGCTATCGGGCGCATCCGTGGACCATCGAACTCACCGCCGGCGCCCGGCCGCTCGGCCCGAACGAACTGGGCTGGATGGAGGCCGCACTGGCCCCGCTGGCCGGGACCGGTCTACGGGGCTCCGAACGCCTCGACACGGTGGTGCTGCTCAACGGCCACGTCCGCAGCCTGGTGCAGCAGACCGCCGCGACCGGCCCCGAACAGGCCGAAAGCGAGATGACCCGGCAGGTCGGCGAGGTGCTGGCCGCTCATGCCGACCGCTATCCCGAGGTCGCGGCCGCCTTCGCCGACACCCCCGCCGACGATCGCAATGCGGCTCTGAGCTACGGCATCGAGCGCATCCTCGACGGAGTGGCGGCGCTGATCGCCCGGCGGCGCGGCTGAACCGCGCCGAACACCCGGCGACGAGCCGAAACGACCCCGATCATCCCCCGTCCGCGCCTTCGCACGCCTACAGTCGGACTATGGCCGAATTACCGGAGCTACAACAGAACGCCGTGACCACGGTGCGCGAGTTCTTCGCCGCGATGGAAATGAGCGCGGTGAACGAGGCGCTGGATCTGCTGGATCCCGACATCGTCTGGAAGAACACCTCGCTGCCCGATATCCGGGGCATCCATCGCGTCGGCGCGGTGCTGCGCGGGCTCAGTCGCGATGCGTTCGGTTTCCGCGCCGATGTTCACCACATCGCCGCGGAAACCGACGGCGCGCCCGCGGTCGAGGGCGAGACGGTGCTGACCGAGCGCACCGACTACCTGCGCATGGGCCCGTTGGAAATCGGGTTCTGGGTATGCGGCACGTTCGAACTCGTCGACGGCCGCATCACCCTGTGGCACGACCACTTCAGCTGGGAGAACTTCCTGCGCGGCACCGCGGCGGGGATCTGGAACCTGGTCCGCCGGCGCTGAGCACGCGCAGCCGAGCGGCGCCCGGCGCGGACCGAGGATCCGCACCGGCCGGTGCCCGAGGTCGTGGTGCGCGCACCGGCACACCACGACCGTCGCGACATCAGCCGCGCAGGTGGGCGATCTCCGCCCGTGCCGCCTCACCGGTGGTGCCGAAGTCGGTGCGCGAGAAGATGTTCCAGCGTTCCAGCAGGGGCGCGAAAACCAGTTCGCCGGCGCGCTTCGGCTCGTAGATGCCGGCCTCGGCCAGGACGTCGGTACTGTTGCGGCCGTCGCGCAGGGTGAGTTCGGGAACCCGGAACTCGGCGATCCGATCGGCGATCGCCCGCATGGTCTGATCCGGCACCAGGTCCAGCGCCGCGGCGACCAGATTGCCGAAGAACTCCGACTGCAATTCGTCGTCGAGCGCGATCCGGTCCGCGATCGCGGTCACCATCGAATTCTCCTGCAGCGCGGCGATATTGCGATGCCGCACGGCCGAGGCGGACTCCTCGAAGGCGCACAGCGCCAGCACATCGAGCAGATGCAGCGCCGGCCGGCGGAAGCCGGTGGTCATATGTTCCATCCGCGCGCGCTCGAGTTCGACCGGATCCACCGCCCGCGTCACCATCAGATAGTTGCGGATGAGGATCTCGTGGCGGTTCTCCTCGGCCGTCCACCGGCCGACCCAGCGCCACCACGGCCCGGTGCGCAGGTACTTGCCGAGCTCGCGATGGTACGACGGCAAATTGTCGGCGATCAGCACGCTCACGGTGAGCGCAACCGTGGCAACCTCGCCCAGGGTGGCCTGTTCCGGATCCCAGTCGACACCACCGAGGAAGCCGAAACTGCGTCCGTCACTGAAGGGCACGTACTCGTGCGGCTGCCAGACCTGCGCCAGTTCGGTGTGGCGCCGGAGATTGTCTTCCACCGCGTGCGCGAGCGATTCCAGCAGCTCACGATCGGTCAACTGAGTTTGCACCCCGACAAGGTACCGGCTGCCCGGGCCGAACGGGGGAATTACGCGCGGACGCCGTGCGATACACAGCGGCGCGGCCCGCGAGACCGTGACGACGCCTCGCCGCCGCGCCGCGCGGTTCGCCTACTTGGCGGTGACCGTGGTCTGCCGATCGGCGGAGTTCCAGGTGATCGTGCCGCCGGTGAAGTCGCTCTCCTTACCGGTGGGGTTGTCCTTCTCGTCGCTGGTCGGATAGCCGAGCTTGCCGTTCACGCCGCCGTTGCTCTCCCAGGCCGTGCGGATATCGCCCCACACCACGTGGGCGTCGGTCTGCTCGCTCCAGCAGATCGCACCGCCGGTGAACTCCTGACAGGAACCACCGTTGGACCCCTGGACCGAGGCGCCGGTGGGCTCGCCGAGCGGGCTCTGCACACCGCCCATGTCGGTGTACTTGGTGAGGATGTGGCCGGAGACCGCGATCTCCTGGCCGTTCTGGGTCGCGATCTTGGTTTCCGTGGCCGCGGCAGTGCCCGGCGGCGTCTCGCCCGGCGTCATGGTGCCCGTAACCATGGTTCCGGTAGCCATCGCGCCGGTGGTCTCGGCAGCACCGACATGGGTCGTGGTGGTCCCCGAGCTGTTGTTGTCGTTGTTGTCGTTACTGCAGGCGGCGGTGAACAGCAGCGCCGTCCCGGCGAAGGCCATCACAACGGCGGCGGAACGTCGAGCGAAGTGGTGCATGTTCATCCTCTCGGAAGGTGAAGGCAGACAGTGCCGTATGCGACACCACCGACCCACAGGCCAGCGCTCGGCAATGATCCGGCGAACCTATCTGACACACCGACAATCACGTCGAGCAGGGTTCTTGCGGAAATATACCCGCCACCGTGTGAGATGAACCATATTCCGAATGTTTGCTGGGGCACGGCTTTTGCCGCCGAGGCGGTAGCGGAACAGGTCCGCTACCGCCTCGGGGTTTTCGCTCGGCCGGCCGCCGTCAGGCGTTGGGCCCGTATTCCTCCAGCATCTCGGTGACCAGCGCGGCGATCGGCGAGCGCTCGCTGCGAGTCAGCGTGACGTGAGCGAAAAGCGGGTGGCCCTTGAGCTTTTCGATCACCGCCGCGACTCCGTCGTGGCGGCCCACCCGAAGGTTGTCGCGCTGAGCGACGTCGTGGGTGAGCACCACCCGCGAGCCGCTGCCCAACCGGCTGAGCACGGTGAGCAGCACATTGCGTTCCAGCGACTGCGCCTCGTCCACGATCACGAACGAATCGTGCAGCGACCGGCCACGAATGTGGGTGAGCGGCAAGACCTCCAGCATGCCGCGGGCCAGCACCTCCTCCATCACCTCCGGGCTCGCCAGGCCGTCGAGGGTGTCGAAGACCGCCTGGGCCCACGGGCCCATCTTCTCGCTCTCACTGCCGGGCAGATAGCCCAGCTCCTGACCGCCCACCGCGTACAGCGGCCGGAAGACCACCACCTTGCGCTGAGAACGCCGTTCCAGCACCGCTTCCAGGCCCGCTGTGAGCGCCAGGGCCGATTTGCCGGTGCCGGCCTTGCCGCCCAGCGAGACGATGCCCACACTCTCGTCCAGCAGCAGATCGAGGGCGATGCGCTGTTCGGCCGAGCGGCCGTGCAGGCCGAAGGCCTCCCGATCGCCGCGGACCAGCTGCACCCGCTTGTCCGCGGTCACCCGCGCCAGCGCGCTGCCCTTGGCGCCGAGCAGCCGAATCCCGGTGTGGCAGGGCAGGTCCCGGGCCTCGTCCAGATCGATGACCGAATCGGCGTAGAGCCGGTCGACGCACTCGGCGCCCACCTCGAGCTCGGTCATTCCGGTCCAGCCGGAGATCACCACGTCCTGGGCGTGGTATTCCTCGGCGGGCAGGCCCACCGCGCCCGCCTTCACCCGCAGCGGAATGTCCTTGGACACCAGCACTACTCGCTGCCCCTCGGCGGCGAGGTTGAGCGCACAGGCGAGGATGCGGGAATCGTTGGTGTCGGTGCGGAACCCGACCGGGAGCACCTCCGGGTCGGTGTGATTCAACTCCACCTGCAGCGTGCCGCCCTCGGTGCCGATCGGGACCTGCAGGTCCAACCGGCCGAATTCCAAACGCAGATCGTCGAGATTGCGCAGGGCTTCGCGGGCGAACCAGCCGAGTTCGTGATGGTGCCGTTTGGCCTCCAGTTCGCTGATGACCACCAGCGGTAACACCACGTGATGTTCACCGAAACGCGTCATGGCCCAGGGGTCGGACAACAACACGGAGGTGTCGATCACGAAGGATTTGCGGGGCGAGGTGCCGGCTCCCTTTCCGGAGCCTCCGCTCTTGTCGGAGCGGGCTTTCGAGGGAGCGATGACGGAGCGTGCATCAGTCACGGTGGGCTCCTTTGTTGTCCGTGCCATACCCGCACGGACGTTCTCGCTGGGCCGGTCCGCCCTGGGGTCAAACGACCCGAGGGCCGGGTACCGGCCCTCTCGTACTGAGTTGCTCAGCCACGATCAGAACCTCCCGGACGAGCCACACCGACGCGGCTCGCACTTCGACGGTACTGCGATTTCGCGATTCCGGCTCCCGAGATGACAGGCGTGTCGATGAATAGGTAGTGAACGCCGACGGGTAGCTATCGGTCAGCTACGGAGTTGCCCGGCCACCCGGCCGAACCCGCTAGAGTCGCTACATGAGCGATGTGGCAGAGCTGGAGAAGCTGTCGTCGAAGGAACTGCACGACCGAGCGGTCAAGCACGCCGTCCGGCACGGCGACGTCAAGTTCCTGTGGCGGCTGCTGGAGCAGATTCCGGCGGCGGAGGCCGCCACCGGGAACATCGGTGAGAGCGAGGCGGACATCAAGTACGTGCTGCCGATGCTCGACGACTACATGCACTCCGGTGAGGGCGAGATCGCCGAGGCCTTGCGGCCCATGTACATCGAATACCTGAGCACCCGCGACTGAGCGCTGCCGGACCGACCGCGAAGCGAGATGCCCTGGCGGACAAGGGCACTCACAGATCGACCCCGGCGGCCGGGTCCGGCTACCGGGGTCGATCGCACTGCGGTACGGCTCAGCCGAGCAGCTTCCAGTCCTCCAGGCCGTCGTAGAGCGGGAAGTCCTGGGCCAGCTTGGACACTCGCGCGCGCAGGGCGGCGAGATCGGCCTTGCCCGCCAGCGCGGTGGCGATGATGTCGGACACCTCGGCGAATTCGGTGTCGCCGAAGCCGCGGGTGGCCAGCGCGGCGGTGCCGATGCGCAGGCCGGAGGTGACCATCGGCGGACGGGGGTCGAACGGAACGGCGTTGCGGTTCACCGTGATTCCGACCTCGTGCAGCAGATCCTCGCCCTGCTGGCCGTCCATCTGCGAGTTGCGCAGATCCACCAGCACCAGGTGCACATCGGTGCCGCCGGTCAGCACGGTGACGCCGTTACCGGCGACATCGGCGGCGGTCAGGCGCTCGGCCAGGATCTTGGCGCCCGACAGGGTGCGTTCCTGGCGCTGCTTGAACTCCTCGGTACCGGCGATCTTGAAGGCGGCGGCCTTCGCGGCGATCACGTGCATGAGCGGACCGCCCTGCTGGCCCGGGAACACAGCGCTGTTGAGCTTCTTCGCGTACTCCTGCTTGGCCAGGATCAGACCCGAACGCGGACCACCCAGGGTCTTGTGCACGGTCGAGGACACCACATCCGCGTGCGGCACCGGCGAGGGGTGCAGACCGGCGGCGACCAGACCGGCGAAATGCGCCATATCGACCCAGAGGTAGGCGCCCACCTCGTCGGCGATCTCGCGGAACGCCGCGAAGTCCAGGTGACGCGGGTAGGCCGACCAACCGGCCACGATCACCTTCGGCCGGACCTCGCGCGCCTGCTTGCGCAGCTCGTCCATGTCGACGCGGTGGTCTTCCTTGCTCACCCCGTAGGCGTGCACTTCGTACAGCTTGCCGGAGAAGTTGAGCCGCATGCCGTGGGTGAGGTGACCACCGTGCGCCAGATCCAGGCCGAGCAGTTTCTCGCCCGGATTCATCAGCGACATCAGCACCGCGGCGTTGGCCTGTGCGCCCGAATGCGGCTGCACATTGGCGAATTCGGCGCCGAACAACTCCTTGACCCGCTCGCGCGCGAGATTCTCCACCACGTCGACGTGCTCGCAACCGCCGTAGTAGCGGCGACCGGGATAACCCTCGGCGTATTTGTTGGTCAGCACGCTGCCCTGCGCCTGCAGCACCGCGCGCGGCACGAAGTTCTCGGAGGCGATCATCTCGAGGGTGTCGCGCTCACGGGCGAGTTCGCCCGCCATCGCGGCGGCGAGCTCGGGATCGAGATCGGCGAGCGACTGGGTGTTGACAGAGGGGGCGGTCGTCTGGGTCACGCGCACAGTCTATGTGGTGGCCCCCGGCCGCTCCGTCGTGGCCCGCACCGGTGCCGGGCGCGGCGACCTCGATACCCGCCGAGGCGTAAGAGCGACTGCACACCAGCCCGTTGCGGCCCCCATAAAACGGGGCTGCCCACTGTGTAAAAAAGGCGTAACATTCGCCGCGCTGTCGACGACTGTGACAGCGTCATCGACTCATTCGATCACATCAGGGGTTCACATGCTGTTTTTCACCGCGGGTACCGGTAACTCGATTCAGGACATGCTTTTCGCCATCCTGAAGTCCGCCTGCACCATCTCCTCCGGCGGCAACGCCGGGTGCGCGGGCTGGGGCGCGTAGTAGCACCGACACCCTTCGGCCGGGTTCGCGAGTCGGGGCGCGGATCCGGTCGGTGCATGAAATCGGATTTCCGGCGAATTGCTCGATAGCCCCGAACCGGATATTGCGATGCCGATCACGGTCGCCATTGTTTGCCGTGCTAACTATTTCCGCGTACGGACATCGCCACCGAATGTCCGGGGCCGAATATTCCCCGATTCTCGCTACGGCGCGTCCTCACATCCTGCGCAGCGCCGCCGGCGTCAGCGGCTCGTCGAGCAGCCGGCCGAAGCGCGCCACCCGATCGGCGGTGTCGACCGCGCGATCCAGCCACCCGCCCAGTAGGCGATACCCCTCCACATAGGTGCTGATGTAGGCCCGCCACAGCGGCGAGGACAGAAAACGCAGGGACTGCCGCGCGCGCTCGGGTGTGGTCAGACTCCAGCGCTGCAGGAATTCGGCGACCTCGTCGGCACTGCGGCCGCGATCGTGCAGCAACAGCGCCGCGTCCTGGCGGACCGCCAGCAGTTTCGCCGAGGCGCTCGACAGTCGTTGTGCGCGTTCGCCGTCGAATCGCAGGCCGAGGTCGGCGTAGATCTCCTGCGCCCAGATTCCCCAGTCCGGGCCGATGATCGATTTCAGCGCCAGATCCGCCAGACCCTCGGCCATCAAGCACTGCGGCGTGTTCACCACGAACAGCGTCTGCTCGTCCTGTCCGGCGGCGACCAGCCCGGCCTCCTTCCGGCAGTGTTCGGTGTGGTGACCGGGATAGGCCTCGTGCGCGATCAGCGCCGGCAGCTGTGCCATATGTTGTTTGAGATCGGAATTGATCGCGACCCGGGACCGGAAATTGCCGAGGTAGTAATTGAATCCCGACCACGGTTTGTCGCCGACGATCTCGTATTCCACCTGCTCGTGATCCGGCAGCGGATAGCGTTCGCGCACCAACTCGCGCAGTGCGCCCGAGAACGCCTGCACACATTCGGTGAGGCGCTGCGGCGGAATCTCGTCGGCGCGCCGATGCGCGGTCATCCGATCCAGCAGCGAACCGTCACCGGCCAGCACCTCGTCGAGCTGCCGGTGCGCGTCCCGATAGTCCTCGACGTCACCGAGGGCGATATCGACGTCGAAATAGGACCGCACCTCCTCGATGAAGGAGATGTCGTCGCCGGCGAACTTGCGTCCCGAACATTCCAGCGCGCGCAGATGCGCCTCCAGGAATTCGGCGCGCTGCTCGCTCAGCCCGGCCTCGGGCAGTTCCTTGCGCAGGGCCGCCGCCCGGTCGGCCAGTTCGCGCGGCTGCGGCGCGGGCGCCGACTCCACGGCCCGGCGCAGTGCGGGATCGCCGGTGTAGGCGTCGACGAAGCCGGGTTCCAATCGGTCGAATGCCAGTCCCAGGCGCAGATATTCGGTGACGAGCGGATGCGCAGCCATGACATCCGACGATAGCCGCTTCCCCGTTCCCGGCCTCGTCGGCGACCGAAACCCGTCGGTCGAGAGAGAAATGTCACCCAGGGTTACCGGCGAGTAATAACACCCCGCGTTCGGTGCGGTGCCCACTCCGAGGAGAATTCGCCTATGCGAGGACTGTCGAGCGCATTTCACCGCGCCGGGCACGGCACAGGTTCATCGGTGACGTCGTTACGGGTGGTGGCGCGCCCGCCCAGCGGGGGAACTCCGGACCGGGAGTGTGCGTAGGTGGCCCGGATGAGCGAGCCGAGTCCGTATGTCGAATTCGATCGCAAACAATGGCGCACCCTGCGTAAATCGACTCCGCTGATCCTCACCGAGGAAGAACTGATCGGCCTGCGCGGTCTCGGCGAGCAGATCGATCTCGAAGAAGTCGCCGAGGTCTATCTGCCGCTGGCCCGATTGATCCATCTCCAGGTCGCCGCCCGGCAGCGGCTGTTCGCCGCCACCGCGACCTTCCTCGGGGAAACACATCCGGATCATCAGGTGCCGTTTGTCATCGGCATCGCCGGCAGTGTGGCGGTCGGTAAATCGACCACTGCCCGCGTATTGCAGGCGCTGCTGGCGCGCTGGGATCACCATCCGCGCGTCGATCTGGTGACCACCGACGGATTCCTCTATCCCACCGCGGAACTCACCCGGCGCGGCATCATGCACCGCAAGGGTTTTCCGGAAAGCTACAACCGGCGCAAGCTGCTGCGCTTCGTCACCGAGGTCAAATCCGGTGCGTCCGAGGTGTGCGCACCGATGTATTCGCATATCGCCTACGACATACTGCCGGACCAGTTCCACTGCGTGCGCCAGCCCGACATCCTCATCATGGAAGGGCTCAACGTCCTGCAGACCGGGCCGCGGCTGATGGTTTCGGACCTGTTCGACTTCTCGATCTACGTCGACGCGCGCATCGAGAATATCGAGCGGTGGTATGTCGATCGCTTTCTCTCCCTTCGGAAAACGGCGTTCGCGGACCCGCAGTCGCATTTCCACCACTACGCGAAGTTCAGTGATTCCGAGGCGACCGTCGCCGCCCAGGAGATCTGGAACGCCACCAACCGGCCCAATCTGGTGGAGAACATCCTGCCGACGCGGCCGCGCGCAACCCTGGTGCTGCGCAAGGATTCCGACCACAGCATCAACCGGATCCGGCTGCGCAAGCTCTGATTCGGTTCCTTTCGACGAGTCGGCGAATCAGGCCGGCCAGGCCGCGTCCAGCCGTGCGGCGACATCGATATCGCGGACGGCCGCGATATGCGGTTTGCGAATCTCGTTGGCCACATAGCGGGCGACGAACCGGCGGATCTCGTGATCGACGCTGGCCAGCAGCCGCAGCAGTTGGCCGCGCCGGGTCGCGGTGGCCACATTGATCCGCACATCGCCCGGACGCGGTTCGGCGATATCGATGACGATCCGCAGCGGCGCCGCGGTGCGCACCGTCAGGTGGACGTGGACGAAGCCCCTGACCTCGAAGCGGTGGCGATCGACGGCCAGATCCAGCAGCAGATCGATATCGAGCGGGATGGCGAGTTCGAAGCCGACGACCTCGCCGACCGAGCGCTCCAGCACCGGATCACCGAGTTGCACCTGCGCCGAGGCCTTCGCCAGATGCGCCGGGCCGACCCCGATCGGGCCGAAATCGAATGCGCTACCTGCCAATTGGGCGAAAACAGCGGATATGCGCTGTTCGGACGCCGCGTAGGCCACGAATCGCCGGCCGAATTCGGCATAGGTGACGTAGGGCACCGGCGCTCCGGCCACCTCCGTCGCACCACCCGGCCCGCCCCGCATCTCGCTCATGTTCGCGACGGTACGCGAGCACACGACCGGATCGGGGGATGATCATGCAATGCAACACATCCTGCGCCGGGCCGTTATCTGCGGCCCGCCCGCTCACACTCCGTAACGGCGATGCCGCGCGGCGTAGTCGCGCAGCGCGCGCAGGAAGTCGACGCGGCGGAACTCCGGCCAGTAGGCCTCGGTGAACCAGATCTCGGAGTAGGCGCTCTGCCACAGCAGGAAGCCCGAGAGCCGCTGCTCTCCCGAGGTGCGGATGACCAGGTCCGGATCGGGCTGACCGGAGGTGTAGAGATGCTGGCCGATGGCGTTGACCGTGATCGACTGCACCAAATCTTCGCCGGTCTCCCCGGCCGCGATCTCCTGCCGCACCAGCGAGCGCACCGCGTCGGCGATCTCCTGCCGGCCGCCGTAGCCGATGGCCACGTTCACGTGCACACCGCCGCGACCGCGCGTTTCGTCGGCTGCCTTCTGCATGCGACGGGCGACATCCTCGGGCAGGCCCTTCAGCGACCCGACGATGCGCACACCCCAGTTGTTCTCCGGCGCGGACAGCTCCTCGACCACGTCGGTGATCACCTCGAACAGGGTTTCCAGTTCGTCGGCGGAGCGGCTGAGATTCTCGGTCGAGAGCAGATACACCGTCACCATCTCGATGCCCTCGGCCTCGCACCAGCCGACCAGTTCGGCGATCTTCAGCGCACCCACCCGGTGGCCGTGGGTGACGTCGGTGAAGCCGTTCTCCCGCGCCCAGCGGCGATTTCCGTCACAGACGACCGCGACGTGACGCGGATGCTGTTTGCCTGCCAGCTGTTTCGACAGCTGCGCCTCGTAGATGCGATAGGGCAGGTTGCGCACCTTACCGCTGAGCACCCGACTAGCAAGCTTCACGGCTGCCAACCTTATCCACCTCTCGCGTGCCGCCCGAGTTCTCCGCCAATTTCTGCTGCGCAGTGATGGCAGCGGACACCACGAATCAGTTCCCCGGTTCGGATCGACCCTATCGCGGCGGCGTCCGGCACGCGGAGCCTACTGCCGGTACAGTGACTGAAGAACTAACCTACGCAACCGTAGGTTACTCAGGAGGTAACTAGTGACCGAATCTGTGAGCTCGGCAAATCCGGTCCTCGGGGAGGTGTCCTCGCTCGAGCACCCGGCCGAGGAGGGTCTGCGCACCCTGGCCGTCAAGCCGCGGATGCGCGGCTGGATCCACACCTACGCGGTCGGCATCGCGGCCGTCGCCGTCACGGTGCTGGTCGCGGTTTCGGCAACCGTCTCCGCCACCGCGGGCTGGTCGACTCTGGTCTACGGCGTGACCGTCTGCGGCATCTTCGGCATCAGCGCGGTCTACCACCGGGTGACCTGGCAGTCCGCACGCACGCGGATCCGGATGAAGCGCGCCGACCATTCGATGATCTTCCTGTTCATCGCCGGCAGCTACACACCGTTCGCCCTGCTGGGGCTGCCCGGCCGCACCGGGATCACCCTGCTGAGCGTGGTCTGGGCGGGTGCCGTCGCCGGGGTGGCATTGAAGGTGCTGTGGCCGACCGCGCCGCGCTGGGTCGGGGTGCCGCTGTATCTGCTCCTGGGCTGGGCCATCGTGCCGGTCGCCGCGACGCTCACCCACAATGTGGGCGTCACACCGATGGTGCTGCTGCTGATCGGCGGCATCGCCTACAGCGTCGGCGCGATCCTGTACGCCGCGAAGTGGCCGAATCCGTGGCCGGAGGTCTTCGGTCACCACGAATTCTTCCATGCGGCAACGGTTCTCGCTGCCCTGTGTCATTACGTCGCGATCTGGTTGGTCGTATTCTCGTAGGGCAAGATCACCGGTAACCTGCCGCGGCCGTACGGGCGGGTTCTATGCTCGTTCGTGCTATACGTCCGAAACCGGTAATACCGAACCAGACCACTGCCAGGGGCTATGACCAGTCGACTCGTGCTCTGGGCCCTGCGTGCGCGCTGGGGCCTTTCGACGGTGGTGATGGTCTGCAATCTGGGCGGCCTCGCGGTCATCGTCGTCGAATTGTGGTTGAGCGGATTTCTCGGCAACCTCGGCGAGGACTGGCTCAGTGCCGTGGCCCAGACCGCGATCTATCCGGTGATCGGCGCACTGGCCGGCATCGTGCTGGCGGTGCGCGACCGGGTGTACTACTTCAGCTGGATCGATCAGACCCGCCGGCCCACCCGTCCCGAGGCCGAGCGACTACTGCGACTGCCCATCGCCATCACCGTGCGGGCGCTGGCCATCTGGATACCAGGTGTCGCCATCGCCACGGCCTTGTTCGCCCAGGTGGTACCCACCCGGGCCCTGTGGGCCATCGGGGCGATGTTCTTCCTGGGTGGGCTGGAGTCGGCGGGTTTCACCTTCCTGGTGGTGGACCGGCTCATCCGGCCGACGATCCCGGTGATCGCGCGGGTGCTCGGCGGCACCTCGCACTGGAGTGCCACGGTGCTCAACCGGCTGGTCATCTCCTGGGCGGTGGCCGGGGCGATGCCGCTGCTGATGTTGATCACCGTCCTCGGCGATCCGGTGGCCGACGCCACCGATCGGGTGCGGACCGCGCTGTACATGTCGCTGGTCGGCCTGCTGGTCGGGGCGCTGACCACCGCCACGCTGGCCCGGTCGGTGGCGGCGCCACTGGGGACGCTGCGGCGGGCGCTGGACCGGATCGCGCGCGGCGAACTCTCCGCGCGGGTGCCGATCACCAGCGCCAGTGAGATCGGGCGCCTGGAACTGTCGGTGAACGAACTGGCCGAGAATCTGTCCGAACGCGAACGCATGCGCGATGTCTTCGGCCGCCACGTCGGCAACGAGGTGGCCGAACGCGCACTGGCCGGCGGCGTCGACCTGACCGGCGATGTGCGGGTGGTGACCGCGCTGTTCGTGGACGTGACCGGATCGGTCGAGATGTCGACCGAACTCGCGCCGCGCGAATTCGTCGATCAGCTCAATCGGCTACTGGCCGTGGTCGTCTCGGCCACCGAGGACAACGGCGGACTGGTCAACAAATTCGAGGGCGACGCGGCGCTGTGCATCTTCGGCGCCCCGATCGCTCTGGGCGACAACGCGACTCCCGCCCTGCGCGCCGCACGGCGCATCCGCGACGAGGTGGCCCTCGGCGGCGAATTCGATATCGGCATCGGCCTGGCGCGCGGCAGCGTCTTCGCCGGCGACGTGGGCACCGACACCCGGCTGGAATTCACCGTGATCGGCGACGCCGTCAACGAGGCCTCCCGGCTCACCACCGAGGCCAAGGAGGTCCCGCGCCGGATCCTGGCCAGCCAGGCCGTGATCGACGCGGCGACCGAATCCGAACGTTCCCGGTGGGTGCTCTACGACAAGATCCAGTTGCGCGGCCGCCGGGAGCCGACGGCGTGCTGGACCGATCGCAAACCGGTGGGACTGGGCGCGAACGCTCCGGTCGAGGAGTGAGGGCGGCACTCGGCTGCGACCACCGCGGGTTGCGTCAGGAGCCTACGAGCGCAGTGCGCACCTCGTGCGGTTCGGATACCGGTAGATCGCACACGGAGCCGCGGCAGACGTAGGCCGCGGGTGCGCCGCCCCGGGCGGGACGGTCCGCGAGCAACGGGACCGAATCGGATTGCCCCGCAACGACCACCGCGCCGCCGGGAGCGAAACGACGTGCGGTGCGCAGCAATTCGGCCGTCGCCGCGGCATCGGTCGATTGCGAGATCGCGATCTGGATCGGCCCGGCCAGTGCCGCCTCGGCGACGCTGAGCCACTGGCCGCCGGAGCGCGGCGCACGGGCCAGGACGATGGCGCCGGCGTCGAGGGTGGCATCGGCCAGCGTGCGATAGCGGGCCGCGCGGTCCGGGGCACTCAGGGCGGAGGCGGTGAGCAGGGTTTCGGCGAAGGTGGACGCCCCGGCCGGGGTCGCCCCGTCGAGCGGATCACGCGGGCGGGCGACGAGTTCCTCGGCATCGACGGCCGTGTCGAACCAACTGCCCGGTTGTGCCGGGTCCTCGAAAAGGGTTGTGGCGGCGTCGATCAGCTGCTGCGCCCGGTCGAGCCAGGACAGTTCGCCGGTGGCCTGGTGCAGGGCCAGTAGGCCGGTCGCCAGCCACGCGTAGTCCTCGAGGACGGCGGGCGCGCTACCGGTCGCGCCGCCCAGTGAGGCGCGCATCAAACGGCCCTCGACGAGGTGCCGGTCCAGCAGGTACCGCGCGCACCGCGCCGCGGCGTCGACCCATTCCGGCCGGTCGTGTGCGGCACCGGCCTCGGCGAGGGCGGTGATCGCGATGCCGTTCCAGGCGGTGACCACCTTGTCGTCGCGCTCGGGTTGCGGCCGCCGGTCCCGCACCGCGCGCAGCCGCTGCCGGATGTCGTCGAAGCGGCGGGTGTCGGCGGGATCCTCGCCCGGTCCGGCGCCGGGATCGGTGTACCGGGTGAGCACGGAGGTGCCGTGTTCGAACGTGCCCTCGGGCGTCACGCCGAAAATCGTTGCGGCCCACGGGCCGTCCTCGGGACCGAGGGCTTCCGTGAGCTGCTGCGGCGTCCACACGTAGGTGGCACCCTCGATTCCGGGCGCACCGGGTTCCACATGGGTGTCGGCGTCGAAGGCCGAGGCGAACCCGCCCTCGGCGGTCAGCAGATCGGTGAGCAGGAAGGCCGCGGTTTCCTCGGTGATCCGCTGCGGCAGCGGGTCGCCCGTACCCGGTTCACCGCTCGCCTCCAGCCGCGCCAGATGCGCGTAGGCACGCAGCAGTTGCGCATTGTCGTAGAGCATCTTCTCGAAATGCGGAACCACCCAGGCGGCATCGACCGAGTAGCGCGCGAAGCCGCCGCGCAGCTGATCGTAGATTCCCCCGCGCGCCATGGCCGCGCAGGTCGCCGAAACCGCTTGTCGCGCAGCGTCTTCCCCGGTGCGCTCGTAATGGCGCAGCAGACCCTCCAGCAGCGCCGAGGGCGGGAATTTCGGCGCCCCGCCGAATCCGGCGTAGCGCTCGTCGACATCGCGCAGCACCGTGGCGACCGCGTGCCCGAGCAACTCGGGCGTGACGGTCAACTCGCTCGCGGGCAGCCCGGCGCCCTGGTCCCGCAACGCCTGCGCCACCTGACCGGCGGCCTGGTCGACCTCGTCGCGGCGATTGGTCCAGGTATCGGCGACCGCGGTCAGCAGCTGGGTGAACGACGGCATACCGCCGCGCGGCGATTTCGGATAGTAGGTGCCGCAGTAGAACGGCTCCCCGGCCGGCGTGAGGAAACACGTCATCGGCCACCCGCCCTGCCCGGTCATCGCCACGGTCGCGGACATGTACACCGCGTCGATATCGGGCCGTTCCTCGCGATCGACCTTCACGCAGACGAAATTCGCGTTCATCAGTTCGGCGGTGGCCGGATCGGAGAACGATTCGTGCGCCATCACGTGACACCAGTGACAGGAGGCGTAACCGACCGACAGCAGGATCGGCACATCCCGAGACCGCGCCTCCGCCAGCGCCTCGGCGCTCCATTCCCGCCAGTCGACAGGGTTGTCCGCGTGCTGGCGAAGGTAGGGAGAAGTGGCGCTACCTAACCGGTTCATACGTTCACCCTACGGCCCTTCCGCCCCGGGATCCGGGCGATGGGCTCGCCAGGAGCAACGCACGGTCGTGCGCGACGGAATGATCACTCCATCAGCTCGAATGTAACGTGAACTCGACAGTGAATCGCACATTGCCGGGAGCGGTGGTGTGGCCATTGGTGGCGGTGAAGTCGCATTTGGCCTCCAGTTTGTACGTACGGTCCAGTTGGATATCGGTGACTGCTGAATGCCACCAATAATCCGCCGGGATCGACGGGTGAAAATCGTGGTAGCCGGCTTTGCCGAGCACGGAGGCACCGCACGACATCGGCCCTTGCACGATTTCCTGCACAGAGGGTGACAGGCGCAGCGACCAAATCAAACGATTACCACCCGCAGGGTCCTGGGCGGCGTAAATTGCGTCACCCGTGAAACTCCCGTGCTGTCCGTCATAGCGATAGCGAGTGTCATTCGGATGATAGTGATAGACGCCCGGCACAGCTCCGGGATTTGCCACAACCTGCGGCGCTGATACGAGAAACGCTGCGGCGCAAGCAAATAGCGCCGCCAGTGTGGCGCTTATTCTATATGCCGTCGCACGGATACAGCTCGACATTCGTAGTCCCCCTGAGGAATATTCTCGATCTCGACATCGACCTCATCGCCCTCCCGCAGTGCAAGAACATCTTCTTGGTCCACAGTTGACAAGTGGAACCACGCGAGTGAGCCGTCCGGTCGAGTCAGCACTCCGGTGCCGTTACGAACGTTCCAGCGGTAGACCGTGGCACGTTCCACAAGCTGCCTCCCCTTCGTCGCACCGTACGAGTGATCCCGATCATCACACGACTGCGCACTGCCGTGCAATCGAATTGCGAACACACGGCACCGACGGCCTGAGGCGTAGCCACCCACGAAACGACGGGTTTCCGCCCTCCGGCATCTGGCGTCAGTGATGCGGGAAGCCAAGGTCTGGGTCGCTCTTGCGGGTGATCGAGCCGTCTCCGTTCTCGGAGTGCAACACGCCACCGATCATCTTCAGGCCGAGCAGCCTGGCCTGCTCACTTACCGCGCACCACAAGGCGTGGTACTCGGGCAGGATCGAATGAACCCGAGCCAACGACAGCCCCTCCGGGAATGCGACGCCACGCGGCTCACGCCAAAGGGCGTTCACTCGGTCGAACCGGGCCATGTAGAGACGGTCGCGGTCGCTGTCGACGAAACCGAAGACAGTGACTTGCCCGTCCGTCAATGCCCAGTCCGCGCACTGCCGACCGAGATTGGTTGTGCTCAATTCGACCGCCACCGGGTCTCCTCCCATGACTTCAGTCTGGTTAGGCGCCTGTGAATTTCAGCTTCAGCTGCCGTACACGTCTCGTCGTCGCGCCCGAGATGGTCCGCTATGAGGAATTTCGCGGCCGTACCTCGCACCACCGGCGTCCCCTGGCCGCAATCGGGGCAAGCGATCCGTAACATCCGATCCAAGTCCGCCGTAGGCTCGACCCAGATAATTCGCCTGCCGCGCCACCCTGTTCCTTCTCTCGCTCAACGCGATTCAGAATTCCCTGGGTTGAGTCCAGCAGGATGGTGTACGACCGGACGCCAGCAAATGTCTGAGCGTGTCGTAGCCGGATAGAGGGTGGTCACCGCGTGATCCTTCAAAAGA
>NZ_JOJF01000041.1:0-41311 GCF_000720265.1 Nocardia sp. NRRL WC-3656 | reverse complement strand
AGCAGGACTCGCTGGAGAAGGTTCGGGTCACCCGATTTGCCCTCGCGCTCGCCAAGTGCCCCGAATGCGACGCCGTATGGCCTGTGGACGGCCCGAAGTTGAGTGTGAACTTCGTGCAGTTCCAGCTCTTCCTGGATCTGCTGGGTGAGACCGAGATGACTGTCCCCTACGAAGTCTTGGGGATGCTCTAGCCGACATCCAGTCACGCGCGTAGGGCCATGATGACGGGTTACCGCCGCACCCTGAATCAGGGAACCGAACCGGCGCTGCGGCTGCGTCGATGCCGCGGTCTTCTGGTCCTGTCCTACGGGGACTAGCCGAAACGCCGCCAGGTGATACCTGGCGGCGTTGGTGTTGGTGAGCCGACGTCCAACATGCGCCTCTCGGCGAGTGGTCGCTCGAAGCGACGAATGGAGTGCGGCCCGGGGCTGTCCGGACGCCGACAGCGCATACAACCTGGCAGACCGGCGAACTATTCCACCGGCTGCAGGCCGCCCATCCTGTCGACCTGGGCTGCACTCCCGGCGCCACAGCCGGGACCGTGCTGTCAGGTCAGCCGGGGTCAGTCTTGTTGGGTGAGTTTGGCGTTCAGTTCGAGAGCTTCGGTGAGCTGATCTTCGAGGATGATGATCCGGCACGCCGCCTCGAGCGGGGTGCCGTGGTCGACGAGTTCGCGGGCGCGAGCGGCGATACGCAGCTGGTAGCGCGAGTAACGGCGGTGCCCGCCGGCAGAGCGTTGCGGGGTGATCAGTTTCGCCTCGTCCAGGCTGCGCAGAAACGCTTGGGTAGTGCCGAGCATGTCCGCGGCCCGGCCCATCGTGTAGGCGGGGTAGTCGTCATCGTCGAACTTCTCGTTCGCGGTGGGTGATTCAGAAATCGTGCGGCCTCCATACGCCGAAGCGCCCCGGTGTCATGGGACACCGGGGCGCTGAAAGGGGGGAATGTACTTTCGTCTTCCGACATGTAACCGAAGCGTCGGAGATCACACGGACCAAATGTGCTTCCGAGTGACCCGACGGGCAACTCCTCCCTTCTCCTCACGGGGTTACTTCTTTCCGTTGCACTTCATTTCTTGCCCGGCGGGCGGCGAGACCGTCGTAGTTGCTGGTCCCGCAATCGCGCCCGCCGTCTTTCCTCTCACGGGCAGTTCATCTTCTCCCGTGCCATCTGGACACTTTCTTTGCTTCCGACAACATAGAAGCTACCGCACCATTCGATGAATGTCTACTGTCTCCGCTACAGATTTTTGGGTCCGCCTCGCGGGCATCGCGCTGGTTCACGGGGTGTGGCATGGTGGAGGGTGGGTACGGGTTGTTGCAGTGATCGCCCCGGCTCGCAACAGGAAGTTACGAAAAGTACATGTCACAAGGCACCGTGAAGTGGTTCAACGGCGAAAAGGGCTTCGGGTTCATCGCCCAGGATGAGGGCGGCCCCGACGTTTTCGTCCACTACTCCGAGATTTCCGGCTCCGGCTTCAAGTCCCTGGATGAGGGCCAGCGAGTCGAGTTCGAGGTCGGTCAAGGCCAGAAGGGCCCCCAGGCCCAGAGCGTCCGCGCGATCTAGAGCCGACAAAGAGTGAAGCCCGCACCGATGGTGCGGGCTTTCCTGCTTTCCGGACCCAGTACCGGCGGCTCACGCTGGGCGGATCTGACCGGCGCGGGCCGTATCGACTCGGGTAGGTGGCTGTTGACCGGCAGGTTTCAGGTCAGGGCACGGTCCTGCGGAGCAGTGTTCGCGTGTGGTCTGGGTGTCGTGCCGTGCGCGGTGGCCGTTGGATAGCCACCGCGCACGCCGAGCGAGCTGTGGTCGGCCGAACGTGCGCGCCAGCAGATTTGACATTCGAGCTTGAGTCCACCGGTCCGCCACGGCGGCGCGCTGCTCGCTGGTCATATCCCGTGGAGTGCTCATGCGAGATAGGACGGCACCACGAGCGGATTGGTTGCACCGCAACGGCAGCCGCACCCCGTTCAGCGCGCCGGCCGTTTCGCTCCCCGGTAGTCGATACACGCGGCGCCGGGCGGGCCGGCATCGGCGGGCTCGGTCTCCTCGCGGTAGATCCGCAAGCCTTCGCCGATCTTCCGTGCAGCATGTTCGAGCTGTTCGGGCGGCAGATACTTCGCGAACGCGGCGGCGTCGAGTAGCTGGGCTCTGACCTGCTCGAGGTTCGTCCGCGCCCATTCCAGACGTGTTTGTTCGGGCATGCTCAGCAGACTACTCGATATCGAACATACTTTCGATATCGGTCGGTCTCAGTTGGGGATTATCGGCGGCCAGAACGTGTCGGAAGCTACTGATTGAGGTTCGCCGCGAGGTCGCGGCGTTCGGTGACGATCTGCTCGAGTTCAGCGGAGGCCGAGGATTTCGGCTAGCAGCACCGTACGACATGGGCCGAGAACGGTGTGGACGCACATCCGCCCCGCGAGGAAGACTGGGGTGGCGCTGCGATGCAGTTCGATCGGTCAGAAGCGCACTCGCGCTGGCGCCTGCGCTCTGGCTTGTGCCTGAAGTCTCGTACGGATCTCGTGGTGGATCGTTGTTGAAGTGGTGGCTGCGGTTTCCACGGAAACAACCAAGCCATAGCGAATCGCGTCATCCTTGCGCAGGTTCTTTGCGTCGTTCATACACTCCACGTGAACCGGCAGGGACGAATCCCGACCGATCACCATCGCTTTCGCGCCGTCGATGACCTCATGTTGGCAGCTTCCGCGGCGCACGGCCCTGTAGTCGGCCTGGGCACGGGCTCCCATCGCTGCATTGAGCTCGATATCGGTGTATATCTTCGCACCGCGGTAACGGCTGAGGTGGCCTTCGGTCGGCGCCATGTAGGCGAGAGTGACTGTCAGCCTGCGCCATTGGGCCTGCGCATGAAGTGATTGTGGGAGCGGAATGCGGTGAGTATGGCGTTGATCGCGGCCGATCGAGCCTGCTGCTACAAGCACCGCTCGGTTTGTCGCCGCGAGACCCAGACGTGCCGGGTCCAAAGGCCCGTACCCGAGAAGGGTCGTCAGTTCCTTTCGCGCGTTTTGCGCGCTGAGGTTGAGGATTCGGCGCAGCTCACTCGCAAGGCGGTCCCAGTTTCCGGTATGGACAAGCAGTGCTTTCACCAGGACAGGATGATATTGCGGATCGGGGAACGGAAGGTCGCCGAGTTCTGTCGGCCCGCTTTCGAGCACGTCGAACAGCCGGCTGGCCTCTCTGCTGACCAGGGCGGTCGCATTGCTTGTTCCATGGGTGAACATCGTCGCATCGGTCGCACCGAACCGCCCCGGCGCGGCGACGAGGTTGCCGGGCCCCATTTGTTCGGTAGGAGCCAAGGGCACATCGATGTCACCGTCGCCGTGGGACCCGGTTGGCGGCCGAACATAGAGGGCCCGGCCTCCGGCGTGATAGATCTCGGGCTTGATCGAGCGCCCTACCCCGGGACCTACTCCTCCATACAAGGCGGGCATCCCGGGATCGACGATGTCTACAACGGTGTCGGGTATTGGAATGTCGCCTGCGGCGTCGGCGTGTGTGGCGCCGACGGTCAAGCAATTGAGTGCGTCGCCGGGAGGCAGTATTCCCCGGTACCTGGCAGTTTGCCGAGCGGCGCGTAGCGCTTCATCGCGCATGTCTCGTTCGTTCTCGAAACATGTCGCGGGGACGGTGATTGGCATCGCGGGGTGGTTACCAGCGCTGACGATGAACAGTACGTTGTACTTCACCGCGAGCCAATCCAGCAATCGCCCGACGGGGCTGATGCGACGAACAAGGGCACGGGAGCTGGACCCGATCGACAAATTGACGATTCGGACGCTGGGGGCGGTGGCTGGTTGGCTGCCCTCTCCGTCGTACATGCGCCGTATCGCACGGTGCACCAGATCGGGAAAGAGCGCCTTCGCTAGGACCTGCTCTCTCCCGAAGTCGTTGGGCTGCATGATCGGGCGAACATATAATGGCCGATCCAGAGCTGGGCCAGGGTTGGACAGGTCTCCATGGATGATGAGCGAGGCCATGTGGGTGCCGTGGCGGCGGCTCATAACCCCGTAGCCAGAAGCGAGATTGTCGGGATCATCGACGCCCAGCCGACCAGCCAAAACATCATGGTTGACGAACGGAAGCCCGTCGAGTAGGGCGATACGCGGCTTGCCTTCAACTCGGCCGCCTGCGGGTGCGCCAGGAAGATTCGGCGTCCGCAGAGGTTCGATTGTCGGGTCGGACACGCTCATCGGAGTGTACGGGCTGACGAACATGATCTCTTCAGCGGAGAGGAGCTGAATTGTGCCGGCACCCTCGCGGACGACTGATTGGACTTGCTGGATGGAAATCGTCGCGAGTATCGCGTGGTAGCCGATCTGAGGGATCTGCGAGGTGGAGACAACTGTGCCGTTCGCTGCCTCGATGAGCTGCTCGACGTGAGCCTGCGCGGCAGCGCGCTGCTCGCCGTTGTGTCGGAACCACAGTTCGATCTCCACGGCAGCGGGGCTATAGGACTGGCCGGCAAGCTCCAGCCGCTGTTCCCAATCGTCGATGAGGCCGGTGTCGCGAATCCGGTCGGACACATCCCATCGTCGGACCGACCGTAGCTGCTCGAACGCGGATTTGAACTTCCCAAGGCCATGGTCGAACTTTGCCTGCGGGTTGCGTGTCCATCGCTCGAATAAACTCAGCAGCTGCCCGACTGCTGCTGCATTGGACATGACCAGATACAGCGAATGGGGCACCCGGCCGTCGTCGCCTTCGACGAAAAAGTCCTCGTCCGGGTCAGTGTCCTCGTCCAGGTACTCGGCAAGGAACTCGAGCCCCTCGACCTTTGCGACCGCGTTCTGAAAGTCTTTGACGCTGCCTGCGAGGTCGAAGACGACGACGAGCTCCGGATCCAGTTCCTTGACTGGCCCGTCCGACAAGCGAGCCCGCTGACCGTCGAACGCTTCCGCGAGCGCGTTGAACTGGGGCGACAACCGGTCGCCTTGGCGCTGGGCTCCAGGCTTTTTCAGCCGCAGCCCCGGATTGGGGGATCCTGTCGAGCGAGGACCGACCTCAGGAACCGGTAATGCCAGCAGTGGACGATGATCCGTGGTCACTCCGCCGCCTGATTTCGGCGGTGTTCGAGTCTTTCTTGGACGATCCGGCGCAGGTCAGTGTCGGGTAGCTCCAAGATTGCGCGCCGTCGCACATCGAGAGCGAACTCTTCCAGCTCGGCGAAGCTCGCTCCGGCGAGCTTGTCAGCGATGGTCCGTGGCGCAAAGCCGAGGTCGCCGCCGAGTCTCGCGGCCAGCGCCTCGAGATATTTCGTTGCCTGTGCGCGACTCGGGCAGCGAAGTTCGGCGCGCACCTGGAATCGCCGCCACGCTGCGCGGTCCAGCAATTCCCCATGGTTAGTGGCCCCGATCAAGATGACGTGGGGTGGCAAGTGGTCGACCTGAAGCAACAGTGTAGAGACCACACGTTTGATCTCGCCGGTTTCGTGCTCGTCGGATCGTTCCTTGGCGATTGTGTCGAGTTCGTCGAAGAACAGGACGCAGCGGCGGGTGCGCACGAATTCGAAGGCGCTGTCGAGCCGCGCTGCTGTCTCGCCGAGGAAGCTGGAGACAACTCCCTCATACCGAATGACGTAGAACGGCAACATCAATTCGGCGGCGATGGCTTCGGCCACACTGGTTTTGCCATTGCCCGGCGGCCCTGCGAGCAACAGGCGGTTACGCGGCTCGATCCCGTAACTTCGCAGCAGCTCAGCCCGCTTCTGCTCCTCGACCAACTCGTTCAGCACGCGTCGAGTGGCCGGTTCGAGTTCGAGTTCGATAAGGCGCCGCTGTGGAACGATCTCATGCACGAGATCACGGACCGAAGTTGCGTGATCGTCGCGAGGCTTGCTCTGTCCCGTAGTTGTAATCAACTCGGACAGGCGGTCGGCTAGCAAATGGTGCTGATTGGCTCGCTCCTCAGCAATCACAGCTTCGACCAACAACCGGAACCGGTCACGGTCACCGCGACGTTCAGCCTCTACCAAGTCCAGCAGAAGGTCGGAACGAGCCATCTCCCCACCGCCTCCCTAGACCAGTTGAATGAGTTTACCTGTCAACGACATCCGTCGAGCGTCAGCTGATGTTACTCAGGCGCGTTTTTCGTGTGCGGTCTGCGCTGTAGGAAGGGCGATGCAGCTCGCAGACTTCAGACGGCGCGAGATTTTTGGCGTGCTGCGGTGTCCGGACCGGTCGTAGACGGAAAGTTCGGCGCTGGGTGGGGCGGTGGCCAGTTCGTACGCGGTGTCCACGGGACAGCTCAGGTCCAAGTGGCCGTGTACCAGGACGCCGGGGATATCGGCCAGGGCGCCGGCGTTGGCGCTCACTTGGTCGTCATCCTGCTGCGGATCCGACATCTGCCCGACAGCCCACCCGCGTCGGTGATCACACATCGACGTGTCAGTGCAGAGTGTAATAGCGCCGGTATGGGCGAAGAGTTCGTGGTGGGCGATCGCATCGAGTGGTGGCGCGACATCGACGGCCGCCCCGTCGCGCCCGGCGACCCCGAGGCGAAGAAGTACAGCGGTACGGTCGAGAGCGTGCATCGGCGTCCGAGCGATGACAGCCCGATCATCGCGTACCTCGTTTCCTGCCGGGACGGCGTCGCGGGTGCTGGTAGGGCGACATATCAGATCGTGTCGGATGGGTGGCTTTGTTGAAAGCCACTGGTTCTCCGGTTGCGTGGTCGGGCAGCCGGGAGGGTCAGGCTGGGGATGGCAGTAGTTCGGCGATGAGTTTTTCGACGCGGCTGCGGATTTCGTCGCGGATGGGTCGGACGGCGTCGACGCCGAGGCCGGCGGGGTCGTCGAGTTTCCAGTCGCGGTAGTCGACGCCGGGGAAGTAGGGGCAGTTGTCGCCGCAGCCCATGGTGATGACGATGTCGCTGGTCTGGACGGTGTCGGGGGTGAGGACTTTCGGGGTTTGGGCGGTGATGTCGATACCGATTTCGGCCATGGCTTCGATGGCGGCGGGATTGATCGCCTCGGCGGGTTCGGTTCCGGCGGAGCGGACGTCGATGCGGTCGCCGGCGAGGTGGGTAAGGAAGCCTTGGGCCATTTGTGAGCGTCCGGCGTTGTGGACGCACACGAATAGGACGCTGGGGGTGGATGCCATGTCGAGGGATGGCCTTTCAGGAGACGGGTGAGCTGGTGAGCTCGGCGTGCAGGGCGTTGACGCGGGTGGCGAGGTCGTCGCGGATCAGGCGCATCCGCTCGATGCCGTCGATGCCGCGTTGGGATGGTTCGTCGGTGTCCCACACCAGCATTCGCGGCCCGGGTGGCGGGTCGAGGTGGGCTTGGCGGCCGATTACCACGATCACGTCCACGTCGGCGGCGAGGGCGGGGTCGATGGGTTTGGGGTGCTCGCCATAGACATCGATCCCGGCCTCGGTGAGGGTCTGTACCGAGAGCGCGTTGAGGGCTTCGCCGGGCTGGGTGCCGGCCGAGTGCACCTGGATCTCGTCATGGGCGCGGTGGCGCATGAGCGCGGCGGCCATCTGTGATTTGCCGCTGTTTTTCACGCACACGAACAACACGGACGGCGTCGCGCTCACCGAGTCACCTCGAGGGCTTGGCCGGAGGTGGCGCCGTAGGTGGCGATCGCGACGGCGATGGCGAGTTCGAAGTTGTTGCCCGCGGCGGTGAACGCGAGGGTGGTGGTGCGTTCGTAGCCGAGACCGGCGAGGCGTCCGTAGAGGTAGCCGCCGCCCCACATGATCGCGAAATAGGCGAGCAGCGGGACAGCGATCCGCACGACATCCCATGGATGTGAGGTGATTTGGTGGCCTTGCAGGGCGAACAGGATCACGATCGTGAACAGCAACCCGTACAGCGCCCAGGGCCCGATCCGTGGGATCAGTTTCGACTCGTACCAGTCCCGGCCGCGCGCCTTTTCGCCGAGGCGGCGGGTGAGGAATCCGGCGACCAGTGGGATGCCGAGGAAGATCAGCACCGATTTCGCGATCTGCCACGGCGAGGTGTCGATGGTGGTTTGTTCCAGTCCGAGCCATCCGGGCAGGACCGAGAGGTAGAACCAGCCGAGGACGGCGAACATGACGACCTGGAAGATCGAGTTCAAGGCGACGAGCACGGCGGCGGCTTCGCGGTCGCCGCACGCGAGGTCGTTCCAAATGATCACCATGGCAATGCATCTCGCGAGGCCGACGATGATCAGCCCGGTGCGGTACTCGGGCAGATCCGGTAGCAGCAGCCACGCGAGGGCGAACATGAGCGCCGGCCCGATCAGCCAGTTCAGGATCAGCGAGCCGATGAGCAGGCGGCGGTCGCCCGTGACCGAATCGAGGCGGTCGTAGCGGACCTTGGCGAGTACCGGATACATCATGACCAGCAGTCCGATCGCGATCGGCAGGCTGATCCCGTCGACCTCGACCGCAGAGAGTCCGTCGCCGAGGCCGGGGATCAGGCGCCCGAGCAGCAGACCGGCGGCCATGGCGACACCGATCCACACCGGCAGGAACCGGTCCAGTGTCGACAACTTCCCCACCACCGCGGGGTGGGTGTCGTGTTCGGTGGTCGTCACGCGAACACCTCCATTCCCGCGTGGCGGCTCAGCACCAGCGACAGCCGCTCCAAGGCCTGCGGAACGACGCGGTAGTAGACCCAGGAGGCGCGGCGTTCGCTGGTGACCAGCCCGGCCTCGCGCAGCACCTTCAGGTGGTGCGAGATCGTCGGCTGGGTGACGTCCAGGCCGTCGGAGACGTCGCACACGCACGCTTCCCCACCGTCGCGGGCGGCGATCGCCGAGAGCACGCGCAACCGCACCGGGTCGGCGAGGGCTTTGAATATCACCGCCAGCTCGGTTGCTTCCGCACCGGTCAGCGCGTGCCCCACCGTGGGGGTGGGCGCGCAGCCGGCCGGCGCGGCCAGCGCTACCTCTGGTTTAGACATACCTCGATATTGACTGTTGTCGATACCATTGGGCAAGCGAACAGCCGGTGAACATGCTCACCTGGGCCAATGGGCTGAGGTGACAGGTGCCTGTACTTCGGACGGGGAGCACCTCGACCGGAAACTCGACGACCTCGTGATCGCCGCGCCGGTGGCGGATTCAGGCGGGAGACCGACGCTGCTGGGCAGAGTGGACGGTGTGTGTCCGATCCATGACGGAATCCGCTCTCGCGCCGGAGAGTTCAGAACTGTTACCGGCTCGTGTGTGGGGGTGGCCGGCCGCCGAGCCGGGATTTCGATGCGTGGTGTGAAATGTCTGGGCTACTCGGCGTGGAGGAATGTGCGTAACGATTGCGCGAGGAGTTGGTGGTCGACGTGATGACCTTGCCCGTGCAGGGTTTCACGCGTGAGGTTGGGCAGGGCATCGGCGAGCAGGTCGGCGCCGGCCAGGATGTAGGGGGCGCTGGTGGTGCCGACTATGAGTTTCGTGGGGGTGGTGACCTCGCTGTATTGGTCGACCGTTGGCGCAAGGCTGGCGAGGACCTGCATTGTCGGGACGAGTGTGGGTGCGTGGGCGATCTTGGACAGCCAGAGTGGGTCCTCGCGGATCGTGGCTAGTTCGGTATCGGACAGTCCGCCGCTGCCTGGTGTGGCGTCCAGCAGTAGTTGTTCGTAGAGTCCTGCGGTGATGGCCTTTTCGATCAGTGCGGGGTCCGGTATCGGATAGGTGACCGGCAGGGGCGGCTCGTAGAGAGCGAGCGCTGGGATCAGATCGGGTGCGGCGAGTGCGGTTTCCAGAGCCAGCACTGCACCGAAGGAATAGCCGAACAACGCACCGATCGGCCCGACGGCGTCGCAGATGGTCAGGATGTCGTCGATTTCGTGGGTGATGTGTGGCGGAGACTGGCCCCATTGGCTGGTCCCGTGACCTCGCAGATTCACGGTCACGACTTCGAACTCGCCAGCGAGGTGATCGGCGAGCGGTGCCAAGCTCAGGGCGCTGCCCAGGCCGCCGTGCAGGCACACGATGACCGGTCCACTTCCGCGGGCCAGATAGCTGATCATGGTTCCATCGGTTGAGTGGACACGGCCGCCGCGTACGAGGTTTTCGTGGCGGGCCGGCGTGGTGAGGGGCATGTCGGGTTCTCCCTGGGATCGCGGTGGCGTGGAGTGGTCAGTGCACTTGGCGGGCTTGGCCGTCCCAATGGCGTTGGCGCAGAGTCTTTTTGTCGACTTTTCCGGACGGGTTGAGTGGCAGGTCGGTGACGAGTTCGATGGATTTAGGTGCCCATACGCTGCCTTTGGCGTCGCGGACGAGCTGGATGATTTCGTCTGCGGTGACCGGGTTTTCGGAGTCGGTGACGATGTAGGCGTGGACGGCTTCGCCCCATTTCGGGTCGGGTATGCCGATGACCGCGCTGTGCCGCACGGCGGGGTGGGTGTCGAGGACGTCTTCGATCTGGCGGGGGAAGACGTTGAAGCCGCCGGTGATGATCATGTCTTTTTTGCGGTCGACGATGAACAGGAAACCGTCGTGGTCGAGGTAGCCGATGTCTCCGGTGCGTACCCACCCGTCGTGGATGGTGTCGGTGTTCAGTGCGGGGTCGAGGTAGCCGGTCATCTGCCCGGCTTGGCGCACCCAGATCTCGCCGGGCTGCCCGGTCGGCATCGGGTGGTCGGTGTCGTCGCGGATGTCGAGGTCGACGTGATACATCGGGCGCCCTGCTGAGGCCAGCCGTGCCCGCTGAGCGGGTGTTTCGGTTTGGTGATCGTGTTTGCGTAGGCAGCTGATGTAGCCGGGCTCGGTGCCGGCATATGCCTGGGCGAAGATCGGCCCGAATACCCGTAGCGCGTGGTCGAGTTCGGAGGGGGCCATGGGGGATCCGGCGTAGATGATCGTGCGCAGCGAGGACAGGTCGTAGTCGGTGAGATCGGTGCGCGCCAGCAGCAGATAGATGATCGTCGGGACCACGGCAGTGGCGGTGACTTTGTGAGTGCTGACCGCGGTGAGCAAGGTGTCGATGTCGAGGCCGGGAAGGATCAGGTTGGTGCCGCCGCGCATCAGGGTGGGCATGATGAAGGTCTGGGTGAAATGGGTCAGCGGGGCACCGTGGGCGAACACCTCGCCGGGGCGGGTGTCCCCGATTTCCAGGCCCGCGGTGACGCTGTAGTGCAGCCATGTGGCGTGGCTTTGCAGCACACCTTTCGGGATGCCGGTGGTGCCGGAGGTGAAGCCGATGAACGCCAGATCGCTGTCCTCGATCTGTAGGCGCGGCGCCGCGGAATCGGCCTCCTCGAACACTGCGGTGTAGTCGAGGATGTCGTCGCCGCTCGGTCGGGATCCGAGCCGAATGACCGTGTCGAGGGCTGGGCAGTCGTCACGAATGCCGGTCAGGGCGGTGTCGAAGCTGTCGTGGTGGATCAGGGTGGTCGCGGCAGCCGAGCCCAGGAAGTAGCGGAAGTCCGATGCCGATGCGCGGGCGGGCATTTGGGTGACCACCCCGCCGGCACCCCAGATCCCGTAGATGGTAGGGATGTATTCCAGGCAGTTGGGCATGAGCACACCGACACGGTCTCCGGGGCGCAGTCCGGCAGCGAGCAGGCCGTTGCTGACTCGGTTGGTCGCGGCGGCGAGTTCGGTATAGGTCAGTGATCGGTCGCCGTCGATGAGAGCGGTGCGGTCGCGATGATCGGCGGTGACGCGCTGCATCAGCCTCGGCAGTGTTCCCCACATGGTCACTCCTTCAGTGGGTTTGGATCGGTGGTGTCGCAGTCCTGACGCCCGCCTCGCGGGCCGCGTGATACTGCTGGGCAAGCTGCGCGACGAGAGCGGCGGTGGACTGTTCACCTGTCACCGCGCTCACGCTGTGCCCGGCGCTCCACACGTTCTTGTGGGCGAACAAGCGTCGTTGGTGGTAGCTGCCGGTGGTGTCGGGCTCGATGTCATGGGCGGCGAGCCATTCGCGCAGGAAGTTCGCGGGCAGCCCGCTCGGGCCCGAGGTGGTGACGATGTCGTCGAGGGTCGCGCCGATGAGCGCGGCCTTGAATTCCGGTGCGGCGAGGCTTTCGTGGGTGGTGATGAACGAGGTGCCCAGATATCCCAGGTCGGCGCCGAGAACCTGTGCCGCCCACAGTGCCCGGCCGTCGGCGATCCCACCGGCCACGGCGATCGGGCCGTCGAATCGGGCACGGACAGCGGGCACGAACGCCAGCGGGCTCGCGGTGCCGGTCTGGCCACCGGCGCCGCTGCACAGCAGCACGAGCCCGTCGACACCGGCGTCGACCGCGCGCTGGACGTGGCGCAGGCTGGACACATCGGCGAAGACCAGTGCGCCCGCGTCGTGGAGGCGGTCGAGTACCGGCACCGGGGATCCGACGCTGGTGATGACGATCGGTACCCGATGCTCGATCAGCACATCCAGGTCCGCGTCGAGCCGGTCGTTGCTTCGGTGCACGATCAGATTCACCGCCAACGGCGCCGAGCCCGCAGTGGCAGCCCGCGTGATGGCGCCGAGCCAGGAGTGCAGCTCGGGCGTCGAGGCGGCATTGTGGGCGGGAAAAGCTCCCACGACACCGGCCCGGCAGGCCGCGATCACCAGCTCGGGTCCGGACACATCGGTCATCGGCGCCGCGATGACCGGTAGCGCAAGAGAATTCAGCAAGTCGGGGACAGTCATCGGCGGTTCCTCGGTTCGGTCGATCCACGAACGCGCGCTCGGGCGGGTCACGGCAGGCGTTTGGCGACGTAGGTGGCGTCGCGGCCGACACCGCGCAGCGACGCCGACGACAGCGAGCGCTGCCATTCCAGCCCCACGAACCCCAGGCCGGGATGGGTGGTGGACAGACCGCGCCGCTGGCGCGGGTGACCGGTGTCGTCGAGCGCGCCCAGCGGCGCCAGATAATCGAGGTCGGGCAGATAGCCGGTCGCCAGCACCACCGCGTCGACGTGCTCACGACTGCCATCGGCCCACACGACATCGTGGCCGTCCACGCGCGTGAACATCGGGCGGCGATCCGGACGGGCGGCAGTGATCGCGGCCCGGTAGCGGCCGGTGTCGAACACCGGTGCCGTGGGCGGGCGTCGCAGCCATGGTCCGACCGGCGCGGTGTCGATCCCGGATATCGTGAACCAGAAGTGCATGTCACGGCCCAGCGGGCGTTGCGGCACATAGTTGATCGGACGGCGGGTGGCGAGACTGACCTCGGCGACGTCGGCGAGTTCGACAGCGATCTGGATCGCGGAATTACCGGCACCGACGACCACGATCCGTTGTCCGGCAAAAGGACTCGGTTCCCGGTAGTCGCTGGCGTGCAGCACCTGCCCGCCGAAGCCGTCCAGGCCGGGAAGGGCGGGGCGGTGCGGGCGCGCGAATCCGCCGGTGGCCGCGATCACTCGCCGGGCCGGTAGCTCACCGCCGTCGTCGGTGGTGACGGTGAAACTGTCGCCGGTGCGGTGCACGCCGGTTGCCCGAGTGGCAGTGAGAATTTGCGCATCGAGTCCCTTGGCGTAGGCGCGCAGATAGTCGACCACTTCGTCGCGATGCGGGTAGTGCTCGGGGTCGCCGGGAAACGCCATCCCGGGCAGAGAGCTGTAGCGAGCCGGGCTGAACAGGGTCAGGCTGTCGTAGTAGTGCGGCCAGGACCCGACCGGCTCGGGACCGGCTTCGAGCACGATCGGTGCGAGCCCGCGCCGGCGCAACGCCCAGGCAGCCGCCAGGCCGGATTGCCCGCCGCCGATGACGACCGCGGAATGGAAAGGACTGTCGGTGTTCATCGCGATTGTTCCTTCTCAGATCTCGCGCCGACCGAGTCGGGCGCCGGGTGTGACGATCCGGACTCCACTATCGAAGCCCCAGGTGTGGTGGGTTGCGAATAGTGTTGTGGTGCCGGATGTTTCGGGATAGTGGCCGCTGACAAGGCGGCGCCGATGGCGGCGAGAATACCGAGGATGACGAAGGTTCTCGCATATCCGTGCAGCAGGTCTGCCATAGCGGTCGCGGCGAATGGTGCCAGCGCCATGGAAATGGTCAGCGGCGCCGACAGCAACGCGGTGAGGTGCCCGTAGTGGGACGCGCCCCACCGGTCGGTGATCGCTGTGGCTTGCAGCAAGGTGAACACGCCTCGCGCCATCCCGGCCAGGATCGCGGCGCCGATCAGCGCAGCCGTCGTGGTCAAGATACCGAGCAGCGCGGTGGTCGCCGCGACTCCGGCCACGATCACTACTGTGCGGGCGCGCACGCTGGTACGCGCGGCGAAGCGGGTATAGCCGATGCGACTGGCGACCTGCCCGGCACCGCCGAGGCCCAGTGCCACCGCTGCGGTTCCGGTACCGACGCCGCGTTCGGTCATCAACCCCACCATGGTGACCACCACGGCGAACGAGGCAAGCGCGGCGATCGCCAACGACACCGCCAGCACGAGAAATTCCCGACTGCGCGCCACCGAGCCCGGCGCGGCGAGATACGCGTGTCCGGGCTCGGGGGCCGGTCGCGGCGGCCACGGCAGCCGCAATCCGAGCCAGTGACCGGGAACGGTCACCACCGCCAGGATCGCCGCCAGCACCACGTAGGTGCCCCGCCATCCCAGGTGCGCCGACAGCGCAGCGGTCAGCGGCGCGAACACGGTGCTGGCCAGACCGGCTGCCAACGTCACAACCGTCAACGCGCGCACCGGGTGCGGGCCGTGCCAGCGGGTCAGTGCGGCGAACGCTGGCGGGTAGAGCACCGCACCCATCGCGACACCGATCAACATCCACCCCGCCGCGAACCACACCAGGCTCTGGGCTGTCGCCACGATCACCACTGCGGCGACCGCGAGCAGCGAGCCCGCGCCCATCACCGTGCGAGGTCCGTGCCGGTCGAGATACCGGCCGACGGGGATACCGACCAGCGCCGACAACAGTTGCGCTCCCGAGAAAACGGCGGTCAACACGGTGGCCGACCAGCCGGTCGAGGCGCGCATGTCATCGAGCAGGACCGGGAAGGCGTAAAACAGCACACCCCAGCTGGTGATCTCGGTGACACACAGCACCACCAGCACCCGCCCCACCCCCGCTCGGGCGGAACCAACTGCGGTCGACGTCGACACGGTATGCATCGCTCCGGGTCTCACCGCACCGGCGTCGGCGATAGCGTCAGATCCTGCACCGCTGCAGGGGTCGCGCAGCATCCACCGGCGGAGTCCTCGGCGGGAACGTCGAACAGTCCCGACCCGCCGCACACGCCGGTCTCGGGCAACCTCAATTCCACCCGCTCAGCAGCCTCGTGGTCTCCGGCCAAGAACGCCGCGATCGACCGGACCTGCTCGTAACCGGTCATAGCCAGAAACGTCGGGGCCCGCCCGTAGCTCTTCATCCCAGCTACGAACACTCCCGGTTCCGGATGCGAGAGTTCCTTCACCCCATGGGGATAGACCGTCCCACACGAGTGCATATTCGGATCGATCAACGGCGCCAACGCAACCGGTGCCTGTAAAGTCGAATCCAGACCGAGCCGGATCTCCGACAGCCACGACAGATCCGGGCGGAAACCGGTCGAGACCACCACTTCGTCCACCTCGGTGATCGGATCGCCGACAGTAGGAACCAGTGCCATGCGCCCGTCCTCGGTGTGGTTCACTGCCTCGGTACGGAACCCGTTGACCACGCGGACGTTCCCGTCCTGCACCGCTGCTCGGGCCCGCAACCCCAACGCGCCGCGCGCGGGTAGCTCATCGGCGTCACCGCCACCGAAGACCGACCCGGCCTCCCCGCGTCGCAACAACCAAGTGATGCGAGTGGATGGGTGCTCGGCCGCGAGGGCGGCCAGACCGGCCAACGCGGTCAGCGCCGAATGCCCACTGCCCGCGACCACTACATGCTTATCCACATACCGGGCGGCAACCGCAGGATCGGCGAGGTCGGGAACCCGATAGGAAATCTGCTGCGCGGCAGCGTGTTCCCCGATCGCAGGCAACCCGTCGCCGCCGAGCGGGTTCGGTGAGGTCCACGTCCCGGACGCATCGATGACCGCACGAGCAGCGAGCCGATACTCCATCCCGTCTGCGGTACGGACATGCACCGTCAGCGGTTCAACCTCGCGCCCGGCGTCGACAACCCGGTCACGTCCGCGTCGTGCAACGCCAACGACCTCGCTGTCGAGCCGGACCCGCTCACCGAGGGCATCGGCGAGCGGGCGCAGATAGTGCTCGAACCAATCGTGGCCGGTCGGATAACCATCGGGATCGGGATGAGACCAGCCTCGCGGCTCCAGCAGTCGCGCTGCTGCGGGAGTCACCAACTCCGCCCATCGTGAGAACAAGCGCACATGCTGCCACTGAGTCACCGCCGCACCGGCATGGGCGCCACGCTCGACGACCAGGACCGGTACCTCACGACCTGCCAGTTCAGCCGCTGCGGCCAACCCGATCGGCCCCGCCCCGACGACAACGACAGGTAGCTCATTCATCCCCACACCTCATTCATCGATCATCTTCGATTAATGGAGGCGACTCTATCGACCGGCATCGATGAAAGCAACCATCGATCCAGATCGATATAATGAGGTCATGCCCATCGCGTTACCCCTCGCCCAGGTCCTGCCCCAAGACGAGGCCACGACCTACGCCGAATGGTTCGCCTGCCTCGCCGAACCTGTGCGAGTGCGGCTGCTGCACGCGATCGCGACCACCCCCAAGGGCCTCACCGTCGGCGCACTGACCGAGGTCTTGGGCACCAGTCAATCCACCACCTCGCACCACCTGCGAAAACTCGCCGAGATCGGATTCGTCCACCTGCGCAGAGAAGGCACCACCACCATCGTCACCATCAACGAAGCCTGCTGCGCCGGGCTACCCCACGCCGCCGACGCCGTCATGGGACTGCTCGCCCCACGGCCCTGCTGCCCCTCCGACATCCCCGCCAACGTCACCGTGCGAGCCATGAAGCCCGGCGACTGGGACGCGGTCCGACGCATTTACCGCGAGGGCATTGCCACAGGGGTCGCCACCTTCGACACCGAGGTGCCAAGCCGTGAAACTCTCGACAACGAGTGGCTGCCGAACCATCGCTGGATCGCCGAGATCGACGACACCATCGTTGGCTGGACCGCCGCCAGCCCGATATCGACCCGCGACCAGTACTCGGGCATCGCAGCGACCGAGGTCTACGTCGCCGAGGGCCACCGCGGCCGTGGCGTAGGTAAAGCGCTGCTGTTCAAACAGGTCATCGCCGCAGACGAAGACGACCTGTGGACTCTGCAGACCTCGATACTCACCGAAAACCGCGCCGCACTCGCCCTACATCACAGCGCCGGCTACCGCACCGTCGGCATCCGCGAACGCATCGCCCAACGCGACGGCATCTGGCACGACACCGTCCTACTCGAACGCCGCTCACCCATTCGATAGGGGCAACCACCGACACGGCACCACGCCGTCGAGAAGCGCAAAATAGTGACGCGATCACTCGCAACGCCTACCGACACGGCCGCGCCAGCCCGTCATGCCGCGGCTGCGCACTGGCGGATCCTCGACACAGCATTCCGCAAGTCATAACCGCCGCTTCAAGGCCCACTGCCACTATCGCCGGACCCTGCACGAACCCCGAAACCACCCCACCACCCCTGGCGGATATTCAGCATAGTTCGCTGGGTTGGTTCGATCAGTCCCGCGGAGACCGGTTCTCACTGGTAGAGCGGTGGCGACGGGTGAGTTCGGCGGCGTAGGTGTCGCCCCTGGCGTCGGCGAGTTTGCCCCCACCGGATCGCCGTGGTGACCGAGAGGCCGAGAAGGTCGGCCAGCACCTTGGCGGGCAGGGCGGCGGCGTGCTCGGCCAGTGCGGGGCTGCGTCCGGGGCGGCTGGGCCCGCCGATGCGGCGTAGCCGCGCGCAGTCAGTTCGGTCGGGTGGATGGCGCTGCCGGGCAGACCGCCCGGGAACAGCCACCGATTGTGGTCGTCGTGATGGCCGAGCGCGGCCATGCTGCGGCGGGTGAGGACCAGCTCGACCAGCAGCCCGTCGAGCGGGCTAGCGACGATCAGGGGTTGACGGCCGAGCCGCAGCTGCACGCTGTCGTCGGTGTGGGTGACGTCGGCGGTGGTGAGGCGCACGATCCGGGCGACGGTCTGGCTGTAGAGCAGGATGAGCAGGCCTGCGACCCGGTCGCAGGTGGTGAGGCTGTCGTCTCGGGACCGGCCTCGAGCTCGGCGACGGCGTGGCTGCGCCGCGACAGATATTGGGCGGCGGCGAGTCCGGACTGGCCGCCGCCGACGACGAGAGCGTCGTATTTACTTGTCACAAGCGTTCTTTCGTTGTCGATGATGCTGCGCGGCCGCGCCGACGACAGCGGCCGCGCCCCGATTCCTCAGCTGCAGCAGGACGCGCCCGAGGCGATGGCCTTCTCCTTGGCCTCGCTGCCGCAGCAAGCCCCCTCGGCGGCGGCTTCGGCGTCGGTGCCGCAGCACGCCTGCACCGCCTCGGCATCACCGCCGGCGAATTGCGGTGCGGTGCCGAAGTTCTCGGTGTCGGCGAGCACGGTGTAGACCTCCCAGCGCTCCCCGTGCGGGCCGGTCACCCACACCTTGTCCTGGGTGGCGAAACAACACGTGGTCGCGATCTGCTCCTCGGTGAACAATCCAGCCTCCGACAGGCGGGCGATCTCGCCGTGGACCTGCTCGGAGGTCTCGACCTCGACACCGAGATGGTTGATCGTGCCGCCGGAACCGGTGTTCTCGAGCAGCACCAGCTTCAGGGGCGGCTCGGCGATGGCGAAGTTGGCGTAGCCGGGCTTGCGCTTGGCCGGGGTGGTGTTGAACAACGTCGAGTAGAACGCGATCGCCTGCTCGAGGTCGTCGACATTCAGGGCGAGTTGGACGCGGGACATCAGAACCTCCATAGTGAGACATATGTCGAAGAAGTGGACGAGACCGAGTCTGCCACCTTTTCGACATATGTCAATATTGCAGCTAGGATCGGTTCCATGCCCAAGACGTTGCCCGTGATCGACATGTCCGCGCCGGTGTGCTGTGCGCCGGTAGCCGCAGGCCCGGTCGACGACACCGCCGCGCTGGAGGTGGCCCTGCGACTCAAGGCCCTCGCCGACCCGGTCCGGGTGAAACTGATGTCCCTGCTCCTGGCCAGCCCCGAGACCGGCGAGAACAGCGGCGACCTCGCCGCAGCAGTGAACTTGGCCGAATCGACGGTCAGCCACCACCTCGGCCAGCTCCGCAAAGCCGGACTCGTCGACTCCCGGCGCACCGGAATGAACATGGTCCACCACGCCAAACGCGACGCCCTGTCGGCGCTGTGCATCGTGCTGGATCCCAACTGCTGCCGCTGACATTCAGTGGTTAGACCTGTTGTAGCGCAACCTGTTTAGGCTCGAATCCTTGCAGGTCGGATCATGCCGCACTCGTCGTGCGTATGCAGGGTCTCACGATAGCGTCCGGGCGACCGGCTGTTGGCGTGGCGCAGGTCCGCTCGCGCGAAAGGGCCGACTGTCCGAGGTTGTCGAAGGGTAGCGTGAGTTTGATGATCCGCGATGCGAACCCGAGCTTCGAAGCGCAGGTGAAAGTCGAGTTCGATTGGCAGGAAGCCGAAACCGACCACGGCGCAACCTTGGTTGCCGGGATCGATGGCGTGCTGCATGCGACGATCACGCCCAAGGGAGACGGATGGTTCGATGTTGTTGTCGGGCGCGCGCATTACGGACTCAACCTGATGACGATGTGCTCCGACCTCGATAAGGGCAAGGACCAGGCCGCCCGAATGGCACGCCAGCTGCTCGCCGAAATGTGCGCCGTAGCCAACGAAGTCCGCGACGAACAGAAGTGATCCGACCCGCTCAGCAGGGGTCGAAGGTCTTCGCGTGCGCGCGGCGCCGCCGCCCGGCCTCGAGATCTGCGACCGGAGCTTTTGTCTCTGCAGCGTTCTTCTCGAGCGTGAGGAGCTGGATCACCGATGCGTAGAGCTCTAGCTGGATTTCGAGGTCGGCGCAGTGCGCGAGTAGCTCGGCGTGTTTGGTTTTCAGTTTCTCGTAGTCGTTGGGTTCGGTCGCCGCGGCGGCTGTCTGGGCGGCTTTGACGCGGGCTTGGAACAGTTCTTTCAGGTCGGTGTGCTGGTGGGTGAGTCGCCACCGTTCCAGCCCGGCCTCGACGGCGAGCTGGGAGATGCTGAGTCGGCCGGTGGATCGCAAGGGTTTGCCGGCGAGGAGGCGGTCCATGGCGGCGAGGAGATTCATCTGGCTAGGGCGGCGTCGTCTCTCGGTGAATTCCGACGTCGTTGGGTGGCTTCGGGCTCGTCTCGTATCGGTGGAATGTGACGTCGCCCTGCTCAGCGTGTCGCAGTGGCAATGTCCGGCCGTAGGGTTGCAGGAGTGACGGAGCCGGATTGGTATTGCGATGAGGTCATACCCGGGCTGATCAAGGTTGCCGTTGTCCGCGAGACCGAGCAGGTGTTGGCGTTCCGCCCCCCGATTCAGGGGTTCGGGACCGATCACGTGATCGTGGTCCCGAAGCGTCATGTTCGGTCATTGCTGGAGTTGGAACCAGGATTGGGGGCTGACTTGCTGCAGGTGGTGCAGGAGGTCGCCCAGGGTGTCGTCGATGCGCATGGTGGTTGCCAGGTTCTGACCACGCTCGGCGATGAACAGCACAACAGGCACCTTCACGTGCATGTCGCCGCGGGAGAAGGGTTGGCGCGGTTCATCTCTCGCCGATAGCGTGGGACGCTGGCTCTGGCGATTTCGCCGGGGCGCTTGCTAGGCGAACCGGCCACACCACAGTCACAAAATTGCACCACGAAACCTGCAGCGTAGCAGCGCAATCACTTCATCACGGCGTCTATACCAACCGCTGCGAGTGAAATGAGGGCCGTTCCGCTCGAGCTCGTGGGTAGTGTTCGACCGTGGGAATGGGATTGAACGCTGATGGCTGGCTGGATGACACGCAGAGGTCCTACGACGCCGTTGCGGCTACCTATGCAGACCTCACTCGTCACCTTCTGGATGAGACGCCTGAGGAGCGCTCAGCCTTGGCGTTGTTCGCCGAGAGGGTGTGTGCCCAGGGCGGGGGGTTGGTTGCGGATGTGGGTTGCGGCGCGGGGCGGATCACCGCTCATCTGCGTCATTTGGATGTCGACGCATTCGGAATCGACCTGTCGCCCCAGATGGTCGAAGTCGCCCGCCGCGATCACCCCGGTCTCCGGTTCGAAGTCGGTTCCATGACGAACCTCGCCCTCGCGGACGCCTCGATAGCCGGCCTGGTCGCGTGGTATTCGCTGATCCACATCCCCGATGACGAGCTCGGTTCCGTCTTCGACCACTTCCAGCGAGTGCTTCGCCCAGGCGGACCGCTGTTACTCGGTTTCCACGTCGGAGACGAGTCGGTCTTGAAGACCCACGGCTACGGCGGGCACCCCGTGCATCTCTATGTCCATCGTCGCGAGCACAGCCGAATGCGCGCATGCCTCGACGACGCCGGCTTCGTCGTCGAGGCATGCAAGACTCTGACCTCAGCCGAGAGTCCCCTCGGCGGGATCATTCTCGCGCGCCGCAAGATCGCCGACCCCGAAAACTGAGCCGCTACCGGATACCCAGGCGAGTCGACATTGCCCGTGTGCGCGGCAACTGTTACAGAACCGGCCTGCGCAAACATGTTGCCGCCGAGGGTGTCTCGTGAAGGGTCGTTGGTGAGACAGCGACCATTGCGGGAGATCCGGTTGGGTGGCCGGGCTGTAGGTACGTCATCTTCGGGCCTCGATCTGTTCGCGCAGGATGTCTCCGTGGCCGGCGTGCCGTGCGAATTCGGCGGTCATGGACACATAGATCCAGCGCAGGCTGACGGTGGCTCCCGTGTGTGGATGCTCGCAGGTGTCGCCTAGGGGGATCGGCGCGGCGACGGATCTGGCTCGGGCGCTGGCGCGTTCAAACTCCGCGATCACCTCGATCACGGTCTCGTCCTCGCCCACCTCGAACCCTCCGTGTGTCCACAGCGGGCCGTCGCAGGCGTCGTCGGTGAGTTGTCCGAGCGTGCGTTGGAACCACATCCGCTCGGCGAACGTGGCGTGTTTGATCAGGGATATCGGGGTTGTCAGCGAAGGGACGAGCCTGCTCCTGGCATCGGTTTCGGACAG
This sequence comes from Nocardia sp. NRRL WC-3656, assembly GCF_000720265.1. Classification (NCBI taxonomy): domain Bacteria; kingdom Bacillati; phylum Actinomycetota; class Actinomycetes; order Mycobacteriales; family Nocardiaceae; genus Nocardia; species Nocardia sp. NRRL WC-3656. Next base: position 19,297 of record NZ_JOJF01000041.1, on the reverse strand, counting down.
GCCGCGCACGGTGTCGATGAGATCGGTGCGTGCCTTGTCGAGCATGGTCTCGAGCAGTACTCGTTCGGTGTCGGTGGTGTGGATTGAAGCGGGCACGGCAGACGGATCCTTCCTCGGCCGGTCCGGCACACGCCAGACAGACCGATCTGCTGGTGGTGGTTCGGAAACGGTTCGCCGGAAGAACTGGCGCCGGGAATCCTGACTCGGGCCGCCAAAGATGTTGCAGCTCATATGAGAGCGAGCGCGGCGGAACCGATTAAGAGTCTACCGCTGTCGCAACGGCCCCGCGCCCCAGGACGGCACCTCGTCGTGGAAGAGCAAACGGTGGTGGGCTCAAATGGTCAGTGCGTCACCCCTGTCAGGTGCTCAGCGTAGACCTCTTGGTGGCTGCGGTAGGGCCCCTCATCGCAACGGTGGACAGTTCCTCACCGCATCGACGATGAGAATGGCACCGAAGGCGATGAACAGTACGCGGATCGAGACCGGTCCGAAGCGCCTGAGTATCCGCACGAGGGCGCGGTAGAAGCGTTGTGCCCGGGCCGAAGAGCGGGTGGCGGTGAAAAGGACCAGCGCCGGTGGCAGTAGGGCGATCATGCAGTAGACGACGACGATCAGCGGCCATAGACCGGGTCGGGGATCTCGCGCGGAGATCATCGCCAACGCAGCCAGATATGGAACCGCGGTCGGCGCCTGCCCCAGGCCGATGCCGACTCCCGCCAGCCCCAGCAGCCATGGCCGCCTCCGCGCCTCCAGCGCCCAGGGTGGCACCGTTCGGTTTTGCCCGGACAGACGGACGCTACCCAGCAACAACAGCGCCGCGCCGATGCCGAGTTCACCCCAGAGGCGAATTGTCGGGGTCAGCTCGAAGTGGACGAGGTCGGTGAGGAAATGCAGCCCGAGCACGGTGCAGATGCCGAACACCGTTGTGACAGCGAAGACTCCCACCAGGAAGCTTGCTGCCCCGGGCACGGGAGATCGACGACTCAGCCGGCTGTCGAGGACCACTGCGGTCGTAACCCCCACCAACAGAACGTCAAGTGAATCCAGAAGCGCGAAACCCGCAAGCGCCAGCAAGAAGATCACCATGGCTCCACCGAACTTACGGGGTGCCGCTTGCCTTTTCAGCGTCGACCAATTCGCGGTGCAGCGCCATCACGTTGCCGCGCAGACCTCGCGGACAAGTTAAGGGCTAAGTACCGGTGTCAGGTCGGTGTCGGCTGGGGGTCGCAGCCGGCGCAATGTGCCGTCGGATCCGGTCACATACAGGCCCTGGCGATCGCGTCGGGGGCGATCCGCACCGAGGTGGGGCCGTCCCATCCTGCTGGTAGTCCTGTGTCGATCGTGCACATGTCGTCGGTGTGGGGGTCGACGCGGTAGATGAGGCCGGCGAGATGCGCGGCGACGTAGAGCTCACCTGAGCGTGACGCGGTCAGGTCGTCGAGGCCGGGCAGTCCGCCGGGCACTGTCGCAACAACGGTCCATCGGTCGGGTGAGGCGAGGGGGATGCGGATGATCTGGCCGGTGAAAAGGTCGTCGGTGTAGACGAATTGGTGGTCAGGGCTCAGGGCAAGCCCTTCCGACCGTGGCGCCGGTGACCAGTTCGGCTGCACGGTGGCGGTGTCGTGGTGGTAGCGCGAGACGCCGGTGTCGGGGACGCCGATGTCGGTGCCGACCCATGTGGTGAGGATGTCGCCATCCGGGAGGCGCAGCAATCCGTTCGGGACGGTCATCGTGGCGAGTTTGGTGATGTGGCCGGTGGTGATGTCGTACCGGGAGACGGCGCCGTCGCGGCCGGTTGCCAGGTAGAGGTCGGTGCCGTTGACCTGCAGACCGCGCGGCACCGGCAGATCATCGAGGACCGTGCGTACCTGTCCGGCCTCGTCGACGTGGTAGAGGCGTGATTCACCGGAGACGTAGAAGCCGTCATGGCCATCGGGTGCCAGGTTTTCCAGCTGTTGCAGGCCTGAGGCGACGGTATCGACTTGCCAGCCATCGCATTTCGGTACCGGTGTGGCCTGTGCTGCTGGTGCTGTCGAGCAGATGCCCGCAGCGATCGCAGCGGCTGCGCACATGTTCCGTAGGTTGTTTCTCCCCACCTTCGTCATCGGCTCAACCTACGCCAGGCGAACTCTGGTTAGGAGTTGCCGAGTCGGTGTCGATCCGGGGTTCACTTGGATACTGCCAGGCTCCCTCGATACGAGGAACCCGCCACACGATCGGCATGCAGCATGCCCTGGTCAGGGGGTCAGGAGTGTTCGGGCGACGCGGATTTCCGGTATCCCGATCGCTTTGGCGGCGGCCAGGAAGACGCCCGCGCCGACCAGTGTTCCGGCGGTCAGGGTGACCAGGTGGCTGGCGGTGACGCCCGAGACGGTGTGCTGGGTCAGCACCATCGCGGCCAGGGCGCCGCAGCCGGCGATGGCGGTAGCGGCCATGACCTGGTTGAAGGTTGTTGCGACAGTGGCGAATCCGAGCAGCCCGTAGCGGCGCCGCAGCAGTATGTGTCCGGTTACTGCTCCGGCGAGGTAGGAGATGGAGGCAGCTACGCTGAGCATCACCACGACCGCACGGTCGGGCAACACTTCAGCCGACACGGTGAGGACCGCGAGCTTCACTACCACCATCACCACGTTGATGACGGTGGGTGTGCGGGTGTCGTTGCCGGCGTAGAAGACCCGCATCTGCAACATCACCAGCGCGAACGGCGCCAACCCGAACGCCGAGGACGCGATCGCCGCACCGATCAACCGTGCGCTGCCGGGGTCGACCCGCCCGGCGAACACCAGAGAACACACGATCGGTCCGAGCAGCATCATCGCCATCGTCATCGGCATCAACGCCACCATCAGATATCTGGCCCCGCGGCCGAGGTCCGCGATCACCGCGGCCCGGTCACCGTCCGCGGCCGACCGCGACAGGCGTGGCATCAATACCGTCAGCAAGGACACCGCCAGGACGCCGTAGGGGACCTGGAACAGCAGGTCGGCGTAGGTGTAGATCGAGACCCCGTGGTGGTCGAACGCGATCCGCATAGTGACCGCGACCCCGAGCTGGCTGATCAGCGCGTACCCCAGCAGCCATCCCAGCAGCGGCACCGCCGCACGCACCGGTCGCCACGTGTACGGGATCGGGCGCACCCGCCAGCTCCACCGGAACCCGCTACGTCGCAACGCCGCAACCGTCCACGCGGCCTGCCCGGCGATCCCGGCCAGGGTGCCCACACCGAGAATGAGGACCTGCATGGTGGTCATCGACGCCGGGGTCAGCGCCACCGGGCCGGGTAGCAGCACGAACACCGCGCACGTGGCCAGCACGATCACGTTGTTGACCACAGGTGCCCACGCCGCCGCGGCGAAACTGTCCCGCACATTGAGCACCGCGCTCGCCAGGACGGTCACCCCGTAGAAAAAGATCTCCGGCAGCAGCAGATAGGCGAACACCGTGGTCAGGTGCCGCTGCCCGGCATCAGCGACGAACATCCGCACAATCCACGGAGCGCACAGCACGGTGAGCACCGTGATCACTGCCAGCGCGATCAATGCGGCCAGCAGCAGACGCTGGGTGAACTCGCGAGAGCGTCGACGGCCGTGACGGTGCGCGCGAGCCAGCAGCGGCACCACCGCGCTGGCGAACACACTGCCCAGCAACAACTCGTACACCATGTTCGGCAGGTTGTTCGCGCCGTTGTAGGCATCCCCCACAGCCGCCGCACCCAGCACAGCCGCCACCACCAGCGTGCGCGCGAACCCCGTCACCCGGCTCACCACCGAGGCAACAGCGACATGTCCTCCCGCCCGAGCCAAACCACGCCCACCGGCCGCCCGGCCCGCCCGAGGAACACCAGTTGCCGCCTGCGGCCGCCCCCCGCGGCGGGGCGATTCGTCCAGGACCGGCAATGGCACGGTGGGGAAATTGTCAGCGCTCCGGCGCCCGGCTCGGACCGCGCGCGGTGGCGGACCGGCCAGAATCGGCAGCGGCTGAGTGGGGAAATTGCCGTACCTGTCGGTCATCACGCTCACTTCCCTTCCTGGACACCAACACTCGGATACTGCCAGACACCTCGAGACGACGAACCCACCACACGACAGACACACTCACCCGTCTCCACCCTGACCGGAGCGCAGAGCAATTCAGGCCCGCCGGCAAGCTTCCGTCACTGACATCGAAGTGGGAATCACTCACCGACATTCCGGTGGGAAGTCGCAGGGTGAGTGGATTGTGGGTGCGAGTTCCCACCAGATTGTCAGTGGCGGGTATGGATGGGATTCGGGCGCTGGCCTTGCGAATCTGTTGGAAGACGGCCGTTTGAGAAGCCTTCCGCGGACGGACATCGGCGGTGGGGACAGCTTGGATCATCGCCGGTCGGTTGTGCCCTCGTCGCCGACTTCTAACCGTTTGATCCGTAGTCCAGCAGATCGGCGCGGGCTGGTGAGACCGCCGGATTCCGAGCGGCTCTCCGGACAATGGGCCTCGGGTGTGTTGCTCGGTATCGGTGTTGTTGGGATTTATCCGAATTGGTGACGGCGTGTGTGCGTTTGAGTGATCATGGTTGAGCGGGGGGTCGGGCCGGCGCGGACCGGTAGGTCCGGTTCGAGTCCCTGCTTTTCACGATCATCGTTCCGCAGCCATATGCCGATGCTGTCGAGAGCGTGTGAGGCTCGGCGGGAACGGCATCCGACGTACGGAGGGTGTCGATATGTCTGTTCAGCAGAATTCCCACACAACGGTTGGTGCCGATGGATCCGTACCGGCCGTGGACGTGTCCTATATCCCGGAGGATATGACCCCACCCACGGTCGAGGCCATCGAGGCCGGTAGGCAGGCGCAGGTCGAGCTGGCCCAGATACAAGGCAATCCCGAGGTCTCGGCGGAGGCGAAATGGTGGGGATTCCGAGTCTTCCTCAACCATGAGGCCGTCAACCTGTCTGCCGAGATCTACCCTCGCATCGCCACCCTCGTCGGGCAGTTCCTGCCGGCCCCCATCGGCACCATTGTCGGCGCGTATTGCAAGGCCCACAGCGTGATCATGAAACGCGTCGACAAAGGCCGCGGTGTGGTGCTGACTTCGCCATGGGTCGCTATCGCCGCGCTGGTTCCGACTCCGATGGGGTGGCCTTCCACCGACACCAGCTTGTGGTGGACGGTGTTCGAGGAGGAACACGGCTGGAGCCAAGACGAGGAGTTCCCGAAGCATGCCAGCGAAGCCAACCCGGCGCTGGCCGCGTTCGAGGGCAAGCTGTTCTGCGTGCATCGCGGCGGCGGGTCGGACAAGAGCCTGTGGCAGACCCTCTACGACCCCGACACCGGGTGGAGCGAAGACAGGCGCTTCGCACAACATGCCAGCGACGCCGGGCCCGCGTTGGCCGTGTTCGATGGAGCCCTGCACTGCGTCCACAAGGGCAACGGCACCGTCGACTCGTGGTGGACGAAGAAGACGAGTTCCACCGGCACCTGGTCGCAAGACCAGGTGATCGCGCGTCACGCCACCGACGCCGGCCCAGCACTGGCGGTGTTCAAGAACAAGCTGTACTGCGTGCGCCGCGGATCGGGCAGTGACAAGAACCTGTGGTGGAGCACCCTGGCCAGCAGCAGCTCGAACTGGTCGCGCGACGCGGCGATCCCGGGAGCGGCCTCGGACTCCAACCCGGCGCTGGCGGTGTTCCGCGACAGCAGCGGGGTCGAAAAGCTGTACTGCGTCCACAAGGGCAACGGCAGCGATAAGAGCCTGTGGTACACCACCACCACCGACGGCCAGAACTGGAGCGCGGACAGGAAATTCCCCAACCACGGCACCAACGCGGGCCCAGCGCTGGCGGTGTTCAAGAACAAGCTGTACTGCGTGCACCGCGGAAACCGCGACCAGAGCCTGTGGTGGACCCGCCTCGACAGCCACAACTCCACCTGGACCCCGGACCGTGAACTCAGCCAGCACGCCAGCCACGCCGGACCTGCACTGATCGTCTACCGCGACAAGAACAGCACCAAAGACCAGCTGATGTGCGTCCATCGCGGCTACGGCCCCAAAAAGGCCACCCCAGACGGCGACCCCTCAGCGGTAGACGCAACCTGACGGTGACGCCCGCAACCTACCGGCAAGCTCGCGCTCATCCGGGGGCAGCTGCTGCTGGCCTCCGGTGAGTTCGGGCAGGTGTTTGTAGACCGTCGAGCGGGAGACACCGAGCAGCCAGCGACCGAGGAGACGGTTTCCTCCGGTCGGGTGAGGATGGCGCTGGCCCGGCGGATCTGCTCGGCGGTCATGGCCGGTGGCCGGCCCAGGCGCTGCCCGCGAGCGCGGGCAGTGGCCAGGCCCTCCTGGTCCGCAGCCTGGCGCAGCGCGCGCACGGTCACGTCAGCACACCGACCTCCCACCGCGGGCTCCCTCCGGACCGGAGCATACGACCGCGAGTTCCACCGCGCGGCAGCGAAATTCAGGCCCGCCAGCCCGACTTCCGTCACTGACATCGAAGTGGGAATCACTCACTGACATTCCGGTGGGAAGTCGCATCACGGCTGACCGCACCAACGGCAATTCACTGGGCCTTTCGATCATCGCCGCGTTGCGCGCGGCGATGATCGAAAGTACGTAGCGGCACATCATGTGGTGAAGGCGCGAGGCCGCGGGGCTGACTTACCGGTGGCCCGAAACATGTACTGGTAGCAGTGACTATCTGGTTCGGACGCGATGCTTGGGTTCCATCGTGACGTGGTGGTGCGGCCTTCCCGCTCACTCACTCTGATTCGAGGCGGCAGCGGTGCTGGGGTCGGGCAGCGGGATCGTCGGATGTTGCTAGAGCTCAGGGCCGTCGGTTTCGGCAGCTGCGCTGGTGTTCAGGCCGGTGTGTTCGTGGGCAGACCAGCGATCGACGCCGCCTTCGCGGTTGGCGCGCTGTGCGTGTTCGGCGGTGGTTTGTTCGGGCGTGAGGTGGGCGCGGCGTGTGCGTTCGGCGTGTAGTTCGGTGAGTTCTTCTTCCAGCCAGCCGGTATCGATCGGGTCGCCCGCGTGGGTGGTGCCGCGTGGTGGGCCGTAGATGATGGCCTCGTCGTCGGCGAGTTGAATGCGGAGCTCGAGGGTGCCGGTCGCTTGGACGAGTTCGGTATCGGTGAGCATGTGAGTCGGGTTGGACGGATCGAACCCACTGTCGCCGCCAAGATCTTGCGATGAATTGTTCTGACTGGCTGGGGTTTCGGCTGTCAGGAGCGCGTCTGCGAAGGCTTCGATGGTCGCGCGCTCGGCTGGTTTTCGTGTGTGGCGCCAGTCTTTTCGCAGTAGTGCTAGTGCCGCGGTGGGTGGGTGCCGGTCGGTGATGAATGTGCAGCGGGCGGCGACGTGATCGGCGGGGTTGTGGTCGGGGAGGCCGAGTTGTTTGTCGTCGCGGCAGGTGCTGCAGAGTCCGTCGTCGCAGTGGTGTTGGTGGGTGTCGGTGCGGGCGCGTTCGAGTCCGCAGGCGAGGCAGGGGAGTTTGTGGTGGTCGGGGACTGCGTAGCGGTCGTAGTCGACGGTGTGCCCGGTGCCGGCGAGGAAGCTGGTGATGTCGGAGCGTTGTGGTGTCTCTTTGCCGGGCCGGTGGCGCGTGGCGCCGGTTCCTTCGGGGACGGGTAGGTGGGTGGGGTCGGCGTCGCGGTCGGCGAAGAATTGGGTGTAGGCGTCGAACGCGTCGCGGCCTGGGTCGGGACGGGGTGGACGCCGCCGTGTGGGGTCCATGTATTCGCGGTGATCGCGTGCGGCGGTGCGGGGGTCGCGGCCGCTCGGGGGATTGTCGGGGTGGGGCTGGTGGAGGCGGGGGTCGGTGGCAGGGATTGCGGCGAGGATGAATGCGCGGTGTTCGGGGTAGCGGTCGGCGGCCCATCTGAGCCGCGCAGCCGCGATCGGGTAGGAGCGGGTTGTCAGGGTCGTGATGACGCGTTGGAGGATGTCGCGTTCGGTGTAGTCGAGGTGGGCGGTGAGGCGGGTGAACGTATTTCGGGCATCGTCGATCCTGCCGGAGGACACGAGGTCGCCGATCGCGTGAACGATGTCGGCCGGTGAGGGACCGACGCCGTCGGCGGGGGTTGAGTCGGTGTCGCGGGGCTCGGGTGTCGGTTGTGTCATGGCGGTCGCGGTTCCATTTGTGGTGTGGGGGTTTTCGGGCTCGGGGGCTGGGTGGGTGAGTATCTCGATGCGCCAGGCCAGAGCAGTGGCGAGTTGATCGGCGCGAGGGAGGGTTGTCGCGTCCTCGGCCGCGGTGAGGAGAAGTTCGCGGGCGGTGGCGAGCAGGTCGTGTGGTGTCCAGTCGGCGGGCGCGGTGTCGATGGCAGCGACCAGGCGCGGCCAGGTCGGATCGGCGATGACGTGCTCGGCGAGGTCGTGGCCGAGGATGTCGTGCAGGTGCGATGTCCAGTCGGGGCGTAGGGGCTGTTCGGTGCGGGTGGTGAGTGCTGAGGCGTCGAGGCGTAGACGGGACCAGAGGGCGGCGGCGGGCATGTCGTCGGGCAGTGCACGGGTTGCGGCGGCGTCTGTGAGCAGGGTGTCGATGTCGAGTCCGGCCGCGGCGGCGGTGTCGAGATAGTTGGCGAGGACGGGCCACCAGGGGTCGCTGGTGATGCGGGTGTCGAGCCGTTTGACCAGTGGCTCCCAGGTATGGGTGGCGGTGTGCAGGTCCCCGATCGCGTCGGTCACCCGAGTGTTGAGGTGTGTTTGGTGGTCGCGTTCGCGGGCGGGGAAACGGGTGGGGCCAGTGGGTCGTAAGTCGGTGTCGGGGACATGGTTGGCTGCGCGCCACACCGCCAGCTCCGCGATCAGTTCGCGGTTGCCGAGTAGGGGGCGCGCCCATACTGGTGTACTGGTGGCGGTCCAGGCTCGGGCGTCGGTGGTGATCTGGGTGGCGAGGTCGGCGACGATGCGTTGGCGTGCGCGTAGTTGTGCAGCGATCGTGGGGTCGGTGATCTGATGGGGGAGGCCGAGGAGCCAAGGCAGGGGACCGGTTCCGGTGGAGTGTGCGCCGCTGGTGTCGAGGCGCCAGTCCAGCACGGCGGCGGGGTCTTTCGCCGTGTCGAGTTCGCGGTCGCCGATCGCCTCATACAGCGCGGCGACGGGATCGTGGCCGGCAAGGGCGAGGATCGCCAGGTGCTGGCGCAGGGTGGGGTAGGCGGGTGCGTCGGTGAGTCCGGGAAGCAGGGTTTCGGCGTCGTGGTCGAGCTGGGTGAGCGCGTCGGGTCCGAGGAGGTGTTCGGTGGCGACGCCGATGGCGTCGAGGTAGATGTCGACAGCGCGGCCGAGCCGGCGATGGGGGTCGAGGGCGTCGCTCAGGGAGGTGTGGGCGCTGGTGTGGGTGGCCTCGCGGGCGAAGATGTGTTGCAGGACTTCGACGGCGGTGCGGGGGAGGATGGCGGGTTCGGTCCAGAAGGAGGCTTCGCTGCCGTCGATGGTGGTGGGGACGTAGAGGTGGTTGGCGTGGATTCCGCGGGTGATCGCGACGTAGAGCTGGTTGCGGGATTCGCTGCCGGTGAGCACGGTGTGGCAGGTGTCGGCGGTGGTGCCCTGGGCGGAATCGATCGTCATGGCATACCCGAGACGCACATGCAGGCCGACGTATTCGGGAGGAAGTACCGTGGCGGCGCCGGGCCGGCCGCCGGGGCGCAGGTGGGTGACGGTGAGGCTGCCGTCGGCGTGGACGGTGTCGACGCGCCATCGGTAGCCGTTGCGTACCCAGTCGCCCTCTCCGAGGGGCAGGCCGCGGTTGTTGCGGCGGGTGCAGATGATGTCACCCGCAGACGCGGACAACGTGTCTCCCAAGAATGCTGTTGCTGAAGTGGTTTCGGTGGTGCGGGCGAGGCGGTCTGCGCGGGCGCGATTGTTGAGGTCGGTGACGATGTCGTGAGTTGGGGCGAGCATGATCGTGTCGCGTCCGTCGTGTTGGTCGGCGAACCAGGCGGCATAGGCTTTGTCGGCGATGGTGGCGGCGCTGCCGGAATGGATGCGCTGCTGGTCGAGGTAGAAGCCGAGACCTGATGGATCTCCCTCGCGTAGTGTGAGTCCGGCGGTGGCTTCGGCGGTGTCGGCGAAGCGCACCACGTGGGTCAACGTGATCGCGTCGGGGGTGTGGGTGGTGTCGATTCCGGCGCCGCCGGCGTCGATGGCGGGCAGTTGTTTGTCGTCGCCGACACACCGGATGGTGGCGCCGCGGGCGGTGAGGAATTCGAACAGCTGCAGCCGTTTTCGATCCGAGAGTTTGATGTGTTCGTCGATGATCACCAGCGTTCGGTTGTCGATTTGTGTCACCCATGGCGGTACCGCCGCGGGAAAATCCCGGTCCGCGATCCGTGGATCCTGCCCGTGGGATGGTCGGTGTTGGTTGAGGATGTGTAGCAGTCGGTCGACGGTTTCGACGCGGGCTCGGGTGGCTTCGGCGAGGATGGCGGCGGGTGCGGCCTCGGGGGCGAGGCCCAGCACTGTGCCGCCGGAGGCGCGCCAGGCGTCGACGAGGACGCGCATGGCGGTGGTTTTTCCGGTGCCGGCGGGTGCGGAGGCGACCGCGATGCGGGCGGGGGAGGTGGCGAAGTGGGTGACCATGGCTGTCTGGCCGGCGTTGAGCTTCTTGCCTTGATGCGCGGGATCGGTGTTGTAGTCATCGATGGCGGCGGTCACGAAACTCTCGTCGATCGTCCGTCCGCCGGGCTGCACCGACATCTCTGCGAGGCGGTATTCGATGTCGAGTTGGTGGGCGGAGGTGTAGGTCTGGGTGCCGGAGCGGGTGTAGACGCTGGCGCCGTCGCGGCGCCCGAACGGCTCAGCAACCGTGGCGAGAGCGGGTTCGGCGGTGATGTCGGGGTCCCCGCGAGCGAGGGAATTTCGGGGCGAGAGTGCTTCGGCGACTACGGCGTCGGCGACGGACGCCCAGGTGTCGCGGTCGGTGAGCGCGCGGATGCGGCGTTCGGTTTCGGCGCGGATGTGGTGGTGCTGCCACACCGCCCGCTGCGCCGACACCACCTCGACGACCGCGCGGGCGATGTTCGCGACGCGAGCCTCATCGACCACGGGTGACGGTGCCGACGCCCAGTTCAGCGTGGTGGCGACGACCCGATCGAGGGCGTTTCGGCCGGCGAGGACGGTGACGGCCTCGGTACGCCAGTCGCGGCGTTGTTCGGCCCATGAGCGGGACAGGTGTTTGGCCGGGCGGGTCTGTAGGGTCGCGACCTGCGCGAGGTTCCACATCTCGGTCGGGGTGGGCTCGCGGCCGAGTTGCTGGTGGAAGTCGACGGTCAGTTCGTCCAACCGTGTTCGGATGGCGGCGTCGCGTCGCGACCAGTAACGGATCAATACCGCAGGGATGCCGTCGATTTCGCGGATGGGGCGCTTGTTCGGGTTCGTTCCGGCGCGTTCGGCGAATTCGACACCGAGGTCGGCGCGCAGGTGATGTTCGAGGCGGGTGTTGTAGATCTCGCTAATGGTCACGTTCAGCCGATAGATCACCGCCGCGTCCACGGTGCGCCACCTACCATCGGCGCTGCGTACCCGGTTGGCGATCAGGACGTGAGTGTGCAAATCCGGGTCGCCGCAGCGGGATTCGCGGTGGATGAACCGCGTCGCGATGATGCCGTCGACATCGAGCTGACGCACCCCGTTGCGGCCCGCGCGGGTGAAGATCCCGTGTTCTTGCAGCCAGCCGAGTGCGTCGTCGACGGCGGCATCGTGGGCGCTGGCGACGCGTTCGGAGACCTCGATCGGTGCGATGGCCCACAGCGCGGACACGCTTTTGACCGGAGAGAACGTGATGTCGAAACCGGCGACCGCCGCGGATTTCGGGCGCGAAATCTTGGCGACGAACCCGGACAACTCACGATCATCCAACGGCGCCCGATCGTAATGTTCGGTGAACATTTCCGTCGCCACCTCGGTGCGAATCCGCGCGCGAACCGCGTCGGGAATCGCCGCACGAGCGTCGACTCCGGCAGCAATATTGTGTTCGGCGAACGCCTTGCCGCTGCGTTTTCGGAACTCGTTGTCACCGGAATAGGTGCGATACGGGTTGCCCAACCGTGTCGCGCGTTCCGCGATTTCCTTCGCGGCTTTGAGGCTGGTTCCTTGCCCAGTTTTGGAGGCGATGACGCGTGCGATGATCGCGTCGGTGTCGGGGTGGCGGCCCTGCCCGAACAGCGCGCGCATCTGTGCCTCGGTGACTTCGTCGCCGGGTGAGAGGTTCAGGGCGGCAAGTCCGTTGCCCCACCACGTACCTGGTTGTTCCCCGTGGGCGGAGTAGTAGTCCGATAGCGTTCCGGGGCCGCGGTCGGTGGCATCGGCGGCGGCGACCTGGCGAAGGTAGTAGCGGTAGCTGTCGCCCGCGAGAATTTTGTGGAGCGTCGCGGTCACCTATCCATCACAAGCCCATTGCATCCAGTATTTCCAGGTTTGGAAGGGAGGTAGTTTGTATCAAAACGCGCCATTTCCCCACGATGTAAGGAAATTCTCAGATTCCGCGATGCATGAGGTGTGCGAGTGGTGAGTGAATGTGAGGTGAGGGGGTTATGGGGGAATGGGGGTTATGGGGTTATGGGGTGAGTGGAATAGGTGATGGTGTGAGTGAGTGTGTGGGGGTGAGTGGGTGAGAGTGAATGTGGAGAGTGGTGGTGGGGCCTGCGGGCTGTCGCAGGCCCCACATCGACGCAAGCGAGCGGGGCTGCGCCGCGGTCGTGTGGCGCAGCCGGTCAGTCGCGCGGGCGCTGGTTGGCGCGTGGTGGGTGGGTGTCGGAGACGGTCGTGAGTCGGTGGCCGGTCCGTCGCGGGAAACACGTCACCGCGACGGACCGGAGATCGAGACTCGCGCGTTCAGGCGGCGACGGTCTGGCGCGCGGGTGGGGTGACGAGGCCGAGCCAGACGCGGCATTCGGTGCAGAACCCGTCGTCGTGGATGGCGCGGATGCGGGTGCATCCCTCGCAGCGGGCCTGGCGCTGCCCGGCGCCGGTCACCGGGCCGCGACGACGACGGGTCGCAGGCTTCTCCTGTGCTGCACGGGTTTCGATGTCGGCGGCGTGTTCGGAGTGGGGAAGGTGTTCGTCGATGATGGTGGTCAGCCAGCGCGGTGCACGTCGGCGTGTCTCAGCGAGCAGGGCGGGCGCGGCGCCCGGGTAGGTGGTGGTGAGGAATCGGCAGTAGGTGCGGGCGAGGTCGGTGGCGGTGAACCCGGCGGGCAGTTCGGGCAGGCGCGGTGTGCGCTCGTCGCTGCGGCAGTAGTCGCACAGACCGTCGTCGCTGCGCAACCGGCCGCCGTCGCTGTGGAGGGGGTGCTGGTCGACGGTGGAGCGTTCGATGAAGCATCCGATACAGCGCCACCCGGAGATCGGTGTCATGGCCTCGCGGGTGTAGTCCACACTGTTGCCCTGGAACGGCAACTCCGGTCGCAGATCTCCACGCACACCGGTGCGGGCATCGGCGTAGGCGAGCGCCTCGTCGTGTGAGACGCGGCGGGGGCGCTCGGCGGATGCGGCGGCGTGGGTGTGCTGTTCGGCGACGTGGTGAACGAACTCGAGATCCCACCGCGCCCGCACATCCTCGTCGCTGCGCGGCTGCGCACGCTGCACGCGCTCCGACGATGCCGGGGTGGGTTCGGGGAGCAGGCCGAGGTCGCGGAACCGCTGCTCGCTGGCGCGGCTACGCGCGAGCTCACCGGCCATGGTGTCGCGGTGCATAGTGTCGGCGGCGTAGGCGGTGACCACATCGGGTTCGACGAGCACAGGGCGGCGTTTGCCGCGGGCACGGACACGCGCGGTGATCTGCGCGGGCGTCATCCGCGACTTATCCGTTTCCCGTGACGGCGCGAGGTAGACGCGGGCAGGCGGGTTGCGCCACAACCGGATCGAGGTCCGCTCGGCTTCGGCGGCAGTGAGCGGGGCGTAGTCGCGGAAGGCTTCGTCGTCGACGCTGCTGGCGTTGGCGTGGGAGCGCTGTTCCAGGATCGCGATGCGCTCGGCACGCTCGCGCACATACAGGCCGGGGTCGGTGTCGGGCAGCAGCCGCGCCAGCAGTGCGCGTTTGGGTTCGTCGTAGCGGAAGGCGGCGTCCAGGCGCAGCAGCGCGGTGCGATACGGGTAGATGGTGAAGGTGTCGACCATGGCGTCGAGCACGTCCCGCTCCGCCGGGGTGGCGTGGGCGAGGGCGGTGGTGAAGGTCCGGCGCGCGGCGCGGCGGTCGCTGGTGATGCTGTAGTCGAGTTCGGCGATGGCGTCGAGGAAGGTGCTGGTTTCGGTCACGAGTTCGTCCTGTCGTCAATCGAATGGTGTGCGAGCACCCGCTGGGACCGTCACGGTCCCGATCGAACAGGCGGGTGTCGGGCCGGTCGTGGTGACCAGCCGAGGGCGCGAGAACCGGGGCGGGACACGATGCGCGGGTAGGGGGCGGAACGCGCCGGGGCGTGCGCGGGCGAATTCCCGCGCACACCAACCCGGCCGGCGGGAGGGCGTGGGGTCGGCGCGCCGGGGAATTCGTGCGCGCCGGGCGCGGGCCGTCACGCGCGGCGCGGCCCGCCCTGGTAGCCCTCGGATGGCTGGTCACCACAACCGGCCAGACCCCCGCCCCACAACGCAACTCACCCCACCCGGAACCGACAGTTCCGAGCGGGGTGAGCGAGCCGAGCAAATGGAATTAGAGAGGCAGTGCGTTAGAACGGGGGCGTGTCGTCGCCGAATCCCGCGCCGGCTCCGGCCATCGCCGGTTCCCGCCACGGATCCGAACTCTCCGACGGAGAAGCCGGCGGCTGATCGAATCCTGTGCCGGTGGCTGTGTCGGGGTTGCCGAACCCGTCGCGGTGCGTGGTTACCGCTCGCCGTGTCCGCGGGCCGCCGGATCCATTTGCGGTGGCGCGGGTGACGGTCGCGGTGGCGTAGCGCAGGGAGGCGCCGACCTCGTCGACGTCGAGTTCGACGACGGTGCGTTTGTCGCCCTCGCGGGTGGTGAACGAGCGCTGCTTGAGTCGCCCGGTGACGATGACACGCGCACCGCGCGCCAGGGATTCGGCGAGATTTTCTGCGGCTTGGCGCCACAGATTGCAGCGCAGGAACAGCGGATCGCCGTCTTTCCACTCGCCGGCGTCGCGGTCGAAATATCGCGGTGTCGAGGCGACGGTGAAGTTCGCGACCGCCGCGCCGGCTATCGCAACTGCCGTGGGTTGGTCGGCGTCTCCTTTCTGCTGTTCATGTGATGGTCCAGGCCAGCGCGGGTTCGTGCGGACCTGGTCGAAGTTCGATGGTTGGTCGGAAATCTCGACGGTTCTCTGGTATTTATGACCGGTGAGCTTCGTCAGTGAACCCGTGGCGGTGCCGGGGTGGTGAGACTTGCCGCGGTTCGGGATTCGGGCGTGGTCCAACGGTTGGTGTTGCCGCAGGAGCTCGATGACTTCGAGCAGGAGCTGGTGGATCAGTATGCGTTGGCGTTCGCGGCGGCTGGTGTCACCGACGACCACATTGCTCAGGAACGGTCGGTGATCTTCGCGTTCATCTGGGCTCTGGGCCGGTATGTGTGGACCGCGCAGCCGCAGGATGTGGATCGGTTCCTGGAACAGCAGCGCCGCGACAAAGACCTTGCCCGCAGCACGGTGCATAGCAAGGCGGGGACGCTGGCGCGGTTCTTCGATTTCTTGATCAGCCGGTATCAGGGTGAGATCCACAGTCTGACAGGTCATCTCGTGGTTCAGCCGGTCGATGAGTTCAATCGTCCGATCAAGGCGGATTACGGCGGTGTGATCCGAGTGCCGCCCAGCGAGGACGAGGTGGATGGGTTGTTCCGCCGATGGCGCGAGGCGTTGCCGGAGGCACGGAAGTTCCTGCCCGCTGCCCGTGACTATCTCGCGGCGTCGTTGTGGCGGCGCGTTGGTCTGCGGATCAATGAGACCGTTCATCTGGATATCCGTGATTGGCGTCAGGATCTGGGCCAGCACGGCAAGCTGCATGTGCGGTTCGGCAAGGGCAGTATGGGCCGTGGGCCCAAGGCGCGGCTGGTGCCGACGATCAACGCCGCGGGCGAATTGTTGGAGTGGTGGCTGACCGACATTCGTCACCAGTTCGGCGACGACTGGATGGATCCGGACGCGCCGTTGCTGCCGAGTGAGCGCCGGGACCGAGATCTTGGGCGCTGCCGTCGGGTTGGTGACGACGCTCTGCGCAGCGGTTTGGCCGGCGCGGTGAATCGGTGGCTGCCTGCGTGGGAGGGGCGGTTGACCCCGCACGGGCTCCGGCATTTCTGTGCGTCGTCGATGTATGCGCGTGGCGTGGATATGAAGGCGATTCAGGAGTTGCTGGGGCACGAATGGTTGTCGACGACGACCCGATATATCCATGTTCACGATGAGCATGTCGAGACCGCGTGGGCGAACGCGAACGAGCGCGTCGCGTCGCGGCTGATCACCGGGACGGAGTGAGCGGATGCGGTGGAACCTGCGGATGAAAGCAGCAGAGCAGGGTATCTGGAAGTCGACCGAGTTGCGGCGCCTGCTGGCCGAGGCGGGTCTGGAGATCAGTGCCGGAAAGATGTCGGCGTTGTGGACCGGTGCCCCGACCACGATCAGGCTCGACGACCTCGACGTGATCTGTCACGTGCTGGGCTGCGAGGCCAATGATCTGCTGATCCGGGAGCCGGACAAGGTGGCTGCGCGCAGACCGCGCAAGGCCGCCGACAACAGTGCCGGCGTAACGGCGATCACGCCGCGTCTGGGACGGAACCGGACACTGCCACCGGCATGAAACCACCGAGAACGTGTGTCGGGTGCGGGCAGCGGCCCGTGGCCACGCCCAGAGATCAGCACTGTTATCGATGCATGCCCGGTGGGCCGTTCGCGCCGTTGCCTTGCCGCAAGTGCGGCTCGACGCGCGACTACTACTCCGCCGGACTGTGTCAGCGCTGCCATCGATTTGCTCCGCCGGTGATCGACAGCTGCATGGACTGCCTCGGCTGGGGCGTGAGCGGCCATTCGAGGTGGTTGTGTGAAGGCTGCCGGGCACTGCGGCGACGATTCCCAGTGCCGAAGCCGTGTGGTTCGTGCGGACGCGTGATCGCGGTGAACGCCGAAGGGTTCTGCCGCTTGTGCTCTCGGCAGGCCGTTGGGGAACGTCCGCATGGCATCGGGCTCAGCGTCGTGGAGGCGAACCGACACGGCCAGCAATTGTTCCTGGCTGGCCTGTTCTGGGGTATGCGCCGGCCGATCACATCGAAAACCCCTGAGCGGCTGTGTAGTCGCCAGTACCCGGTCGCCTATCGGCAACTGGCGTTGATCGACCTGCCGCGGGACCTGGTCGCAGGGCGCGCGCACGGGTTCGCCGATCCACCGGATCCGGTGCTGGCCCAGCAACTCGACGAGGTGGCCGTGGAACACGCTCGCAGGCATGGGTGGAGCAAGACTCGGTTGGTCGAGGCCCGCAAGGGCATCCGGATCCTGCAAGCGCTGCAGGACACCCCCGGCGCTGCGATCAAGGCCAGCGAAGTCACTCGCCTGGATCAGATTTCGCTGGCGGTGCAACCGATTCGGGAGATTCTCGCGACAGCGGGAATGCTCGATGACGATCGGGAACCCAGTGTGCTCGCGTGGTTCGCACGCCAGATCGAGGGCCTTCCCGAACCGATGCGCAACGAAATGTCCCTATGGTTCGAGGTGTTGCGCGTGGGCACTACTACGGCGCCGCGGTTCCGTCCTCGAACAGAAACCACGGTGCGCGGGCGGATCCATCACGCCATGCCCGCCGTGCACGGGTGGGCCGCGGCCGGGCACGAGTCGCTGCGGGAGATCACCCGCGATCACATCAAGGCGGCCCTGCCTGACAGTGGCAGCCAGCGAGCACTGGTCGGTCAGGCCTTGCGATCGCTGTTCGGTGTGCTCAAAGCGCACCGCCTTGTGTTCGCCAATCCGACAACGCATTTCCGCACCGGTAAACCTGAAACCCGTGTGCCGCTACCGGTCCCAGTCACACAATTGCGTGCCGCGCTCGTCTCCGAGGATCCGGCGCGCGCCGTTATCGCCGCGCTCGTTGGTTTCCATGGTCTGCGCAGTACCCAACTCCGGTCGCTACTGCTGACCGATATCCGCGACGGACGCGTCTATTTGCTGGATCGGACGATCCTGCTGGCACCGCCAGTGCGTGAGCGGGTGGCGACTTGGCTGGATCGTCGTGCTGCCCGCTGGCCCGACAGCGTGAACCCGCACCTGCTGATCAACACGAGAAGCGGTGTCCGGACCGGACCGGTCAGCCGCAACTGGATCAATGGAGTCCTCGGCATGGCATGTCAATCCGTGCGTGAGGACCGGATCCTCTACGAAGCCATCACCACCGGCGGCGACGTCCGCCGACTGTGTGACCTGTTCGGACTGAGCGTGAAAGGCGCTGAACGCTATACCGACACCGTCAATCACCCCGATCTCGACGGCAGCCCCGGCTCGCCATGACCTGCTCCACGCCACCAACGGCCGGAGCAGCGCAACCGACTCGACTCAGAACGGCGGCTCGTCGCTACTTCCGCCGCCGAACCCTGCGGCAGCACCAGCGAATGCCTGGCCAGCGTCACCCGCCGCCCACGGATCGTCCCCACCAGTGCTGCCGAAACCGTTACCGTTGCTGCCACCACCGTTGCCGCGGTCGTTGCGGTTGACTCGAGTGACCTGAGCTGTCGCGTACCGCAGTGAGGGACCCAACTCGTCGACGTCGAGTTCGGTGACCGTGCGTTTCTCGCCCTCGCGGGTCTCGAAGGAGCGCTGCTTGAGACGTCCACTCACAATCACACGCGAGCCCCTGGTCAAGCTCTCCGCGGCATTTTCCGCAGCTTCTCGCCAAATATTGCAACGCAGGAACAGTGCACCGCCGTCTTTCCATTCGTTCGTATTACGGTCGAACATACGGGGAGTCGAAGCGACGGTGAAGTTGGCCACCGCCACCCCCGAGGGCGTAAATCTGAGCTCAGGCGAGGCAACCAGATTACCGATGACAGTGATGACCGTATCTCCGGACATGATGATTCTCCTCAAAGTCGTTGTCGTGTAGGGGATCCCTGACTAGGCAGACGGACCTGATCCGTCGGTTCGCCGAACCGACGGCGCGGATAGCTGCAGGAACGCGCCCGGCGCTTCAGTTCCGTGCAGAGGACCCTTCGGAATTCATGAACCCACCGGAAACGGGGGTGAACCGGAGCTCCGGCGAGTCAGTCAAATTTCCTATGACAGTCAAGACCGTGTCACCGGCCATGGACGTCCTTACCTTTCTTTCGTGGTGATAGAGCCCGCAGCCATCGGGTTCCGAATCACCTGGGAGCGGTGGGTTTGGCTTCATGGTCGTTGCCGAGGTTCA